>CAJWGB010000213.1 GCA_913031625.1 uncultured Planctomycetaceae bacterium | reverse complement strand
AGGGCCCGGAATTTAGTGACTTCCTTGTGCACGGCGGTCACAGCAGCCTGATTGCACGCGGAACTCACAACGGCAATGACGGCTGGCCGGTGGGAATCGGGAACCCCCTGCTCACAAAGAGCCGTCTGGCAACGGTCCTGCTGAAAGATCAGGCCATGTCGACCAGCGGGTCCAATATTCAGTTTTACCGTCACGGAGGCCGTCGGTACGGCCATATTCTCGATCCCAGGACCGGCTGGCCGGCCGAAGGAACGCTGTCTGTGACTGTTTTTGCGAGTTCTGCGGCCGTTGCGGATGCTCTTTCGACCGCGTTTTTTGTCCTGGGGGTCGAAAAGGCTGCCCACTGTTGTGATAATCTGCCGTATACAGGAGCAATCCTGATCCCGTTTCCGCAGGCCGGTAAGCGGGTCACGCCTACCGTGATTGGCGTTCCTCCGGAAAGGATTTTCTGGGACGAGGAACAGGTGGTCTTCTCCGAGGCTGCTCGCTGATCGCTCCCCAGATATCCCGGAGTCATCCGTGTCCACAACTGCACGCTATTCCATTGGAGCTGTCCTGTTTCTCATCGTCCTGCGCCTCGCGCTGGGATGGCAGCTGCTGTATGAGGGCATGTGGAAGATCAGCACCCTTGACTCCGCCAGACCGTGGACGTCTGCTGGCTACCTGAAAAATTCAGAAGGACCGATGCGGGACACGTTTCGGAACCTCGCCGGAGACGCTGACGATCTGGACTGGCTGAACTACGACGTCGTTTCAGCTCGCTGGAAGGCATGGGAAAAGGCTTTTGCGGACCACTATGAGCTGGATGATAAACAAGAGGAAAGTCTGAAGCGTCTGGTCCACGGGGGTGCCAGCAAAGTGGACGGCAGAATGGCGTTCGCTGAGGTCCTTGATGTTCCGGCTCCGGCAGCGTTTGGGAAAAGCGCAACCGTCAAAAAGTACATGTGGGTCAACGTTAAAAAGAAACGCGTCTACATCGACGCAGATCAGATTCTGGACCCCGCACTGAAGGCGAAAATTAAGGGAATGGCCAAAATTCCGTCGCTGACGCCCGAGTCAACGGAGGAAGAAAAGAAGGCCGCGGCCGATGCCAGACGATTCCGGGATGTTGTCGAAAAACTGTATCAGAAACAGAAGCGAAGCCTGGGCTATCTGAGAAAACTCCGTGGTGCGGTACTCGGCAATCCGGACGTCACCGGTATTGTCTACATCAATGGGAGTAAGCCGGACACACAGGACCTGCAGCAGGTTGGTCAGCTGGACGATTACCGCGAACAGTTGAGAAAGTATGAACAGAAGCGCGCCGCAGCCAAAACCTCGTTTGAATGGGAACAGCTGGCATTTCAGTGGAAAGAGATTCAGACACTGCGAACTGACCTGAGTGGCCCCATCAAGGCCATGGAAGCATCCCTGAAAGAAGATGCTCAGAAGATCCTGAGCGTCGACCAGCATGCGAGTGGTCCGGTTCCCGAACCCTGGACCGACCTGGAGATCGCCGATACGTTGACCATTGTGGGGCTCACTACCCTGGGATTGATGCTGCTAATGGGACTTTTCTCACGGTTTGCGGCCGTTGCGGCAGCATTTATGTTGTTTGGCTTTTATCTGGCAATGCCGCCCCTGCCAGGTGTCCCACCTGCTCCGGGGCCTGAACACAGCCTGTTCGTGAACAAGAACCTGATCGAAGTGTTCGCTCTACTGGTTCTGGCAGCCACACCAAGCGGACATTGGTTTGGTGTCGACAGCCTCCTGACAAAGTTCTTTGCAAACTGGCGTTCTGACGGCAAAGTCACAAAAGATCGCCAATCCACAATCTCAACCGGCGAAGAGCCCGCCACGGCGACCGCCTGATTTCAAAACACAAACATTCACCATCAGACAGATCACTGCTGAGGAGAGACAGACATGCTTTTGACACCCGAACAGCAACAGATTGGCAAGGATAACTTTGCTGATGTGTCAGCAGCGCGTAACGAAGCGGATGTTACGCGTCGCGACGCTATCAAGGCAGCGGTCGCTGCCGGCACCGGCCTGGGAGCCGCCTACTTTGGGTACGGCACGCTGAAGGGCGAGCGTGTTCGAACTGCCTTCATCGGCACGGGCGATGAGGGCAATGTTCTGATCAACGAACACCCGACCGATTACATGGATATTGTGGCCATTGCCGACCTGCGTCCGGCCAACATTGAGCGGACATTCACCGGAGATCATCCCGTCGCTCGCAGAGGGCTGAAGGCCGTCATGGGCGCGAACGCTCAGGACGTCAAGGTTTACACAAATCACCTTGACTTGCTCAAAGATAAAGATGAACTGGGCCTCGAAGCGGTGGTGATCGCTGTGCCGCTGAATCAGCATGCCCGGGTGGCCATCGAATGTATGGAAGCCGGACTGCACGTGCTGTGTGAAAAGCTGATGGCGAAGAACGTTCGTCAGTGTAAGGAAATGATTCAGAAGGCCGACGAAAAAGGCCTGATGCTGGCCGTTGGACATCAGCGACACTACAGCGTCCTGTATGACAATGCGGCCTATCTCACCGGTAATGGGCTGCTTGGTGACATTAAGTTCATTCGCGCTCAGTGGCACCGTAACAACAGTTTCCCGAACAGTGACGCATGGCAGAAATACGGTAAGGCGCACTCAAAGGACAAAGAGGCCCTCAAGGAACTGGAGAAATCCGGCCGACTGGAGAAGGACTTTGGATACACCAACCACCGTAAGCTGATCGACTGGCGACTTTACGAAGAAACCGGTGGCGGGCTGATGGCGGAACTCGGCAGCCACCAGCTGGATGCTGCAAGTATTTTTCTCGGGAAAGTCCACCCGATTGCTGTACAGGGATACGGCGGGAAGAATTTCTTCGGCATGGAGGGTGTCGGACCAAAATCAGCCTGGGGCGATAATCGCGACATCGACGACCAGGTGTTCGTGACGTTTGAATTCCCCGGTAAGACCCATCCAAAGCTTGGTGGCAAGAATGAACGCGATGTCAGCGTCGTGACATATTCGTCCATGAACACCAACCGTTGGGAACCTTACGGTGAGGCAGTGTTTGGAAGTCACGGTACTCTCTGGATGAAGACTGAGAAGGAAGCACTGCTCTACAAGGAAGCCAGTAAGAGCAGTCCCGGCGGCGTGGATCAGCGAATTTATATGGTTTCCAAGGCCGGAGCCGGTCCTGTGCTCGACAGTTACGAAACCAGCGCCCCGGCGGCACAGGCCAACGGGCCAGTCACCGAAAAGGTCTCGCGTGGTTACCGTGAAGAGATGGAACACTTCTGCTACTGCATTCGCACCGGAAAGGACGAACTCCGCTGCAACGGAACCGTCGCTATGGCCGATGCGATCATGGCACTCACGTCCAACATTGCGATGACTCAGCATAAGCGGATTGAATTTAAGGATGAGTGGTTTGATCCAAAAAATCCGGCCTGTCCGGAAGAAGACCACAAGGTCTGATCAGCTTTCCACGCTGTCCTGCAGCATCAGAAATGAAAGCCCGGCGCCGCTGCCGGGCTTTCGGTCTTTAGCCGGAAACAGAAACTGAAGTTATGGGGCGCTGGCCGGACAATAAAAAATCCACGCTGGTCACGTTCCTGCTTATCTTCGTGTTGTTTCCAGTGCTCGCATGGTTGTGCCACTGGTTCATGAAAATGTAACCAGTCATCGTTCCGCCACTCTTTCAGAGAACACTCGTGTCTGAATCAGATACCTCGTCTGCTGACTCCGTCAACAGGTCTCACAAGACCACGCTGTTGATTGTCTTTGTGGTTGTCTTCATCGACCTGCTCGGCTTTGGGATTGTTCTTCCGCTGTTGCCGCGTTACGGCGAACACTTCAGTGCCAGTAAGATGCAGCTCGGTCTGCTGATGGCATCTTTCTCTGCGATGCAGTTTCTGTTCGCTCCCATGTGGGGGGCACTTTCGGATCGAATTGGACGACGTCCGGTCCTGCTGGTGGGCCTGCTGGGATCCACAGTGGCCTACGCGATGTTCGGTGTCGCAACGTCGCTGGGGCGAGACGGAACTCTGCTGGGAATCGGTGCGCTGGCGTGGTTATTCATTACGCGAATCGCAGCCGGGATTGCCGGCGCGACAATTGCCACCGCTCAGGCAGTGATTGCGGATAGTACGGGGGCCAAAGGCCGCGGAAAGGGAATGGCACTCATCGGAGCGGCGTTCGGAATTGGCTTCACGTTCGGTCCGTTGATTGGCGCTGGCTGTACATCCGGGAATGTGTCTCTTTCGCTCAACGATGATCAGTATGCGGCTGTGAAGAGCTGGGAGGAATCTGACTCCAGTATGACGGCCGGTCAACTGGTGACTGAATTGAAGGAGCATGGTGATCTCAGTCAGGCAGATTCTGAATCAGCGGCTCAGTTGCTTGAAACTCCGCGGCCGCGTTCTGAGGTCCGGGAGATTTTGCTTTCCCCGCCGTCGGCGATGCCCGGATATGTGGCCGCCGCACTTTCCGGACTGGCATTTCTGCTCGCTGTGGCCCGCCTGCCGGAATCTCGGACGGCCACTGAGGAGTCTGCCGCTCGTCGGCATGGTGGTCTGTTGCAGCTGGGAGTTCTGGCTCGTCATCTGACCGGGGGCCGCTTTACGGCTGTCCTGCTTTCGATCTTCATTACGACGTTTGCATTCGCACAGTTCGAGAGCACGCTTTCACTACTGACTCGGGAGTTCGGTTACAGCTCGCGCCGTAACTTCCTGCTGTTCGCGTATATCGGTGCGGTCCTGATGGTGGGCCAGGGGATGCTCGTCCGCCGCCTGCTGCCGAAGACGGGCGAGTTCAAAATGGCACTCTGCGGCGTCGCCCTGATGACGGTCGGCTTCCTGTTAATCGCGCTGACCGGAAATCGAACGCTGCCCGCTTCCAGCCTGTGGCTGATCCTTCCTGTTGTCACCATTGGGTTTTCAGCCGTGACACCTTCTCTGCAGTCGATTCTTTCGCAGACGGCCGGTGATGATGAGCAGGGGGCCGTGCTGGGGACAGGTCAGAGCCTTTCTTCACTCGCCCGCATCCTCGGTCCGTACGTAGGCATCCAGATGCTGGACATCTCAGCCGCCTCGCCCTACTTCACAGGGGCGGCTCTGATGGTTGCCGGCGGCATTGCTGTGATGACCCTTGGAAAGGCAGCAAATAACGCCTCGGCGACTGATACAGCCGATGAGGCAGACGAGTCGTAAGGCGACCGCCGGAATTTTGGTAAAATCGGAAATAACTGTGGGGGCCGACTAGCTCCAGTCCGTTGATAAACAGGGGTCCGTGATGTCCGGACAATTGATTCTTCTGACGCCGCGACAGGCCTCGTAGCTGAAGCAGGACTTTTAAATCCGTCGGCTTCCCGCCAAAATACGATCGTGGGGCTCTTGAGTCGTCGGATCGCCATTGGACCATTTGCTACGGGATAAAGTCTTGTCGGAAACCGGATTACTCGCCCAGATCACGTGCCCGCACTGCTGGCATCGATTTGAGCCGGCCGAAACGCTTTGGGCGTCTGCCCACCCCCGCCTGTACGGAGACGCACGACTGGGCCCAGATGTCCAGCGACGATTCCTGCCAACACGATTTGACGCCGGCGGCAATGCAATCGACAGCCAGGGTTCTTTCTGCAGCGAAGTGTGCTGCCCGAAGTGTCATCTCGTGATCCCGCGCACCATGTTTGAACTGCGGTGCATCTTCTACTCGATTCTCGGCTCACCGGGGTCCGGTAAGTCCCACATGCTGGCCACCACCACATGGCAGATGCGTCAGGCGATGGGGCAGCGTTTCAAGCTGAGCATCTCGGATGCCGACCCGGACTCCAACCGGCAGCTGAATCAGTCCGAAGAGCGATTGTTCTTCAACGAGCATCCGGATCAGCTGGCATGGATCCCCAAGACTGAAAAGGAAGGCGAGCTCTATCAGCCGGTCCAGTTTGGTGATGAGACAATCTGGTATCCGCGTCCGTTTGCGTTTGTCGTGCAGCCACTCTCTGATCATCCGCAGATTGAAAAACGGGACGAAATTTCTCGCGCCATCTGCCTGTATGACAATGCCGGGGAGCACTTCCTTCCTGGAGGTGAGTCTTCTATCAGTCCCGCGACTCAGCACCTCACAATTTCGCGCGGGCTGCTGTTCCTGTTTGATCCGACGCAGCACGCTCGGTTCCGGGAAGCGTGCAAGGCCAACTCCGATGACCCGCAGATTACGGGCACGGGCCGCAGCCATCGTCAGGATCAGATCCTGCATGAAGCCGCAAATCGAATTCGAACACATTCAGGCCTTGCTCAACAGCAGAAGTATGGCAAGCCGCTGGTCATCGTGATCACAAAGATGGACAGCTGGGCGCCGACACTCTGGCCCGAGTGGAGTCAGCTTGAGGATCCGATTCGTGACAGCAAACAGGGTCTCGCCGGGCTCAATACCGAACTGATCGAGGACGTGAGCAGGCAGATGCGAGTCATCCTTGCGAAGCATGCGCCCGAGTTTGTGAATGCGGCGGAAGGTTTTGCTGATAAGGTGACATACATTCCCGGGTCAGCACTCGGGCGTCCCCCTGAGGAAGATCCGGATACCGGAATGCTGGGCGTCCGCCCTCAGGAAGTGAAACCGATCTGGGCAGAGGTGCCGTTGCTCTATCTGCTGAATCAAACCAGCACTGGGCTGATTCCCTCTGTTCGGCGGTCTCAGTCTTAACAGGTTTGTGAACTGGAGGGGCCACCGGCTGCGGATATCGTGAGTTTTGAGATTGTCTATACATCTGTGAGACGCGGCCTGCGGACCGGCTCACGAGGCTTCTGCACAGTCGCGGCGACGGAAGGCATTCCCCGCGCGCTGCAGGAAAAGATGGAGTCGTTCAGCGGGTACAGTCATCACGAAGCAACCGGCGGTGATCTTCCCGTTAATCACTCGCATTTTGTTGTCCGCATCCAGCGGAAGGTCTACCACATCCTGTCGCGTGTGGCAGACGCGGGGAAGGATTACTCCGGACGCACGAACAAGATTGCTCACCACCTTGCATTGACCACGGCAGAAACGGAGCGATTTCCGGGGGGGCCAGCCTCACTGTTCGCAGACGAAGCATTCTGGGTTACGGAATGGGAGCGGGATCCTCAGGAATTCCCGCCGGACCGGCTTCCCCAGGCGGCTCTTGAGCCGTCAGAGAGCTTTGATACGTGGGAATACGTGTTCCGGGACAAAGGCTGGGCAGGTGTGCCTGCGGGCATCGTCGATGGGAACATGAAGCCTGTCTCCATCATCGTTCCATCCCCCACCCATAATCTTGATCTTCTGAGTGAAGCGATGCTGCTGGTTCCTTTGGAGCATCGCTGGGAGATCTGTTTTGCCACCTACTTCCTGCGGCAGGCGCCCGGGACGGTATGTCACTGGAAGTTCGTCCTCGAACGAACCGAAGAGGCACGGCGTATGCGGGCACGGTCTCTGGGCGGCGTTGTTGACCATGCCAAACAAAACGCAGCACCTCCCGAAACACGGTTTGTGGAGGCGGCAAGGCAGTGTGATCCCGAATCTGCATGGGATCAGACTGCTGCTGAGAGACAGACGGCCACGGAACGGGATGCTCCCGTGCGGGAGTTTTCGGATTCCGGCGGACGGGGGCACCAGAGACGAAGTCGGTCTCGATTCGCGCAGCCTCGACATCCGGCAGCGAGAAGACGCCCACGGAGAGGCCGGCAGATTGAGGATGATGACGATTTTGAAGACGAGCCGGCAGTCGCAGTGCCTGTCCGCGACTCTGCCGGCTTTGCTCGAAAGGCAGGCGTCTGGGCCGTCATCGGCCTCGTTGGAGTGGCGATTGCCGTTCTTGCCTTTGCAGGATTTCGACAACTAAGATGATGGGCGTGAAGCTGATCACGAACTGACGGATGAAGAGAAACTATGGCAGAGATTGCTGAGATTCACGAGCTGCTGGAAAGTGTGCGAGTCACCCTTGCCAGTTCCATGAACCCGGATCGCGAAGAACTGGAGCGGCTTCACACGGAGCTGGACGGTGAAATTCGAATCGCGAACAAACGACTGCGCGAATGCGATGCGCTCCTTGCGGAAGGGCATCGCAGCGAAGCAATTCAGCTGGCTGAGCAGGAACCCAACCTGCTGGAGGTTGTCTCCATTCTGGACTTTCCGGAACTGCCGGAATGGAACGATTTTGTGGTTGAGCTGGGACTCACCGTCACGCCGGAACTTCAGATTGACATCGCGACCGATCTGAATGGGGCATACTCAGACGATGCGCCTCTGGAACGGTTGATGCGGAAATTTCGGGTCCTGTCACTGGGCCGCGCGCCACTGAGGTCTCGGATTGATTTGCTTCGGCAGATCGCAAAACGAGATGGTGGGTCTTCCTACTGGCAGGAGGACCTTAAGACCTATGAGCAGGCGCGCATCCGGCAACTGGCCGACGAAAGTCGCGACGCGATCAGCAACCGTGACCTTGCGATGGTGAAGAAACTCGCCGACGAAATTCACAATAAGTCCTGGTCAGTCAAACCTGATCGCCGCATTGTGGAACGTCTGGACAAAATGATGGCAGAAGTGAAGGCGCTGGAGACGCTCAAGTCGCTTCAGAAGGTCACGGATCAGTTGAAAGCGGCGATGCAGTCCAAAGATGCAGAACTGGCAAAGTCACTGGCCGAAAAATGGGATGTGACTGCTGGAAAGTGCGATCCCAATTCAGAGGTCTTCAAAGATGCTGCTGACGAAGCTGAGCCCGTCTTTCTCTGGCTTGATCGGCTTGACGTACAGGCGGAAGAAGAAAAACAGTACGCATCAGAGGTCAAGAAGCTGCAAAAGGTGTTGAGGTCCGGGACTTCGACGATGGCTGAGATCTACCGCGTATACGATGCCGTGGCTGACATCGATGGTTTCGAAATCCCCGATTCAGTGCAGGAAAAATATGAGCAGCGAATCGCAGAGTTTGACCGGCAGCAGAAGAAAAAGAAGACGATGACTCTGGTGGGTGTGGGCGTGGGAGTGATCGTGCTGCTTGCTGCTGCGTATGCCCTGATCTTCTAAGTCTGCGTTGGGTAACCCGTTCGGAGTGACTGAGTGGCGAGCAGATATTATATTCGAAATCGTGGCAAACGCCTTGGACCGCTGTCAGTTGAAAAGCTGCAGTCGATGGCGCGACGCGGGCGATTTGGGCGGCACTTCGAGGTGTCGACCGACGGGCGAAACTGGCTGCCGGCAGACGAGTTCCCGGAACTGTTCGGAGACGATCACAGCGGCGATGATGAACCGATGGCCCCGTTCGATGATGGTGGCGAATCGGAGGATCAGGAAGTCGATCCGTACGCTCCCATTGTTGATGAACCTCGATCGCGCCGGCCCGCGACTCGCGCGGCTTCCAGTCGCCGGACATCCTCTCGTCGACGAGCTTCCGGCAGTCGAGGCACAGAACCGGACAATCCTCCTGCGACACGAAGTCGGCGGCGGTCAGCGAGACGGTCTGAGCCCGTTGAGGAAGAGGCTCCGCCAGCTCGCAGACGTCGCCGTGGCAGTTCTACGGGGGATTCCATAGATCCCCCTCCAAAGAAGAAACGGTCGGCCGACGCCGAAGCTCCTCCCGCCAAAAAGAAGAAGAAACAGAAGCCGAAGAAGAAGGGAAATGTCTTCCGAGAAGCTGAGAAGAGTATCCCGGAAGGCGCGAAGAAGAAGAAGGGCGGCATCATGTCGTTCCTGTTCGGCAGTAGTCCCGACAGCAGTTCAACACCCGAGCACCTGTTGAAGCTGCAGAACATTCACGAGAATCTGCGGGACATTGGGTTCTCTCGCGACAAGCTGGTCTTCGTTGGTTCGGGGGGAGAGGAGATTCCGGTCCGGCAACACGAGGGCTCCGGAGACGGGCCTGACCTGCTGGGGCTGCTGACAGTGATCGCGTTTCAATCGAAGACGACTGACATGCACCTTGAACCGACGGCGGCTGGTGTTGATGTGCGCATGCGAATCGACGGCACGCTCGTACATCTCATTGAGTTTCCGAAGGACGAAGTAAAACGGCTGTACGGTGTCATTAAGGTACTGTGCGAAACCAAGCTCGGAGCGAAGCAGGAGGTTCTGGAGGGGAGTTATTCGACTATCGCCCCGCGGCGCCGGTCTGACTATCGAATTAGTTTCACACCGTCGGTGCATGGCCAGAAGGTGGCCATTCGTATTCTGGACGCGAACAACTCGCCGCAGACTCTGAAACAACTGGGGGCCCCCGGCAGCATTGTGAAGACCGTCAGCAACGTCATGACGCAGAACGCAGGGATGGTGTTGATGTGCGGGCCGACAGGCTCCGGTAAAACGACCACGCTCTATTCGATGCTGCGCAGCGTTGACTTTAAGACGCGAAACGTCATGACGCTGGAAGATCCTGTTGAGTATCAGATCCACGGCATCACGCAGATCAACATCGATTCGGATCACGGCAAAGGATTCAAAGAGATGTTGCCGGCCCTGCTCCGCCAGGACCCTGATGTCCTGCTGATCGGAGAAATTCGCGATCCGGAGTCTGCAAAGATTTCGATGCAGGCGACCATGACGGGACACCTTGTCCTCTCCACAGTCCACGCACCCGACACACTGTCGACGCTGTTCCGGCTGCTTGACCTGAATGCCGATCCCAATATGGTCGGCTCGGCCCTGGACCTGATTATTTCTCAGCGACTGCTGCGAGTGTTGTGTGAGGAGTGTAAGCACCGACGCCGCCCGGACCAGGAAGACCTCCGCAGGCTCGGAGGAACCATACGGGACGCGATCTATGAACCCGTGGGATGCAAGCAGTGTCTGGGCACCGGGTATTCCGGCCGCCGAGCCATTTTTGAGATGCTGGATGTGAAGCGACAGGTGGGGGATGCAATTCACCGCAACCCCAGCATCGTGGATTTAAAGAAAGCCGTTCGAGCCACAAAGTTTAAATCACTTCGTCAGAATGGTTACTCACTTGTCGGGGCCGGAGTCACGACATTTGACGAGGTGGACCGCGTCATCGGGGTTGAATAGTCAGGTGACTGGATCAGCCCTTCAACATGTTGTTTGTTGAGCAGGCAGTCGGCGGCCTGCATTCGTCGAAGTTTGTGATGTTGACCGCAGCCCGGCGAAAGCCTGAATTCCAGGTTTGTCGTTCAGTCTTAACGCCGCCGTGATTCCGAATCCCCCACGCCCGAATGTTCTTTGTCCGACCCGAGTCACCTGCAAATGAAATCGGAACGCGAAGGCTTCGGTCAATGCAGGTCTGTTGGCGGAGTAACGGCTGTTTGTGTCAATAGGGGACAGCCGAAAATCCTCAGGATCGAAGGTTGTCGGCGGAAGTGCGGCCGAAGCGGAAGGCGGCCTTGTCGCAGGTGACAGCCAGGGATATGCTGGCTGTGCCTCTGTGCGACTTGCGCACGCAGTTTGAGTTGACCCTACAGATTATACCCAACAGGGAACCTGTCCTTTCCCGGCCGACTGTCAAGCCGACCATGATCGGATCACATGACCTGGGAGGTGGGTGCCCACCTTATCTGAAATCGGGTGTCAACCAGTCACTGCTCCGCCGTCGT
>CAJWGB010000212.1 GCA_913031625.1 uncultured Planctomycetaceae bacterium | reverse complement strand
TCAATCGATTCCTCAATCGATTCCTCAATCGATTCCTCAATCGATTCCTCAATCGCTGCTTTAGATGGCAATGAGCTCTCGCCTGACGAATCGTCATCGACAACTTGCGCGGGCTCGGAATTGATATTGGAAATGGCTGCCCTCAACGATGCCGCAAAAGATTCAGGGACTCCGTCGCTGACAACAGACTCGTCGCCTTCTGAAGCCGCCTTCGACTCCAGAGGATTCAATTGTGGTTCAACAGATGAGGCCGTGTCGGGGGCGATTTCATGGACGGGGTCCGAGGCAACAGTCGCAATATGTTCCGACTGCGTTGATGAATCAGGTTCAGGAGTTGCTTCAGCAACCACTTCCCGAGCCGGACCTGCAGCCGCAGCAGCCGCGTTTCCGGGAATCGGAGGGATCTCCGGCAATGCGGTGATCTCGTCGAGCAAACTACTGGATGACCAGCGAGCAAGGATGTCTCGAGCCTGCCGGACACTGTCAGCTGAGGCTGGTCGCGAAGAAACAGGATTACCGCACTGCCCGCAGCGCAGCTCGGCATACGAATCGGCATTTGCCGGAGTCGTATCAGCCTGGCAGTGGGGGCACCACATCCTGCGATTCCATTCGCGTCGATCGTGAGGGGATATTGCGTGCTGGAGTTCTAGCTCTGAGATCAAAATCCAGCCAGATCAGTTGACCGTCCGCCGTCACTGTGCACCGCGGCAATTCACTGCACGAACCCCAAAACGGCAGGAATTGCCGTTCTGCCAGCCGCCCGACACTCACGAAACAACTGCCACCCGAAAAGCTCGGGTCTTGCAAAGGTCGCCATCCATTTCCACAGCCGGAAGTAAATGCGTTAATCACACCATAGTCATCGACTGACGGGGCATCAGTTTCGGTGCCGTCGACATTCCCGGATGAGTCGGATCGTCGCGGACTTCAGTCTGAAAGCACGAGTCCTTTTCGAGAACGAGCCCGTTCTCACCCGGCTGCCCATGACTTCCCGCAGGACGGGGACCACGCATCAGATCCAGAATCCGGGCACTCATCCTGCCGATTAGACCTACTGGCCTTAAGCGGACTCTTCAGAACCGGCCGACTTTGCGTTCTGCCGACGCGTCAGGAAACCTGCTCCCACGGCGAGAATCAACATCACAAGAACCGTAATCACAACAGGAGCCGCCTGCGGGTCGTTGAGTTTGCCCTGAATAGCCTGTCCGGCTGCCGCGGTCGCTCCCACAACAGAAACGCCCATAAGCAGGTTCCAGACGATTCGAGCGAGTCCTCGAGGCCGCGCATCTCCAAGCAATGACTTACTGTTCATCATCAGGAAGAAGGTAATGTAAGCAATCGGCAGCAACATCATGCCAAAACTGGAGGTCACGATCGTCAGGTAAATCTTGCTGTCGTCTTTCCAGAAGTACCACCAGGACGCCCCTGCGACACCAGCAATCAGGCAGCCGAGGACATGGAACCATCCACCAAGTGGACGATTGAAGATTTCACAGATCGCGAAGCCGTTGATCAGCATCAGGATAATGATCGTTGAGAAGCCCATTCCGAAGATCCCGACGCCAAAGGCATACCTGGCACGCTCCTCTGCCTTCTTCATGGCATCCTCGCCCTTGCCGCTCGCCAGCAGTGGGACAATTGCTTTCGCGAGCTCATTGGCCTGTCGCTTGACTGTTGCGGACGCAACGATCTTTTCTTCCGTAGAAAGAGCGGCGATTGCAGCGAGAGCATCTTCCTCTGAAAGTTGATCTTCCGCCGTTCGACCCAGGTTGACTCGTTTGGTCAGGATTCCCTTTGCTCCCTTGAAGAGGTTACTCTCAGCAACCTTCGCCGGGTCTGTACTGAGAATACCGTCTGAGTCATCGATCTTTGCATGGAACTGAGCGGCTGAAGCAATTACGACACAGCTTGTCACGAGGATGTAAGGAACAGCCATGCCGGTCGACAGGTCGAACCGTGAAAGACCTCGAAACTTTCGATCCCACCCTCGCTTGAGGAGTGAGTAAGGCATCAGAAATGTCATGTTGATCCCAACAGCTGTTGCTGCGGCGCCGATCATAATCTCACGTTGTTTGGTAACTATCGTGCCCGTCCAGAAAGCACCCACATCGTCAGGCAGTCCGCTGATCAACTCGCCAATGCTTCCTGTCGGAGCGTTGACCTGAGCCAGGTTCGGAATGAACCCGTGCAGGATCAGATTCCAGTCAAGTTGTCCCTGCGTTGTCAGTAGTACCACAGCGCCAACGAAACAAACAACGATGACCCCCACGAGGCCCTTCAGGAACCAGTCGAAAATCCGAGCTGCCAGCCCCTTGCTGCTGTTCAGGAAGACTGCCACAAGTGCAACAGCCAGAATAATGGCTGAGATAACAATTTCATTGACAGAAGATGCAATGTCGATGCTTGTCGCAGCGTCAACCTTGTCCACAGCAGACTGCAATCCGCCATCGAGCATTTTCTGAACAGTGGGCGCGATTCCGTCCGAAAGCAGTGTCTTATCCAGAGCTGTAAAACAAAGGCTGAATTGCGGCATGCACCAAATCATGTTCGCTGCGATAGTGGCAAAGATCCACGCCCATCCAAGCACAGGGTTGATGTGCCTGTTGATCGCCCGAAACGGGCGTTCGCCGGTCGACAGTGTCACATAACTGATCGCTGACAGCATGATCACGCCCATGATGATCGCGACCAGTTGCAGCCACAGAAGGCTTGTTCCCCCAAGAATCCCGAGGAAAAGTGCGCCACCCAGACTTCCGCCCCCCAGGGTAATGGCACTTTGCAGCCAGCCTGGCCCGGACAGTTTCACATACGCCATTAGAGTGGCAAATCCACCCTTTCCACGGGCCGCATCCAGAATCTCACGTTCATGGCTCAGGCGATCAGAGGACATCGGGGGGGTCTCCAGAGATGGGCGGTCTACAGCAAATGACTCCACCGGGGAAAAGTGGCAGAATCGGAAAGAGGGTACGGAGCCAGGGTAACTTCCCTACATACCAATGGCAACCGCCGGTCGAGGGGAGGCTGCGAAATACGCACGGTCGACGATCGAAATGATGTTTAGACGAGCCAGCCGGATCAGCGTGCGAGTCGGAAGGGGGCAGATTCAGACACGCTTTTAAAGGCTCGTAAGGCCGGCCTCCGGCGTTGCCGCCACTAGACAGCTTCTGAAATTCGTTCCCACTGACGTAATCGTCACAACCGGTCCACCTTCCTCCGCAAAACCCCCGGCAGCTGTTTGCCCACCGTGATCCCTAACCTAGCGTTGAAAGGCAGATCACGTACATCCGTCATCTGCTGTCAGCCGGAGTTCGTCGTGAACACCGGACAGCTGAAGAACTTCGTGGATCACCGCGGGAGACAGACATGCTGCCATTCTGGACACAGTTATCACTGCCGGAACTGCTTCAGGGCACCGGTTTCGTGGGCATGGCCGTGATTCTGTTCACTCTTCAGTTTCTGATGCCATCCCGTCGGGCCTGAACGGACGGTGTCAGCTGATTTCGGTGCGGTCCCTCGCATCGTGCAGGTCAAAACTCATAACGCAACCCATTTACGGGAACTTACAAATGGACTGGAACTCAATCCATCTTTGACCACTGGCCGATCAAGCTGGTCTCTGCCATTCTCATTCTGGCAGCATGGATTGACGGCAAAGAACTGAAGGTACCGAACTGGATCACCTTTCCCATGGTACTGTCCGGACTGATTTACCAGACCTGGGTGGGCGGTTTTGACGGCCTCCTTGGCGGTCTGCTCGGTATGACCACTGGTCTTGCCTGTCTGCTGCCTCTGTATGCCGTTGGCGGCATGGGAGCAGGCGATGTCAAGCTGATGGCTGGCATCGGTGCATGGATTGGCTGGCAGGACACATTCTACTCGTTCTGTGTATCTGTCGTCGTTGGAGCGATCATGGCTGTGATCATGGTCGCCTACCGCGGGGCATGGAAAAAGCATTACGAGAACTTTCTGAAGATCCTGAGCGAATGGAGCGTCATTCGTGATCCATACGAACTTTCGAAGATTGCAGCTGAGCGGAAGCCAACCATGTTTCTGCTGCCTTATGGAATTCCCATCTGCATCGGCACAATCGGCTACTTTGTCTACACAGGCATGATGTAAGCCGGCTGCTTCTGCAGGCGGAATCAGGTTCGACAGGCTCGAATCATGAGACCTGTCGCATCCTGCTGGCCAGTGACGGTCAGTGTTTTCACTGCCACAACGGGTGGCGGTGAACGATGTCAATTAAACCTGTCAGCATTGTTGAAGCGAAGATTCCGACTTTGCCGATAATGATGCTGATGGAGAATGGCCGGTCTGAAGATCGGTACCAGCGACCCTCACCGGTCGTTTGTGCCGAACAACAGCGGCCGGGGGTCTCCACACATGAAAGCACAGACACTGATTCTGCTGGTCATTGCAGGGGGGTGCGGACTGGTGACGCTCCTGGGCGTCAAGCAGTACATGAATGACAAAGAACCGGACGCCCTGAAGGTAAAAGTCCTTGTGGCGGCCGAGACGATCAAGCTGGGGCAGGCCCTCAGTGAAGATAACGTTGAGTTCAGGGAGGTAGCAATTGACAGCTGTCCGAAGGACGCTGTCACAAAGTTGGAGCAGATTGCAGATCGAGCGGTCAAAACCACTCGTGAATCAGGCGACTGGATCTGTGAGAAGCATCTGTCAGCAAAAGGAGATCGCGGTGTCACAATCCCAATTCCGAAAGGGAAGCGGGTTGTCACCATCAATGTGAACAACAATTCTTCTCACAGTGGCCTGGTTCGTCCAGGAAACCGAGTCGATCTGCTGTTCACATATAAAACACGAGAAAGGGACCGTCTGGTCGAGAAGACAGTCGTTCTGCTCGAGTATGTCGAGGTCTTTGCAGTAGAGAACAAGGTCTATGGTCGGGATGCTATCGGAGACAGTGAAAAAGCCAGTTCAATGTCACTGCTGGTGACCGCTGAAGAGGCAGCAAAGATAACACACGTCGAAAACAACGGATCAATTTCAACCTGCCTGAGGTCTGCAGAGGATGATGAGCTGAGTAACGTGGCCGCTGTCACAGATGATTTTCTGAGTAACGGCATCCACGCCATCGACAGGCGATCGTCTGCTGACAAGAGGGCAGAACTGGCAGAAGAATTTAACGAAGAGGAACCACTCGGGTTTGAACTCCCGAGTGATGAAGACGAAGAAAAGGACGATTCCGAGGACACTGTGCTTGCTGAACTTGCGGCAGAGATGGAAGCAGACGCAAACATCGTTGCCTCAGCACCCGCTGAACTGAAATCTGACAAAGAAGACGAATTCTGGTTGATGGCAATTCATGAGCACGGAGCAGTGCGAGTGGCTCGCGTCAACCTGAACTCAGATGCCCCGATCGACAAAACAGAAAGTACTCAGGCTCCCACTGCAACAGAACCAGTTCCAGCACCAACGCAGCCACTGAATGGAGGAACCATTCCTCAGCTGCCGCCTGGCTCAGGTCTGGAGGAGTTACCTGAGGCTCTGGAAGGTCTACAGGATTTGAGCGGTCTGAAAGGTACGGGGGGTGGTGATGTGAATGGTCCGGGGAAATAACGAGACACCGATGTGCCTTTTGAACCTGGACTGCAGGACTCGTTCCTGGAGAATTCGAAACACCTTTGAACCTTCGGGTTCAAAGACCTGAGTCGCGCGGAACGCGTTATGAGTTGGGGATGCGGACTCCAAATTCGTTTGGGGTCCGCTCTTCACCTTACAATGGGGGAAATGCACGGATGCACGCCACGAAACTGAAATCACTGCTTGTCACAGCGGTCCTCACCCTTGCGGTGACTGCCGGTGTCCTGCTCGACTCTGAACAGCTGACTGCCGCACCTCAGAATGGCGGCACCTCTCCTGTCCACAACCTCCAGACTGATGGGGGAGACGTGGAGGTCTTCGTGAAGTTCACGAAGATTCTGCAGCACTCAGCCCGGATCAAGAAGGTCCTTGATTTTGACGCCGATGTGGTTCGCATCGATGCCGTCCAGGGACACCCGGATCAAATCACGGTCTACGCACTCAAGGCCGGAATCACCACTGTCACGCTGATCGATGAATTTGATAATTCACGGCAGGTGGAAATCCTTGTCCGCGGAGATGTGCGCCACCTGCAGTCATTCCTGAAGAGACATTTCCCGGATGATGCTGTCGAAGTTGAGGAGATCAATGGGTCAGTTCTGCTGGCCGGCTGGGTCACACAACCCGAACACATCAATCAGATCGTTTCCATCGCAGAAACATTCTATCCCGAGGTTCTCAATCAGATGAGAATCGGTGGCGTGCAGCAGGTGATGCTCAAAGCCACTGTCATGGAAGTAAACCGCTCCAAAATTCGCCAGTTCGGTATGAACTTCGGACTGATCGGGAACAGTAGCTACGCAACAAGCACACCAGGCCCCATTACGCCAATCACCGGACTAACGGCGTCAACGGCAGGTGCCAACGTCACCTTCTCGGGATTCTCAAACCCCAGTGTGACATTCGGATTCATAAATCCCAATCGTGTCTTTCAGGGGTTCATTCGAGCGCTCAAGACTGAGGGACTGCTCAAGATTCATGCGACCCCAATGGTTGTGACTCACAACGGTGCAGAAGCTGAGCTGCTGAACGGTGGTGAGACGCCCGTTCTCGTACCGGCTGGTCTTGGAACAACAGGAATCGAATTCAAACCGTTCGGGATCATCCTGAAGGCCGTGCCCAACATCCTTGGCAACGGCAGGCTTCGTCTGCAGGTTGAGCCAAGTGTTGTCGAACGTGACTTCGCCAATGCAGTTACCGTTGACGGTACGACCGTGCCTTCATTCTCCGTCCGAAAAGTGTCAACACAGGTAGAAATGAACTTCGGTGAAACACTCGTGATCGGTGGACTGGTTGCCCGCCGAGAAGATGGAACCACGGCAAAACTGCCGTTCTTTGGTGAGATTCCGTGGCTGGGAACTGCATTCAGCACCAAACAATACACAGAATCAGAAACCGAACTGGTTATTCTGATCACACCACAGTACGTCGCTCCAATGACTACGGACCAGTTGCCTGCGTGTGGCCCGGGACGATTCACGGTCACACCGACAGAGACCGAGCTGATGATTGACGGATTGCTGGAAGTACCGAGTTCCGGACCGGACTGCGAAGCCGTCTTCAACTGCAATGACTGCAATCAGAATGGTTTCTGCTACCGACATCCCAACGGACGTTGGGGAGTCGGTACCGTCACTCGTCACCACGGCCACGGGTTCCATAAGGGAGCAGGCGGCCCGGGTTGCACAGACGTAACAACACCAACGCTTATCAGCCCGGGAGTTCAGCAGCGTCAGTCAGGCGGAGCTGTTCCCGCTCCCAACTCCGCCCCGCCAGAAGAAGCATTACTGGCTCCGCCGGCTCTGGAAGTCATTCCGGATCAGTCCGGAATTGGACAGCCGGAACAGGCAGACACAATCGGGCACAGCCGAGTGTTGTCACCAGCAACCAGACGACAGCCGGAGAAGAAGAGTTCGACACGTGGCGGGCTTCTGGCCCCACTGCTCAGGTAGGAGAAGCAGATGGATCAGTTCCGGGCCAAAGGATGATTTAGCACCATGAAAAGCGTACTAAGAATTGCGACCGTGGATCCTCACGAGGAGACACGAAACTCGCTGAAGACGCTGCTGCTGGGCATCGACACTGTCTGGCTGGAAGCAGAGTGTTCACGTTACGAGTTCTTTAATGACGTTATCGAGCAGACTCAGCCGGATATCGCACTCGTAAATGTTGATGCCGATCCTGCCAAAGCTGTGGCGATGATTGGCGAAATTAATCAGCAACACTCTCAGGTCGCACTTCTGGTCATCAGCACATCGCAGGAAGGAAGTCTGATCCTTCAGGTGATGCAAAATGGTGCTCGCGAATTCCTGAACCTCCCGCTACAGCTCGACGACTTCATCGCGGCCCTTGACCGTATTCGCGGATCCATGAGGGGCGGGGAAGGTGAAGCGGGTGGCGACTCCGGGCAAATCATTACCGTCGTGGGTGTGGGTGGTGGTGTCGGCAGCACATCACTGAGTGTGAACCTTGCCGCTGCGCTGGCCACCGACCCGTCTGCATCACCCGTGATTGTCGACCTGGATCTGACACTGGGGGACGCTGATGTCTGGCTGGACATCATTCCGGACTACACGATCCGCGACGTATCTGAGAACATCAGCCGGCTCGACTACGGACTGCTGAAACGATCTCTGACTCGACACGACTGTGGTGTCTTCCTGCTTCCACGTCCGGTGGAGGTCGAGAGTCAGGACCTCATTCGCCCTGATGACCTGCGGCGGATCCTCGCACTGCTTAAGGCAACGTTCTCGCACCTGATCATCGATGTCAGCAAATCATTTGGCCCGCTCGACATGTCAGCAATGGAGGTGTCAGACCGCATCCTGATTGTGACACAACTGGATCTCACGTGCCTGAGAAGCGTTGTGCGAGTGATGCAGTATCTCGACCAGCATCCGGGGCTTGAGCAGAAGGTGGAGATCCTCGTCAACCGCATGGGACTTGAGGATACAGACATCAGCCTGAATAAGGCCCTCGAGACCATCGGCCGAGAAGTTTTCTGGCAGCTGCCAAACGACTACGCAACCATGGTGGGCAGTCGCAACAACGGCATCCCGTTATCCCGATTTGCACCAAAAGCCAGACTGACGCGCAGCATCATGGATCTGACTCGACGGCTCAAAATGGGAGATGATGAACATGCGGCCGCCGAAGCAGCCCCCAGAAAAAGAGGACTGTTCGGATTGTTTGGCGGCAAATAGAGCTGGTCGCCGTCTGTCAGGTGAGACACACGAGACTGCGACGACGATACTTCAAAAGTTCGCTTCACGGCACTGTGGCTACGTCTCATGTCTACGGTTCAGATCGCACAGATTCGCCCCCTCACAGAAGCTGAGGGGCCCGGCAAACGAATGGCGATCTGGGTCCAGGGATGCCCGCTTCGCTGCCACTCATGCTGCAACCCGGAGATGCTCTCATTCGAGGGCGGCACAGCATGGCAGACCACTGATCTCATCAACGAAGCGGCCGGCGCACAGACTGAACATCAGATTGAAGGGGTCACACTGCTGGGGGGAGAACCGTTCGCCCACGCGGAGCAACTCGCTGAGTTTGCCGAGGAAGTCTCGCGTCGGCATGCTCTCACCGTGATGGTTTTTTCCGGCTACACACTGGCCGAGATCCAGGCAATGGACGACGCGCATTCGACCCGGCTTCTGAAATTCACCGACATACTTGTCGACGGACCATTCGATCCAACTCAGCCTGACACAAGTCGTCGATGGATCGGCTCCACAAACCAACAGATTCACTTTCTGACGGAAAGATATGTCGCGCATGATCCGTGCTGGCACGAGGCCAACACTCTGGAAATCCAATGGCAGGATGGGGTGTTAAGCGTCAATGGGTTTCCTGCCCCACATGCAACCGGCCTGTGGAAACGCCCATCACAGTAGACGGAGGGGATCTGGCGTTTACGGCTCTCGGAAACATGGTGTCTCCTAAGCATCAGGATTCCGAGCAAAAACGAACAATTCGTTGATCTGTAGGACAATACTTCGACACCGAAAGCTGAATTCCCCTGTTAAACCGACCTACCCACAAAGCATTCCGCTCCCCTCTTTCTTCCCACCCGATTGCCTCGCCATGATTCGAATCCTGATCGTTGATGATGCGTTGACTGAACGTGTACGAATCGCAGGCATCTGTCGCCGCATTGCAGAATGCAGCACGACAGATGCCGAGAATGGTAAGGCTGCTTTGGTCAACCTTGAAGAAGATCTGCCTGACGTCGTCCTGACAGACCTCCAGATGCCGAAGATGAATGGCCTCGAACTCCTGAAGGTCATTTCAGAAGAGTATCCGCACCTGCCTGTGATCCTGATGACTGCGGAAGGAAGCGAAGAGATCGCTGCCGAGGCGCTGCGCCGAGGCGCTGCCAGCTACGTCCCCAAAACGAAGCTGAATGAGGACCTGCTCCCAACTCTCAATCAGGTGCTGCGCACAGCAAGAGTCGTACATTCACAGTTTCGACTTATGCATTACCTGACGGATTCAACCAGCAGATTCGAACTGCCCGCCGATGTTTCACTGATCAGGGCCTGTATTGATCAGTTGCTCAATCAGCTTCGATGCCTGCCTTTGGGAACCGAATCGGAACGACTGCGAGTCGGGATCGCACTGGGCGAATGTTTGCATAACGCCTGTTTTCACGGAACCCTCGAACTCAATTTGGACGACCCCGATTTTGAATCCCTCAAACGTCAGCGCCTACGAGAAATGCCATGGGCTGGTCGCCGTATCACTGTCACGTCGGTGATCGGCCGTTCACGGGCAAAATTCGTGATTGAAGACGAAGGCTCTGGATTCGACTGGCGTCAACTGGAGCCTGACGATTCATCGATTGCACGCAGCCGTGGCAGAGGCATGCGACTGATCAAATCCATCATGGACGAGGTCACGTTTAACGAGTCGGGCAACGCAGTCACGCTCATCAAGAACGCAATTCTGCCTCCTGAAACTGAGGCGATGGAAACACAAAAGATGCCCGTCCTTAAGCCCGAATAAACCCTGCAATAAGCGTGTCGCCGAGACAGCAACCACTGTGAGGTCCGGGCTCTCAGAGTCCGAAGAGAACTTCAGGAATACGTTACTTTGACTTTGCCGAGTCTTTAACTTCCTCGGTGGTTTCCTCGCTGTCTTCAGTTTCAGCATCGTCTGTCGATTCAGCTGTGTCCTCCGATGAGTCCTCATCGGTTTCATCTGCTGACTCTGCTGCATCATCGCCTGTGACTTCTGCGTCACCAGCAGCTTCGGAATCCCCATCCGCTGCGTCATCCGCCGCCTCTGCAGTGGAACCTTCTGCTGCAGTTGTGTCCCTGGAATCTGTGGCGCCGGCTGTCTCCGCATCGCCGGTTGTTTCCGAATCCCCTGCAGCAGAAGCATCTTCGTCGGTTGCAGTGACCTCCGCCGGACCGTCGGCAGCATCTTCAGCGTCGTTGGCATCTTCAGCGTCGTTGGCGTCTTCTTTGACGGCAGGCTCAATGAGTTGACGATCTCTCAGATTGTCCCCCAGCTTAAGCTTCCAGACTCCACTGGCATCAGCCAGAAGCACATGGCGAGCTCCAATCTCTTTCACTTCGACGTCGATCTCTGCGGCTGTCAGTCTGTCGCCAACTCGCACTTCCGGGCGGTCGTTGGTGGCAACATTTCGGAACCACGCAACCGGTGTCCCGTTGAGCCCGACGGACCCTGTAAATCGAGTGAGGATTGCATTGTCGTCCTGAACCTTCAGCTCGATGCTGCCGCTGTCCGTCCTGGCCGGCCTCCCTGAGTCAGTCACGGTAACTTTGACTGAATAATCACCGGGGACAAATGTCTTCGGCGGTGTCCATGTCAATGTGCCGGTCGAAGAATCAATCTCAAGTCCTTCCGGTGCGTCACTGACCGAGAACTTCAGATCATTTTCATCACCATCGTCGGTTGCAGAAACGTCAAGTGAAAAGTCCTGACCAAGGATGACGACCGCATCTGCCGGAGTAGTAATCTCAGGTGATGCATTCGGCAGCCTTACAGTCACCTTCACCGTCTTCTTCAATGG
>CAJWGB010000211.1 GCA_913031625.1 uncultured Planctomycetaceae bacterium | reverse complement strand
ATGCGTGGCTGGTGGAAGCTCGCCTGATTCGCCGCATCATTCGGGAGCAGCATGGCTTTGCGAGACTTTCCGCCGCGATCCCACACACGGATGTTTTGGTCGTCCGAGCTGCCGACCTGCGGCATTATGCCCACCCGGACGAACTGCAGTTGGAAGATTTCTCGGAATTGCCGGACCACTGCATCCTGGTCTGTGAACCCGACGACGCTGACCTGGAGAACGGAACTCCCGAGCAGGTTACTGAGGCCACCTGGGCGCGACTCTTCCACGGAGCAATAGATCTGGCTCTGCTTCTGCATCAGCGGAACGGATCGATCACCCGAGCAATTGCTCAGGACTGCATTGACCGTGTCGGGCAGGTTGAGTTTGATGAGGCACACGCGGTCCTCAGGTCGGAAGATCGACTGTTCGACCCGACGTCCCATCTTGAATGCTGGTGTGAGTTTGCAGCCGTCTTTCTTCAGATTACCCGCTTCAAGCCAGACCTGCTTTCTGTCTATTTCCCATCGCTGTCGCAGTCGGACCATGTGCTGCAGATCGTGTCGCAGTTTCTTGATCCGGACGAGTTGTTCAACGACACCCGTCTGGGTGATGCAGGTGATCCTGACCTGACGCCTGCTGTCATGCAGGACGAAGCCCGACTATCGATTGACCGCCAGAGTTGGGCGGAGGGATCAGTGGGGCAACCGTCTCCACGCCGGTACGCGCGGATGCTGCGCAAACGCAGTCGCTGGTACGACCGAGGAAATAGTGTGGCCGCTGCCATCTATGCCATGCTGGCAGCGGAGTGTGCGTCCACGGACGAAGGAAGACAGCAGGCGTTCGAGTATGCTCGCAGCGACATCAATGAATTGGTCGATCGTCTTCAGGACGCGCTCAATTTTGATGACAACGCACTGACAGACTGGCAGGAGTCACTCTGGGAACTCCTGGAGAATTCGACCCAGGGATTCTGGAACTCTGACAAACGGCTGCTGTACGACCTTCAAAAGGTTTGTCTGGACCATGAACGAACTGTGTTCAAGGTCGACCTTGTGAAATGGATTGTCAGCCGCGGCAAACGTCCACTTCGCAGACCGTTGAAGAGTCTTCGCGAAGTCATGATGGCAAAGCACCTGGCCAGTTCAGCTGCCCGTCTGGTTTATGTGCGTCTTTCGGGTCGCGGACGGCAGCGTCTCACGAGACTTCTGCATTCGGCCGCTGACCTCGCGGAAACGCAGATGCGGGAACGAATGCGCCCTGCGGTCGAAGACACAATTCAGCGCGTCGGGCTTGCCCCTGCAAGTGTGCCGGAACAGGTGGCGCTCGACAAGATGGTGGATGAGGCGTTGGACTGCATTGCTGAGCGTGGTTATCTGACCATGGGATATCTGCGCGACGCGATCAGCCGCAACGACCTGAAGCTCCCGGACCTGTCCGACCCCGGTGAACTTGTCCGAGGCGACCACCTGCTGCGTGCGGATGACCAACTCGATGTCAGCCTCGATGGTGTTTACCGACCCGGCGAGTTTTATCTGCGATGGCTTCAGGTTGTTAGCTCGCTCTTCTTCGGAACAGGCAAGGGACGATTTGCAACCTTGTTTCTGTTCATCCCGTTCGGCGGGGCCGTCGTCATTGTTGTTGGGGTGCACCACCTTGTGGGCGTCCTGACCGGGGAAAGCCACAAGGAGGCGGAGAAGAAAAAAGCGGCCAAAGCAGCAAAGGATAAAGCGGAAGCGAATCAGTCGGACGCGGTTGCAGATTCGGATGACTCAACGGAGTCCAGCGATTCGGCAGAGAACGAGGCAACAGCGGCTGTCGATGCGGCAGCGACGGAAGGGGAGGGCACAGCAGGCGCCGCGGAGCCTGAACAGAGTGATGCCATTGTCGCCGCGAGCAAAGTCCAATCGTCAAAAGCCGTTTCCCTCGACAAAACATCGGACGCGTCCGAAATGGCCGTTGAGTCGGTCCTTATCGAAGGGCAGCACGAATCACACTGGCTCTACAAATGGATGGGTGATCAGACGGTGCCACTGTCGGTCACGATCGGCTTTCTGGTCATGGCACTCGTCCATCTGCCAAAGTTCCGAGGTGTCTTCTGGAATGTCGTCCGTCTGGCGTGGGATGTGGTGAAGGCAGTC
Source organism: uncultured Planctomycetaceae bacterium (assembly GCA_913031625.1). GTDB lineage: Bacteria > Planctomycetota > Planctomycetia > Planctomycetales > Planctomycetaceae > Fuerstiella. Next base: position 9,653 of record CAJWGB010000211.1, on the reverse strand, counting down.
TTTTATGACGTCCCCGTCTACGTATTCCGTCTACCTCTGATTCGAGAACTCTGGCGCAGCCGCTGGTTCACACGCGTCAGACGAACGGTCCTCAATCCGCTCTTTGTGTCGTGGATTGCCACTCAGGGTGTTCCCCATGTCTACAACTTCATCTACCGCTACAACACCTCGGCTGCAAAACTGGAACCTCAGCCCGGTTGGATGGTGCTGCTGCTGGGGGTGCTGATGAGCGCCGCAATCAACTCCCGTCTGGGTCGTGATGCGGAGGAGTTGGCCGGCGAGTGGATGGCCAATAGGTGGCACGAGCTCCGAACACGGTTTCTCGCAGCCGTTTTCGAGTGGGTCATGGACTTCTTCAAGTGGCTGCTGCATTTGCTCGAACGCTTCATTTACGCAGTCGATGAATGGCTGCGTTTCCATAGTGGGGAGACGTGGCTGACCGTCGTTGTAAAGGCAATTCTGGGAGTCGTCTGGTCGTTTGCATCGTTCCTGATTCGTATCTATGTCAACCTGTTGATTGAACCGACCCTGCACCCGGTTAAGCACTTCCCGGTGGTCACGGTGGCACACAAGCTTCTGCTTCCCGCGATCATTGTGATTGAAAGCTGGATGCGGAACGGACTGACGCCTTACCTCGGAGAAGCGTTTGCCGGCCCAATCACATGGTTCAACATTGTGTTTCTGCCCGGAATCTTTGGCTTCCTTGTCTGGGAACTCAAAGAGAACTGGCGACTTTACGCAACGAACCGCGTGCAATGGCTCACGCCGGTGATCATCGGATCACATGGGGAACGAGGCGGTCGACTGGTGAAACCCGGGTTCCACTCAGGGACACTGCCCAAACTCTTCGGGCGACTCCGCAGACTCGAGAATAAACCCCCATCGTTCCACAGGTTCAGTGAACGTCGAGCGTTCCGGGAAGCACTGGAGCACACAGAACGAGACATCCAGCGTTTCGTGGAACGTGATCTCCTGAAACTGCTGACATATTGCGTTTCATGGCAGGAGACACCCGTCTATTGTCGAGGCGTGCACGCCGCCTCAAACAGTTTTCTTGTTGAGCTCAGTTGTCCGAAGTTGGGTGATCGGGCCATGGAGATTTTGTTTCAGGAACAATCCGGCTGGCTGGTGGCCACTGTGGCCAGTCAGAGCTGGCTGAAATACGCCAACCCCGATCAGTTCCACAGCTTTGAAACCGCCCTCCGTGGCTTTTATCACAAGGCAGGCGTGGAACTGGTTCGCGAACAGATGGAACGGCAACTGGTTGGCCCGCATCCCTACGATATCGCCAGCGAGGGGCTGACAATCTGGCCGGAGCGGCGATTCGACGACGAGATTGTCTGCGATCTCCACCGTCGCCATCAAATCCGTCCGGTTCCAGCCGCACGCGCCGCAGACTACTCACTGCATCCTGTTAGCCGCGAACTGGTTGTGTTCTCAGAGTCAAAACTACCATGGGCGGAGTGGCAGGAATTGTGGCAGCAGCCGGTGATTGATGCCGAACGCTCGGAATCAGGAGCGCCAGTCTCTACCGATTCGCTTCCGCTGGCCTGTTACCAGTCGGCCAGGAACAATCTGTTGCGACATGGTCCTGCCAGCGACACGACCAATTGAGCATGCATTCACAGGCCCGCAGCATGGGAGGAGACCGCACCGAGTCTAACCGAGAGGCGCAGGCGACCAGAAAAAACCCGGCGACTGCCCGTTCGCTACCCGCGGCCTGCAGCTCAATAGCCTGTCTGCAGCCAGGTAAATCGCTCATCAATCACAACGAATCCGGGCTCGTGACCGGCAGCCAACTCCAGGAATTCCACGACAGAGTGCTGTGAACGGCTGACCAAAACAGGCGGACGGGTAACATTCGCCCTATTCCAACGTGGAGTCAGAAGGCGGACTCCGACAGCCGACTGCTGGTGTCAAAAGGACGAGGGCCATGGCCGAGATCATTGAAGGCAGCATTTACGACTTCCCCAAATACTACGACCTGCTGTTTGGTTCCGATTGGAAAGCGGAATTCGATTTTGTGCAGGAGTGTTTTCGGGACTACGGCAGAAAGTCGACAAAACGGCTTTTTGAGCCCGCCTGCGGCACGGGCCGCCTGCTGATTAAGCTGGCTCAGGCGGGCTACGAGGTCAGTGGAAATGACCTCAATGAGAAGGCCATTGATTTCTGCAATGATCGACTGGAGCGTTTTGGCTTTGACCGATCTACCCGAGTCGAAGACATGTCGGACTTCAAGGTAAAGAAAAAGTACGACGCCGCCTTCAATCTGATTAACACATTTCGGCATCTGCCAACGGAAAAGGCGGCCGTCGCTCATCTGCAGTGTATGGCAGCCGCATTGGCAAAAGGCGGGATCTACGCGCTGGGGATCCACCTTGAACCCACTGTCGGAGAGCCAATGCAGGAGGAAAGCTGGTCAGCTCGCCGCGGGAATCTGGGGATCACGTCCTACATGTGGTCCAAAGGCATCGATCGGAAAAAGCGGATGGAGCATCTGGGTGTCACACTCGACATCTACACTCCAACCAGGCACCGCCGAATTGTGGATCACATGGAGTACCGCACCTATCGGTACTCTCAGTTTCAGTCGCTGCTGAAAAAAGTTCCGGAGTTTCGGGTCGAGGAAGTTTTTGACTTTGCCTATGACATTAATCAGCCACATGAGATCACGGAAGCGTCTGAGGACGTGGTATTTGTCCTGAAACGCGTGTGAGTTCCGCCGGGCAGCCCACGGTGCTCCGCTAAGACGCGGTAATCAACCACACGGACACGGCCGAAAATTCCGTGTATTTTCGCGCACCGGATTGTTCTTTCCGTGTCAGAATCGCCAGCGGCATGTCCTCAGGCGAAACGATCCATTTTTTTCTGAAGTAGATCGCCCTGTGCTGTCGAAATATTGCCGTACGATAGCTTGATTCCGCGATTGGCGGTTGATATCGTTCCCACCCAACAAGGGGCCGTAGCTCAATTGGTTAGAGTACCGGACTGTCGATCCGGGGGTTGAGGGTTCAAGTCCCTTCGGCCTCGCCTTGTTAAGCCCGCTGTCTTTGACAGCGGGCTTTTTTGTGCGCTCCTTCAACCGACAGCTCAAGCGCTCGCGTCGGTTCGGTAGCCCTCGGGTTCAACTGACTGAATACTCGCAGCCTTCATTCTGGGGCAGCAGGCGGCCCCAGTTCGGAAATCACTGCTGGACCTGACGTTGCTGGCCATAAAGAACGCTACAGGCTCGCAGATTCTGGTCTCAAGGCAGGTGCACACGATGGGGATTACATCTGGGGGGCCAGGCAGCAACGTGGCGGCTGCCTGCGGGTACCGGTGAGACGAAAGTGGACTGGCGGGGCTCGGCCCAGCCCGATCGTTCCGCATCCCGGGTCAACCCCCTACAATCCTCGCCCAATCACTGCTTTTAGCCAGACAGGAACGCCGTGCCCGCCAGTCAGGGACTCTTTGAATTCGCCGAGATGCCGGACTGGGAACGTGCGGCAAGTGAGGATGTGCCGACTGCTCAGGTCGTCTTCAACCTTCCGCTGGAAAGACCCTATACGTATTTGATCCCTGAGGAGTTTCGTGAACTGCTGCAACCTGGCATGAGAGTCAGAGCGCCTTTGGGCCGCGGAAATCGGGATGTGACCGGATATTGCGTAGCCATTGGCCAATCCGAAACCACAGCCCGACGGCTGAAGCCCATTCGAGAGGTGATGGATACGGAACCACTGCTCAACTCAGTCATGCTGGACCTGACAAAGTGGATCTCCGAGCGATACCTGTCCAGCTGGGGACAGGTCCTCGACAGTGTCGTCCCTGCCGGGGTCCGCCGGAAGAGCGGCACACGCATGATCCGGGCATGGCAGCTGGCGGCTGATTCCGAGCGACTCATGGAAGTGCTGAGACTGACAAAGAAGCAGCAAGCGGTAGTCGATGTGCTGAGGAAGCAGCAGCCGCTGGACGGAGCACGGTTATGCGAACTGGCAGATTGCGGCCCCGGCCCGGTAAAGACGCTTCAGAAGAAGGGCATCGTTGAGGCTCTGCAGGTGCGAAGCGAATTAACCGGGGAGGAGCTGTCTCAGGGCGAGCAGACTTCAGATCTTCAGTTGAATTCGCAGCAACAGCAGACGCTCAATCAGATTCTGGAAGCCGTCCGCAGCGGTAGTCATCGTACCATGCTGCTTCACGGAGTGACGGGCAGCGGCAAGACGGAAGTCTACATCCGAGCCATCCGCGAGGTCGTCAGTTATGGGCAGCAGGCGATTGTTCTGGTGCCGGAAATCAGCCTCACCCCGCAGACAATTCGGCGATTCCGCAGTCGGTTTCGTTCCGTCGCTGTTCTGCACAGTCATATGAGCGACGCCGAACGACACTGGCAGTGGCAGCAGATCGCCCGAGGAGAAGTTGAAGTCATCGTGGGGGCTCGCAGCGCGGTGTTTGCTCCAACTCCCGCACTTGGCCTCATCGTAATCGACGAGGAACACGAACCCACCTTTAAGCAGGAGAACATGCCCCGATACCACGCCCGAGAAGTCGCGCGGTATCGGTGCCGACAGGAAGAAGTTCCGCTGCTCCTTGGATCGGCGACACCAACGCTTGAGTCCTGGATTCGAGCCGCACGGCGGGAGGATCAGTTACTTTCGATGCCTGATCGAGTGGCAAAACTGCCGCTGCCACCGGTCGTTGTCGTGGACACTCGCAACGACCCGCGAATTGCCAGGGGGGCCTCCATCGGGCGAGCTCTGTTTACGTCCATCGGAACAGCACTCAAGGAGAAAGGGCAGGTCATTCTGTTCCTCAATCTTCGAGGGTACTCACCAACGGTCTGGTGCCGCAGCTGCGGGGAAGGCGTGAAGTGTCCCAATTGTGACATCACCCTGACCTGGCATCGCGACCGTCAGGAAGCCGTCTGTCACTCGTGCGACTATGCGATCCCTGCTCCGGAAAAATGCCCAACATGTGAAAGCGCGGCAGTCCGGTATTTTGGCACGGGAACACAGAAGCTCGAGGACGAAGTGTGCGGGCTCTACAAAGATGCCCGGGTCCTGCGAATGGACAGCGACTCCATGAAGAAACCGGGCAGCCATGACACGGCGCTCGACAGCTTTCGGCGAGGAGAAGTGGACATCCTGCTGGGCACTCAGATGATCGCCAAGGGACTGGACTTTCCGAATGTGACTCTCGTTGGTGTCATCGATGCTGACAGCATGCTCAATCAACCAGACATGCGGGCATCCGAACGAACGTTCCAGCTGATTGCACAGGTCGCCGGACGAACAGGACGCAGCTCAAGAGGTGGACGCGTCCTCGTACAGACCACGAGTCCTGAAGCAGCGTCTGTAAAATTTGCGGCGAAGCATGACTTCCAGGGGTTCGCCTCTTATGAGCTTGCTCAAAGAAAAGATGCGGGGGCTCCTCCCTTCAGCTGTGTGACTCGTTTGATCTTTCGCGGCCCCAACGAAACACAGGTCTGCCAGACTGCCCGGGAAGTTGCCAGCCAGCTTCGTGAACGCGCTGACACGTCAGACAAGGATGCTCGCGTGCTGGGGGCAGCGCCGGCACCGATCACACGCCTGCGCAACCTGTTTCGATACCACCTGATGGTCTCCGCACCGACGGTGGAACGAGTGCGTGATCTGTGGCAGTACGTAGAGAACCGTCTCACGCTGCCGGACGGAGTTGAGATGGCGGTGGATGTGGACCCGGTAAACTCACGTTAGTCGGCATTCGAAGTAAGTCTGCCGGCTGCCTGAATGGAAACCCGACCCACAGACACGCGAGCGTGCCAAACATCGGCAGCATCGGTTACCTCCGGCCACAGACCGTTGACTACCTCTCTTCGTCGCCTGATCCTGCAGCCTTACCAGAACCGGTATTCTGCTGCTTCTTCGGGTCCATCAGGTTCCACGCCGTGACCCATTCTTCATTCTTGCGTTCGAACCCGAACTTACTGCTTAGCATGCGCTGCTCCATGTCCGGGAAGTGACCGGCACCATAGAAAATGCCGATCTTCCTGTGGCCCTTCCTGAGTTCACGGGCCAGCACTTTGAGTGCCGCCTTGTTGCGTTCGGTGATGATCGTGCTGGTGCCATCCGGGCCGGCAAATACTTCGCCGTCGTTCGCCTTCGCCAGTTCGGCAGCAGCGATACGCCGAACACGATACTTGCGATCAGAGGCCAGCAAAGAGAACACAATATCGAGCTGCTGAGCAACTGGATTTGTCTTCTGTGGCTTAAAGGCAGCCTTGCTCATCTCCTGCATCATCATGCCAGAGAAAGTCTCGCCACGCCGAGCCATCGAACGCTCAAACTGCTCCTGAGTCATATCTGCATGCACAAAATTCTTCTGCGTGTAGTCGATGCCAGACAACTGAAACTCGAGTCCCAGTGCGTCTTTCATTCCCAACTGCAGAGATGAGATGGCCGCGAGGCCAATTTTTGAATCCGTCCACTCATCCTCGTCCTTCAGGTTGGGACGGGCCCCGCCTCGACCGCCCCCGGGTCGAAACCCGCGTTTGACAGCAGCTTCCGGCATCACGGCCTCGAAGAGGAGGACGTCATATTCCTTGAAGCGGGAGTTGAGTGTCTTGTAATACTGAGCCTCTCCCAGGTGGATGGCGCCAATGAGATCAACCGTCGAACCTCCATATTTCTTCGAATCACCAAACGTGACGATCGAAGTCTCGAGCGCCTCAGACAGCTTTCGGTCGTTCCGGCGAATTCGGACATACTCAGGCTTCTCTGGCTCTTTGCTGACTTCCTCCGCCCGAGCAGTGGCAGTCTTTTCGTCTGCCTGAACATTGAGCGGCAGGAGAAAACACGGGAGGACAAGCAGTAGAAGTGTTCGAGACATGGGTTGTTCCAAAAGAAAGCTGTTCACCACTGAAAGGACGGCTATTCGCCCGTGCGGTCAACTCATTATTCAGTTCCTCAGGTCGGCGTCCACCCTGACTGCAGCAATCAAACGCCCAATCCAGCTCTGAGGAGGCTCAGGCAACTTGAACCGTAATTGCGTCAAACCGCAATCTGGCTGCGTTTTTCGACCGACAGCCCCACAATCCCTTCGGAATGATTGATTTCCGGCAAAAGCTGACCGCAAACAGCTATAATTTGTGCGTTTATTACGAATTATAGAGAATGTGGAAACAGGTCCGGTACACGTCGGCGTCCCAATGATGCCTCATGCCCTTACTGAACTCTCAGAGAGCTGATTGATGTCCTCAGCAACCGCATCCCAGTACGCAGAGTGCGACGAGTTCATTCAGTATCAGATTGAATCAGCTCGTCGGCGGATCAAATGGACCGAACTTCTCACAGCGCTCCTGCTGACAGGAGTTCTGCTGATCGGATACATCCTTGCCTTTACCGTCTGCGACCACTGGCTGGTCCCGGGGGGATTCGGAGCGTGGACACGGGCTGGAATGCTGGCAGGTGTGGTTTTCACGTGCATGGGCATTCTCTATTGGTTTGTCATTCGCCCCTGGACAAAGCAGATTAATCCGGTCTTTGCCGCGCAGATGCTCGACAGCGAAGACCCGGAATTCAACGGAAGCCTGATGAGCGCTGTGGATCTTCAGCAGGGTGACATCCAGGCTCCGGAACAGATTCGCACTGCAATCGAAAAACGAGCGGCAGTTCGACTGGCAGATGTCGACCTTGAGCAGGCGATTGATCGCAACCGCATGATGCAGCTTGCCGTTGCTCTGTTTGCACTTGTCCTGACCACGTGTCTGTACGCGGTCTTCAGTCCCAAGTCGATTGATCTGCTTCGGCCTCTATCCACAGCCAATTCAACGGTCGCCACACGCACACAGATTCTGAAAGTAACACCGGGGGACGCCAGAGTTGATGCTGGACAACAGCTGGAAATTACTGTCGACATTGGTGGCACGATCCCCGAACAGGTACTGCTCACGTACACAACAGCCGACCGCAGCTACGTCGATGAAGAGGTCATTCTCGAAACGACAGATGATGAAGGACGATATCGGATTCTGTTGATTGGCGAAGCAGACCGGGGCATTCGACAGGACTTCACATATCAGATTCATGCGGGCGACTCGGTTTCTCAGGACTTCTATGTTGAAGTCACTGAACCGCCACGAGCCATCGTCACGGGAATGAACCTGACGTATCCGGAATACATGGAACTGGAGCCACGTGTCGTTCAACAGGGTTCAATTGACGTCTGGGAAGGCACTGTCGTCAAGCTGCACGCAGAAGCCAACGTCCCACTGAAGTCCGCGATCCTGAGATTCAGTGACGATCCGACGTTCGCGACTCGAGCCGAAGAAATCGTTCTGAGAACCGAAGAGAAGAAGATTCACGGCGAGTTCCGCATGAATCTTCGAGTGGACCAGTCGTTTCCAAAATTCTACCGCATCGACGTCAAAGACACGGACGACCGCACAGACCCGGATCCCACGGTGTACTCCGTCAATGTCCGCCCGGACAAATCACCGGTTGTGCGCCTGTTGGACCCGATTCGTGACCTGAGCACTCCGTCCAACGGCATCATTCCTCTGCTCATTACCGCAGCAGACCCTGACTTCAAACTCCAGGCAGTCGAACTCAGTTATCAGATTAATGATGACGAGCGAATTCGAAGAGAGCCTGTTTTTGACGCGACGCGGGAGGGGCTGCGACAGGCATGGTCTGGCACATGGAAATTTGATCTCGAGCCTCTGAACCTGCAGCCTGGCGACCAGATCGCTTACTACATCACAGCTCGTGACAATAAGCCACCACGTGGAAGCCAGTCCCGCACCCAAACCCTCAATCTCTTGATTGAGCCGCCTGCGACAGAGCAGGAGGTTCAGGACCAATTGAAGCAGGACCGCGAGCACCAGGAGCAGCAGCTGAAACAGCAACAGGAACAGGAACAGCAGGAGCAGGGCGAACAGCAGGACCGCGAAAGCGAACAGGAAGGTAACCCACAGCAGGGTGATCCCAAACAGGGTGAGCAGTCGGAAGACGGTGAAGAAGGCTCTGAATCGGGTTCCCAGGAAGGCGAGCGGGGATCTCAAAACGATCAGAACAGCAATGCCGGGTCGGAACAGACTGGGTCGGAGCAGACGGGCTCAGAGCAAAGCAGCACCGAAGGCGAACAGGATTCTGAAAACAATGGCGAGGGCGAAGCTGGAGATCAGAGAAACCGCGAAAACGAATCGGAAGGCGCTGAATCAGACTCAAAAAGGCAGAATGATCGTGCCACCGACGATGAAGCACTGAATCGGATCCTCGAAAAATATCGCGAGAGCGAAAACAAAGATGGCAATAGTCAGCCGAACACCGGTGAGGCAACTGAGAAGCCTGATGGACAGGAATCACCGCCGAATCAATCGGATGACCAGAAGATGGGCGATGACCAGACCGGATCAGAACAGTCGGGCGATGAGAAAACCGAAAGCGACCAGACCGGGGACGACAAAACCGGCTCCGAGCAGTCGGGTGATGAGAAAACCGGCAGTGAACAAACAGGCGACGACAAGACCGGCTCCGAGCAGTCGGGCGATGAGAAAACCGGAAGCGAACAAACAGGCGACGACAAAACCGGCTCCGAGCAGTCGGGTGATGAGAAAACCGGAAGCGAACAAACAGGCGACGACAAGACCGGCTCCGAGCAGTCGGGTGATGAGAAAACCGGCAGTGAACAAACAGGCGACG
>CAJWGB010000210.1 GCA_913031625.1 uncultured Planctomycetaceae bacterium | reverse complement strand
GGAGAGTCGTTTTGCCAGCGCCAAGAAACCCGGAAAGCACAGTGACGGGAATCCGAGAAGCAGATGCGTCAGAGACAGGCAGAAGCGAGAGAAAGGGATCCTGATCCCTAGTTCCAGATTGACTATAAGTGGGGTTTCGTAAGCTCGTCGACGAAACGGCTGACGATCCAACGAAAGACGCGTGAGAGAAGTTGACGAAGCACGAGGTTCAGGTTGAGTCGAATGAGCAACCCTCACATAATACTGCACCAACTGGCTGAGAAGCCAATCTGAATCTTCCCCGGACAACACCAACAATGCCGACATACGTTTACGAGACGATTCCTCAGACAGATGGCCAGGAATCGAAGCAGTTCGAGATTGAGCAGCGTATGTCCGACCCGGCGCTCACAAAGCATCCGGAAACCGGCGAACCCGTCCAGCGAGTCATCTCCGGCGGCATCTCACTGCCTATCGCGTCTGGCGGTGACGACTGTTGCGGCTCAACCTGTGGTTGCGGTTGATTATTCCCGCATGCAGGCCCTCTTAGGGGCTGATCGAATGCCCCAATTGATCGCAAACCTGCTGCAGGACAATGACGTTGTCTTCGATATCCAGGAACACATCCTGGTAGTGCGGCCCGTTTCGGCCGTGCAGAGTTGCGTCAACGGAGTCGAATGCATTCGTGAGTTTCACTACGGCAATCTGTACGCGGTGGCGCTGGGCATCGTGAAGCCCTGAGCTCAATTCAGTGACCCGCGCCAGTTGTGCTCCGATCTGGTGCAGCGGTTCGTGGGCAGCTTCATCGTCCAGTGCATCAAATGCAGTTTGAATTGCCGTGTGAGTCATCAGTACGGCACGGATTGCATCTTCCAACGTTTCAGGTTGAGCTTTTGGGGCATCTTCAGTTGGCAGTGTCAGCCCGCTTTCCGAGTTGCGTCCCGCGTGCGTGAGCGGAGCTGGTTGCTCTGATGTGCAGCCTGCCAGAACTATGGCTGTCAGGCACCAGGTTTTTAAGTGTTGAAGTTTGCCTGACATCACATGCTCCGGCAATCGGTGGCGACCAGCCCAGCCGGAATCATATAGTTACTGCATGCACATGCAATGCGTATGCATATAGGCCGCGTGTAACAGAGTCACTTTCCGTACACGCGATCTGGATCGAAGACTCTGTCCCCGACAATCACTACTTCTCCGGTTTCCGGGAGAATCTGGCGAAACAGGCAGCTACGGTAGCCCGCATGGCACGCAGCCCCACCGACCTGCTCCACCTTAATGAGGATCGTGTCTGCGTCGCAGTCGAGGAACATGCCTTTTACATGTTGTACATGGCCACTCTCTTCACCCTTGCGCCAGAGTTTTTGACGACTGCTACTGTAGTAGACTGCGCGCCCTGATGTGAGCGTTTCGTTCCAGGCCTCTTCGTTCATATAGGCCAGCATCAGGACATCACCAGATTCGTGATCCTGAGCGATCGCGGGAATGAGTTCTGATTTGGTGAAATCCGGCTTCATCACTATAGTCTTCCAAAGATTCAGGCCGAGGCGATCAGCTCAAGCCGACCAGATGCTGTTTTGTGGAGACAAACGCCAGTCGCCTCCTTTATGTGCAACCGTGATGCAGATATTATCACAGTGCATATGCATCACAATCTGTGTGGCTGAATTTTGAGCGCACGCCTGAAATTTGGCCCATTCGCGGCCTGAAAGCAATATAAAAACCATGTCTCAGGGTAATGAACAGGCGAAGCCACCGATCCTTCAGGTGTCCAGTGCGCAACTACCCACCAGATTTGGGAACTTCAGGATCTCGACTTACGCCGTTGAGGGAGAGTCTGAACAGCCGATCGTTCTTTCGATGGGAGATTTGAGTTCTGCCATGAGTCCATTGGTGAGGATTCACTCGTCCTGTTTCACCGGCGATCTGCTGTCGTCACTGCGCTGCGACTGCGGAAATCAATTGCATCTTGCCATGAGTATGATCGCGGAAGAGGGCGTCGGTGCAGTTGTTTACCTGCACCAGGAAGGACGAGGAATTGGATTGCCAGAGAAAATCAAGGCCTATGGCCTCCAGGATGAGGGACTCGACACCGTTGACGCGAATCTGGCTCTTGGTCACAAAGTGGATGCTCGGGACTACAGCATCGGAACAGAAATCCTGCACGACCTGGGGCTCAATCGCATTCGCCTGCTCACAAATAATCCTCGAAAAACGAAAGCCGTAATCAGCAGCGGTGTGAGGGTTGATGAGCAGATTCCAGTACGGCCACCCGCAAATGAGTACAACGAGGGTTACCTGGAGACAAAGCGAGATCGGCTGGGGCATTCCCTGCCGTAGACAGCAGTTCCGAGGTCCCTCTTTGCTCATGTCGGGACCTGAAACGATGAATCAGGTCAACTCAGCAAGACCTCCAGCTGCAACCTGAGAAGCGAATTGCTCCCACGTCGGGACGATTTCACGCGCGGGTACAACTGTTCGTTCACCGTCGTCCCATTCGCGGAGGGTCTGTCGGCGATACTTCAGCCCCAATCTGTCGATGACGGTTTGCTCATAAGACTGAACCCACTTCATCAGTTCATGGATAAGTTGTTCGGCCTGTCCCCGATTTGAATCGTGAATCCGTTCCAGCGAATACAGGTCTGAGCCGGACCATGGAAGGAACTGCAACGGCCATTGCGGAGTAAACTTCGGCGTCACCTCAAACCTTGGGAGAAAGATGCCTCCAAGTTGTGGCTGCCCCCAAAGGACGCCGAATCCCCTCAGGATGACCAGACGATCGCCTGGCAGAGGCATTTGATAAATGCTGCTGCGGGATGACGATCCTGACGGTGGCGCAATTCGCGCAAAGCCTGTTTCGACAAGCCAGTTTCCACCGGGGCGTTCTATATCCCGGCCCCAGCACCAGCACTGCTGCGAGAGTAAGTCGCCGAGGGACCAGCCAGACAAAAGCGAGTTTCGTTCGGAGTCGTCCAGTGACACATGCCGAGACATCGCGAATACCTGTTGTCCGATCGTAAGGTGAGGCAGCATGCAGGACGCGTTGCCGCAACAACAGATAATACACATATGCAATACATGTGCAAATAGTGTAGTGTTCACAACCTGTCGTCAGACCTGTGTCTGATCGCAGCCGGTCCGGGGTTCAGTCGAATGCGTCGCTGAGCCACAAATCAGTTTTGAGTCCACTCCAGGCGTCGCTCGGCAGAAACAGCATGCTTCGAATTAAGGGCGGCCGGGTCTACGACCCAGCCAACAATACCAATGGTGAAATACGAGACCTGTGCATCAGCGATGATGGGAAGATTGTGCCTTCCGTCGATGGTGGACGAGTCATTGATGCGACGGGGATGATTGTCTTTCCCGGGGGAGTCGACCCACATACTCACGTGGCCGGCGGAGCGATCAATTTTGCTCGGGCAATGACGCCTGAAGATCATCGCTGGGCCCAGGCCTTTCTGCGTTCAAGAGATCGAAGGTCAGGGCTCGGCGGGATGGCACCAACCACGTTTGCGACCGGTTACCTGTACGCCGGGATGGGCTGGACGACTGTAAATGAGGCCGCCGTCCCAGTCATGTCTGCACGCCACACGCACGAAGAGTTGGGCGACATACCGATCCTGGATAAGACGAGTCTGGTGCTGATGGCCAATAACGAGATCCTGCTGGATCAACTCGATGCCGGCAACTACGAACGAGCAAAGGATGTTGTGGCGTGGTACATGAATGCCGCCCGAACTTACGGAGTGAAAGCCGTCAACCCGGGGGGAGTCGCCGCATGGAAGTGGGGGGGAGATGCGAAACAGGTTACGTCTTCGATCGCTGGCTACAGCAAGCTGACACCGGGAAAGATCGTTGCTCAGCTTGCGAGGATCTGTAATGAGATCGGACTCCCACATCCAATGCATCTGCATTGCAATAATCTCGGTGCGCCCGGGAACATCTCAACGACTCTTGAAACACTGAAGCACCTGGAAGGTCAGCGGGCACACATCGCGCATTCACAGTTCCATGCCTATGGAGGAAACGACTGGGACACAATGCGTTCCGAAACGACGCAGCTGGCTGACTTCTTTAATGCCCACCCGAACATCACGACAGATGCCGGGGCAGTTGTGTTTGGCGACACGGTGACAATCTCTGCAGACGGGCCGTGGCAGTACCTGCTGTACGAACTGACGGGGCGAAAGTGGGGGAACCTGGACATTGAGAACGAGACCGGCTGTGGAATTGTGCCGTACTCCTATAAGCCGAACAACATCGTTAATGCGGTTCAGTGGGCAGTGGGCCTTGAACTGATGCTCCTGATCAACGATCCGTGGCAGGTCTCGCTTTCCACCGACCATCCGAACGGGGGCTGTTTTTGGCGTTACCCGGAGATTATTCATCTTCTGATGAATGCGGACTTCCGGCGCGAATGCCTCAGCCAGGTACCAGACCAGATCAGGAGTCGAATTACCCTGCCTGAAATCGACCGCGAGTATACGCTTTACGAAGTCGCTATTCTGATGTCTGCCGGGCCGGCAAGATCGCTCGGGTTGACGCAGAAGGGAAATCTGGGGAAGGGATGTGACGGCGATGTGGCGATTTACCAGGAACAGGACAATATCGCTGAGATGTTTGGAAGTCCCCGATATGTCATCAAGAACGGAGAGGTAATTATTGAAGACGGGCATATTCGCAATACACCGGACGGAGGTGAGTTTATCGTGCAGCCGGAGCAGGACCCGGAAATGGCTGACTTCATGCGTCCACTCTTTGAAGAATGCTACACCATGTCGTTCGACAACTATTGCGTAGAGATGGATCGGGTCGCCAACCCAACAATTCTCAGCACCCTCGATGGATGAAGTTCCGGCAGCAGAAACTCCTGACAGAGTGTTGCCCTTCATTAACTGTTTTGCAATTACATGTTTATTGCAAAAGGGGCTCCTGTCCGGGAGTACGCTGCTGTCGCACTGGCTATCCTCACTGGTCAGCTTCAATGACCACTGAATCAATGCGATCGCCCCATGACAACTGAAACAGCCCCCCTTCCCGATATTCAGTCCACTCAAGATCCCCGAAATATGCCCATTCATCGGGTGGGCGTGACGTCTGTCAGTTATCCAATCGCGTTTCTGTCGGTCTCGGACGCCGAATCTGTCGAACAGTCAACGGTTGCCGAATTCAACATGTTTGTGGATCTGCCCGCGGATTGTCGGGGTACTCATATGTCGCGGTTTACTCAGTCGCTGCGTGACTGGCAGGCACCATTCAGTCTGGCGTCGCTCTCTGACTTTTGTGACCGCATTCGGACGTCGCTTGATTCGAGTGAAGCACGCGTGAGCGTTCGTTTCCCCTGGTTTGTGGATCGTTTAGCTCCAGTCACGAGTGAAGCAGGCAAACTGCGGCTGGAGGTGGCGATCGAAGTGGTGACTGGATCAGACACGGACGTGATTCTGACTGTCACCGGCCCGGCGACCAGCCTGTGTCCGTGTTCGAAAGAGATTTCGAAACACGGCGCGCATAATCAGAGAAGCGAATTGACGGTCAGTATTCGGCCAACAGCCGGCTGCACGATTTCTATCGAAGAACTCTTCGAACTGATGGAAAGCAGTGCGTCTGCGCAGGTGTTTCCGGTGTTGAAGCGACCCGATGAAAAGTGGGTCACAGAGGCTGCTTACGACAAGCCTGGTTTTGTCGAAGACATGGTTCGCGATATGGCGGTCGCGCTTTCCGCTGATGACCGTATTGCCTGGTTTCGGTGCTCTTCAGAAAACTTTGAGTCAATCCATCAGCATAACGCATATGCCGAGATTGAAAGATAGCCGAAACTTAACTTCTGACAGTTACTCGGCCGGGGCACAGCACTTACAGCGTGAAACAAAACAGCGATTGAGCAGGTGGCCGAATACCAGAAGGGCTCCACCGAGAGGTGTCCACCAGGCGGCGTTCTCTGTGAAGAATCCCATGATGCCGGCGCTGGCGACCTGAGGTTCCGCCGGACTGGTATCCACTGTCGCGCCGTGTTCGTGTTCACAGTGTTCACAATGCGTTTCGCAGCAATCCGGCGCGGCTGATTCGGCCGCAACGTCGATTTCGCACGCAGCACAGCACTCGTCTGACAGCCCAAACGCAGCGACTGTGACGATGGTCAGACCGGTTGCTGCAATTGCCCCGGGAAGGCAGCGTCGATGACGTTTGAAGCCGGGAACAAACGCCGCCAGCGCAACCAGAAAGCAGACACCTGCCATCCACTTATGAAACGACTCGTCGGCCAGAAAGCTCAAACCCAGAGCCGGCAGGAATCCGATGACAAACGGCATTGCAGCACAGTGAATGGCGCATGCGATGGACGCGAAAATCCCGATAGAATCACGCCACGCAGACGGCACCTTTTCGGAAGTGAGCGGTTCCGGGGCGCAGCTCTCCATAACAGGAAGGAGGCCTGGAGCATCGGGGGATGATGAATCTGTGTTTGACATGTCGGCACTATAGATGTACTTGGGTTGCAATTGTAGCAATAAATCATTTACCAGAACAGGGAAAGGCCCGTTCCAATTCCAACCAGCAGAACAACAATCGCTCGCAGCGTTGCCCACGGCAGTTTTGACAGGCGGCCTCCACGGCCGGTGAGCCGTTGGCCGAATCGCTGAATCAGGATTCCCACAATGGTCAGGGAGCTGGCGATGCCGCAGGCAAACAGGGCAATTGATGAATATGCCTCTGCAGGAGACCCATGAGCCATACCGGTTAGGTACGCTGCCACTGCCGAGGGGCACGGCAGCATTCCAAACGCCGCTCCCAGCAGCATGCTGACAGAATATCCTGAGTTTTGATCCCCACTTGCATCTCCGGCAGGGGTTTCACTGTCAGAATCGCCGTCACACTTCGATTCTGTCCGGTGATGGCTGCACGAACATGAGTGAGTCGTCTGAGTTGTGGAGCGGGCTGAGTAGAGCATCCATAATCCCACACACACGACAACCGACGAACTAACGGCTCGGAGCCATAATTGAGCCGATTCTGAAGCGTCATCCGCATTCCCGCTCAGAGCATGGTGTGCCGCATGGACAAGGAACGCGATACCAATCAGCGAGACCGAATGACTCACCGCACTGGAGATTCCCATCAGCAGTGGATGCAGCATGTTTCTGCGTTTGTCTGCGAGATAGACAAGCATGGCCGTCTTCCCGTGGCCCGGCTCGAGAGCATGAACTGCACCCAGAAAAAATGCCAGCCCCATCGTGATCTGATGAGTATGAGAGTGCATAAGCACACTCCTGAATATGTGAGTTGCTAATTCGGGATCTGCGGTGGCCCGCACGTCGAACGGACGTGCGGTTCTCAACAGGGCAGCTTGCTCTGGAAATCCCACACACTGGGTCGGCCCCGGTCACCGGCTTATTCTTAAGGACTGCTGCAGCGCGCAGATGAACGCACCGGGATTATGCAGTCGATTACCAGGTTCACGATCAGCAACTCGGCGGACCGCGACTGGGCAGGCGATAGGTTGGGCTGTATCGAGGCGAGACAATCTCCAGCGTCGCAATCTCCTCGATCAGCGTGTAACCATGAACGGCCGGGGGAGAGAATTCCGCCGTCGTGAGTGCAAATACCAACTGGCAAATCCTGCACGAGTCATGATCGTGCGGACTTTCAGGGGGGCTCGTATCGTCTTCAGAGACCGAGCCAGAATGGAATCTGCAGGAGCAAGTCTGTACGACACCAGATTCGCCCCCCTGTTGGGTGGCGATCGGGGCGTGACAACCGAGATGCAGATACTGAGTTGTTGGTGCTACCAGCAGTTGCAGAGCAACAACACAGATTGCCACACATCGGGCAGATAAGGAATGAATTGAGAACATTCAGGCACGTTTTCAGTACATGAAGTCCGACCAGTGGAGCAAGTATACGCTCAAAACCCGTGTCGGGTGAAGGACGGCTCAGATCAGCAGGCAATTATTCAAACATTGCCCCCGGTATGATTCCGCTGATCTGTAGATGTCGACTCGGCAGGATCAGAAGGTTTTTGGCCTAAGATTGCGGCTGCAGTAAAGCTGAGGGTCAAAGGCAGCACAGGAATCATCGTTTCGCTGATCAGCACGTAGAGGATTCGCCGAGGGATCTGTTCAACTGTTCCCGGTCCAGCCAGAAACGTTCTTAGATCAATCCCCAGCCAGATTCTCCTTGCTCTGAGCACAGGCCAAAACCAGACCGTCCCCACCATTGTAGGCATGAGGATGGACAGCCAGATCGCATGCACTGAAACCAGCGCATTCGACGGTGGCAGTCAGCCACCGACACCATCCAGGAGTCTTCACAATCCGGGCAGTGGAACCCGCAATACCTGGCTGGAGACATATGTGAGCGTAATCACGGTCAGAGCAATTGCGGCGATTCTTCGGACTATCACGGTCAACTTTCGAGGGAGATCGAACGAACTCAGATCAACGGAAGTAACCACAATTCGGTGCAGGCCTGCTTATTCCAGGGTTGGTGGACCATACGCAGCGGTTCTGTGCACATGCATGTGCCGCGGTATCGCCTCCTGACCGTCCCACTCTCCATCCGGACCGAGTCGTGACCAGCCCGAGACCAGGTTCTCGTTCTCTGCGGGAGACTGCAGGTCGAACGGTTTGAGGTTTGGTCCCAGCACCCGAATCTCATTCCGGTTTCGGTCAACAGGATTGAAACGTTCAGCGTTGCCCTGCGGTCAGGTAATGATCTCGTGAGTGAATGTCCGGTTGTGGGGGGAGCACAGTCCACCACCGTATCGACCACGTGTTGAGCGTTACTGGGCAGTGCCTGCCTGTTAAAAAGTCCTTAGCCCCGAGAGGGACTCCCTCTTGTCCGTAATTTGCCGGCCGCGGTACAATTGCCAGACAGGCGGATACCTGGCACTTCGCTTTAAGACGATAATGAAAAGACGCTCATGATCAGGTCTGCAGGGACGCAAACCACGGATACCAACGCATCAGTGCAACAGCTGCCTGACGAAAGCGCAGTCAGCGCAATAAGTGCAGAACAGACAAAGAAGCTGTTTGTGCTCGACACCAACGTAGTCCTTCATGACGCGAACTGCATGTTTCGCTTTGAAGAACATGACATCGCGCTGCCAATCACAGTTCTCGAAGAGCTCGACCGCTTCAAAAAGGGTGACGGGGACATCCATTTTCAGGCCCGACAGTTTCTGAGAACGCTGGATGAACTTGCCGGCGATGTCATGTCCGGTCAAGGCGCTTCGCTTGGTGAGGGGCTGGGGTGTGTGCGAGTACTTTTGAGTCTGCCGTTTCGGAGAGCTCAGGATGCTCTGATCGGGGACACAGCTGATCACCGAATACTCAAGACTGCCCTCGCCGTGGAGGAACTGACTCCGGACCAGGACGTTGTGCTGGTCACTAAGGACACCAACCTGCGTCTGAAAGCCAAAGCTTTTGGGCTGGTTGCTCAGGATTACAACAACGACAAGATTCGTCACCTCGATGACCTCTATCTGGGCAAGAGGCTGATTGACGAAGTCTCTTCGGAAGCCATTCAAGGTCTGTTTGAGGACGCCGACGTCAAGGCGAGTGACCTTCCGGAGATTGCGAACCCGGTTGCCAACGAGAACTTCATTCTGCGCAATGGCTCGCGCTCTGTGCTCGCAGTGTTCGACGGTGAGTCACAGCAGTTCCGCCGGAACACCTGTGTTGGATGCTTCGGGATTCGAAGCCGCAACGCCGAACAGTCATTCGCGCTGCGAGCTCTCACAGATCCGGATATCCGTCTGGTCACTCTCGCCGGCAAGGCCGGCTCTGGAAAAACTCTGCTTTCTCTGGCGGCCGCCCTGAGCTGCGAACAGGACTTTCGGCAGGTTCTCCTGGCGCGGCCCATTGTTCCGCTGAGCAACCGAGATCTCGGCTTTCTGCCCGGGGACGCCGGGGCGAAGATTGAACCGTACATGCAGCCGTTGTTCGATAACCTGTCAGTGCTGAAACACGAGAATCCGGGCTCGCGAGAACTGATCAAACAGATGCTGGATGAGGAACGCCTTGAGATTACTCCGCTGGCCTACATTCGTGGGCGGAGTCTGCAGCAGACATACTTCATTGTGGATGAAGCGCAGAATCTGACGCCGCTGGAAGTAAAGACAATCGTGACCCGCGCAGGGGAGGGGACCAAGATCATCCTGACCGGAGACGTTCAGCAAATCGATCACCCGTACCTTGACTCCACTTCAAACGGTCTGACGTATGTCATCAATCGCATGCGAGGCCAAAAACTGTATGCTCACGTGACGCTTGAAAAAGGCGTCCGCAGCAAACTCTCTGAGGTGGCGGGCAATCTGTTGTAGTCAGTACCACCGTGTTCTGACTCGTTTATTCGGCAGCCCAAAACGCCCGTGCAGGCTGTGTTCTCTTCAGACTGCTGGCGCAAAACTCGTGCAGAGACAGACCAATCGAACCGAAAGGGAAACCGTGAGACGAAAGATATTGATCTGCCTGACGCTGCCAGCGCTCATTGTGATGACGAGTGCGAATTCGATCGGTCAGCAACCAGTCAACAAGTCAAATAATGGAGTGGACACCGACGCTCCATATCTTGCGGTTCTGGGGATCGCTCAGGACGCGGGCTATCCGCAGGCCGGTTGCGGCAGGGCATGTTGCGCGCGCGCGTGGGCCGATCCGAAACAGCGGCGTCTTGTTGTCTGCATGGCAATCGTCGATCCAGTGAGTCATCAGCGCTGGCTGCTGGAATGCACACCGGACTTTCGCGAGCAACTTCATCGGCTCAATCAGATCGCGCCGTCACGGCATCGAATTGGCCTGGACGGGATCTTTCTGACGCACGCGCACATCGGCCACTATGCGGGATTGATTCATCTTGGCCGCGAGGTGATGGGAGCTGATCGCGTGCCCGTCTACGCGATGCCGCGGATGAAGCATTTCCTGGAGACCAGCGGTCCGTGGAGCCAGCTCGTTTCAGCGGAGAACATCGCGATTCGCGAGTTGACGAACGGCCGTGTGGTCAGGCTTAACGAACGCCTCAGCGTCACCCCGTTGCTGGTCCCGCACCGCGATGAGTACTCGGAAACTGTTGGCTTTCGCATTCAGGGGCCAACAAAGTCTGCTCTCTTTCTTCCGGACATCGACAAGTGGGATCGTTGGGACACAAAGATCGAGAACGTAATCAGTGATGTTGATGTCGCCTGGCTCGACGGCACGTTCTTTGCAGACGGCGAGTTGCCAGGACGCGACATATCGAAGATTCCGCACCCATTCATCGCCGAGAGCATCAATCGTTTTGGCGACTTGACGGACGGCGAGCGAAACAAGGTGCGATTCCTGCACTTCAACCACACGAATCCGGTTCTCGACCCAAACAGCCGAGCGGCGGAAAGTATTCGCGAAGCAGGCCATCATCTGGCGGCCGAAGGAGAGCGTTTCGGGCTATAGCTCCTGCCCTCCTGACACTCCTGGGATCACGGATCTGTAGTTCCACAACCATTCCGGGATCTGTTTCAACGAATCATCAAATCTGATTGAGTGGCAATGTGCGTGAATGGACCGGGTCTGGGGATAATGTCTGGAGCTACAACCAACAATTGCTGATAGAATGAACGCCCTGAATTCAATGGAGTTTTCCAACCGGCAATATTTTCAGCCACGCCAGCGTTAATGATTCGGAGTTCTTAGCGTTTGCCAACATCGAAGTGGAACTGTTTGCAGTGAAAGTGAAGGTACAGTCATGAAACTTCAACAGTTCCTGCGTCCCCTGTCGACCGCATTGATCATTGTCACGCTGTTGACGCAGGACGTCGATGCAGGGGATCGCGTAAACCGAAATGTCCGATCGGCAGTTCTGG
>CAJWGB010000209.1 GCA_913031625.1 uncultured Planctomycetaceae bacterium | reverse complement strand
GTCGTATTCCTCGGCAATGTCACAGAGCTCCGCCAGCGGCGCCATGGTGCCGTCCATACTGAAGACACCATCCGTCACGATCACACAGCATTCAGATTCCGCACGACGCTGCGAAAGAGCGATTCGCAGAGCATCCAGGCGTTGACGGCGATACACCAGAAAAGTTGCACCTGACAGACGGGCACCGTCGATGATGCTGGCGTGATTATCTCGATCGCAAAAGATCGCATCACCTTTCCCAATCAGCCCGGACAACACGCCAAGATTGGCCGCATAGCCGGTGGGAAACAAAAGCGCCGACTCAGTGGCTTCGAATTCCGCCAGTGCTGCCTCCAGCCGGTCGTACGCGGCGCTGCGTCCTCCAACCAGTGCACTGGCTGCTGCGCCGAGCCCTGTTGCAGCTCCGGTTCCGGACACTGCGGCAAGACCCAGGTAATCATTGCTGCCAAAGTTCACGAGCTCCCGACCGTCGCGCGTGCACATTCCATCTGGCTGCACTTCGGTGATGACCGGACTCCGAAGCAAATGCTTCTCCTGAATGTCGGTCAATTGTCGGCAGATGCGTTCTTCAAGTGAGGACATTACTCAAACCACCATGCGCAATCCGGCTGCTGTCTCAGTCGTCCCTGATGTGCAAATTTATTGTCCAGAAGTGAAACTTCTTCGACGTCGCCATGACCAGTCGAGCATGTGTAACTCCCGCTGATGACCCGAGAAACAACTCCTCGGTCTCCGCTGACCGGCCCTTCGTAGTCAAGGTAGGCAATCCGGTGATCAGGGAGCCGTTCGGCAGGCAACCACGTCTGCAACACCGGTTCGTGTAAGAGTCGCCATGTGGCAAGTGTCCCGTCGCGCTCGAGCATAAGATCCCAGTGTAGAAACGGGTGATCATGTTTCAGAATGACGAATCGTCCCTTGCTCATGGAATGCCATTGTTGGTTAATCGGTGGGGCCACACAAGGACCTGGGACGAGAGGCAATCCGAATTGCGTGCTCTCGAACAGCTTCGACCGAGAAATCTCCGCGCATAAAAAAACCCGGTGTTGATCACCGGGCTTTCGAATTCCAGTCAGCAGTTATGCTGCCTGCTCAAGCTGCTCGCCTTCTTCTTCGTCTTCATAGACGAGGTAATAGACCTGGCTTGAGGCTTCTTCCAGCAGGTGCTTAATGTTTTCGCTCTGCGTGTTTTCGATCAGCCCGTCCAGCACTTCCACGACGCGATCAACCTCATCGCTGGAGATTTCCTCATACTCCTGCTCTTCCAACTGATCGATTGTTTCGTCAGACATACGTCTACTCCCTGATTGCTTCCAGTGAGGCCGATTCCATGGCCTCAGACCCCTGAATTGTTGCCGGAAACACGTGTCCGGTGACCAGCAATTCCGGCACGGTGAGGTTATCGGACCGCGTCGGGTCCGGCTTTGCACGATTCCGCGGCAGAGTCCTGCTGAATTGTCAGTCCGCGGCGGCGATTGCTGCAGTTTTTTGCTGTCCTGAGCAAATGGAATCCAGAAGCACATATTTGCTGATTCCGAGTCATTGGCAGCAGATTCTCTCAAGCCGCGTCGCAGCCATTTGGGCCTCCTTCAATCGTGGGAAAGTCAGCGCCCCGCCGTGATTCAATGTGTCCGCCAAAGGAGCGATTCGTATGATTTTCGGGCTGCTCGCCCCCTCATGCCCAGTTTTTTCGGACGCCGCCACAATGGCAGAACCAGACAAGACCCGTCAGGCCATTCGCCGGCTCGTTATCTCACAGGTGCTTATCGTCGCAGTCCTGGCATTTTGCTTCTGGCAATATGTCGAACTGAACGCCAGCAAGCCGGAGGTGGAGTCGGAGGCGACAGCTGAAAGACCTCTGGCTGTGGATGTCTACATCGCACAGACCGAGTCGTTTCACGAAGTGCTGTCTGGATTCGGCACTGCCCGACCAGAAAAGGAAGTGATAATTGCAGCCCAGGTAAGTGGGGTAATTACGAAGATTCATCCCAAGCTGAAAGTCGGACAACCGTTTGCTGCCGTTGGGAAGGACGTGTCACTTGACGATACGGAACTGGCTAACCGTCAGCTGCTTGAAATCGACCCACGAGATTACGAGCAGCAACAGCAGCAGGCACTCCAGCGTCAAAATGAGATCAGGGAGGAACTGAAGCGGCTCGATCAACAACTTGTGGACGTCGCGCGGCAAATAAAAAAATCGGAGGAAGTCGAAGCAACGCTGCTGGAAGAAAAGCAACGCATGGAAAATGGGTTGGCAAAAAACGTTGCCACGCCCGCGGACGTTGCCAGAGCAAACCTGGAGTTGAATCGACACCAGAACACACTGGAACAACTAAAAGCAACGAAGTCTCAGATCCCCTTTCAGAGAAGTGCTGCCGAATTAAGGGCTGCAGCAGCGGAAGCCGACCAGCAGCGACTTCAAAACATCCTCGATCGAACTGCAGTCATGGCACCGTTTGACGGTGTCATTAGCGACGTGTTTGTCGAAAAGGGCAGATACGTACGTGCAGGTGATCAACTCGCCCGTCTTACAGACCCATGGATTGTCGAGATTCCCGTAGCTCTCAGCCAGGACTCATGGGGACGTTTGCAGGAACTGTGGTCGAAGGATTCGCCGCAAGTAGTGCGTCTTGCGCCCAACGAATCATCCAACGCAAGGTGGATCGGAACCCTGGTTCGAGTGGCTCCGGAAGCTGATGCTAATTCCCGCACAGTTCAGTGTTTCGTTGAAGTAGACAACAACGATCCCAATCAGGAACTGAACGCTGAATCTGGGTATCAGAAGTTGATCCCCGGTGCGTTTGTTCATGCACGCATCACTGGAAGAGAGCATGAAGCCATTCTGGTTCCACGGGTGTGTGTCGTGGAAGGTTCAGTATTTGTTGTGAACAAAACAGAGGTCAAAAAGACAACTGGAGACTCCAACGATGTTCAAATGGTCGAGATCGATCAGGTTGAAAGACTTGAGGTAGGGACTGGCCAGACCTATCAGTCCCTGATCGAAATCACGAACGGACTTAATGGCGGAGAACGGATTGTGATGACAAACCTCGACATATTGAGACATGGCATGAAGGTCACTGTCCAGTCCGCAAATACAATTCGTTCAAGAGGAATTCTGCCAGCCAACAATCAGTCCCTGCGGCTTACCAGCCGCGAAGAAGTCGAGCAGAGTGCCGAGTCAAAAGGCGCTGAATCTGAGACTGAGTAATTCGCCAGCATCAGTTGTCGGTTTCTGTTTTCAGCTCACCTGCCAGCTTCAGCGCCAGCAGCGGATAGGCGGTCCCACTGTAAGTGATGTAATGAGGACCATCAGTGTTTAATGATCGAGTCCACCAGCGACCGGATTCCCGCTGATTCTCCTTCAGCCACTTCACGCCTCGTTGAATCGCCGGGCGATCGGGCGTCACACCATTTGCCTGCAGTACGATCAGTGCCAGCCCCGTCATGTGACCGTCTGACGGTGGGTCTTCGAATTCCGGTTCGCCTTTCAACTTCTCCGCCCGGTTGCCGCCCCCCCACTCCTCTGGCTGGGCGAACGCTCGGATGCTCCAGCCACCATCTGACTTTTGCTTACTCGCCAGCAGTTCGAACGCAGCCATCCGATCGCTGTCAGAGAGGAGTCCCGCAACCCGACTGGATGCCCACAATCGCAGCACGTGGGCATATTCATGAGGGGGGCTCGTCTCCTTAAGGTAAGTCTTCAACAGAGCAATCGATTTCTGAAGCTCTTCATCTTCCTCGATTGACTTCAGCCAGCCCGGTGCAGTTCCCATCGCCATCGCCGCGACTGTCGCTTCCTGATAGGCACTGGATTCAAAGGGAGGCCAGCAGTCCAGGGACGACCAGGTCCCCGTTTCTTTCTGAGCGGAAAACATCATCCTGAGAGCTGTGTCAGTTTCCTCGGACAACTCGCCAGTCACCGAAGCATCCCACTCAGCAAGGCTCGCAGCAATGTAGATCACCTGTGCTGAATTGGTGCCGGAGTACAGATCCTCCACTTTCACCTTTTGAAACTCTGTCAGCTCACTGATGTAAAAGTCCCGAACCTCTTTGTCAGGCGGTCCAAGTTCTTTTGTGAGCGCCGGCCTGATGACTCCATATGTCCCGTTCGTATGGCACGTCACACAGCCTTTCTGACGCGACCATGCGACGGCTCCACCGGTCAGATAGTCAGCCGCCCGACTCGCCGAGAACTCGGCCAGAGGTTCGTCGGCCCACGCTCCCGAAACTTTGATTTCGCCTGACTCATATTGATGAGCCCGTTGTTCGTCCTGACCAATTGCGGCAGCTGCACAGAACACGACGATTGCAAAAAGTCTCAACATGATGTGGTCTCGATGTTTAATTTGACGAAGTGAGAATATGGGTGACTGAGATAACAGCAGGGGCTCGCGGATCCTGAGTCAATCATCCCACCTCCAGCCCTTCAATTCGCGATTCACAATTGCAGCTTCCGGCCACTCACCCTGGTAAAGTTGAGCAATACACTGAGCTGCTTCAACCGCCATGTCATGTTGTGACTTCCAGTCTGCACTCGCAATATGAGGCGTAAAGACGACATTTTCAAACCTGAAGAGTGGATGGCCGGCCGCAGCAGGCTCCTTCCGCAGACAGTCGAGTCCTGCTCCTCTCAACTGCCCACTGGCAAGGGCCGCCTCCAGTGCAGTCTCATCGACCAATCCGCCCCGTGCGGTGTTGATCAGAATACTCCGGGGCTTCATCCGAGACAGTGTGTCTGAATTGATCAGGCTGTTAGTCTGGTCTGTCAGAGGACAATGGAGACTGACAAAATCTGAACGGCTAAGCAGTTCGCTCAGTTGCACAATCTCAATCCCGAGCTCCTGTACAAAGTCTTCATCCGGGTGAGTCTCCGTCGCAACGATCCTGACTCCAAAGGCAGCGACTCTGCGGGCAAAGCTTCTGCCAATTCGTCCCAACCCCACAATTCCAACTGTCGTTCCACGCACTGGAATTGTCTGTTTGTGTGGCCAGTCACCCCTGCGAACAGCCGGGTCGTTCACCAACACCTGCTTGGCGACCGCCAACAACAGCATCATAGCGTGCTCGGCAACAGACTCATGATTTGCGGTCGGAGTGATGGTGACGACAGTTCCATTCTCAGTCGCTGCAGAAATATCAATCCGGTCGTAGCCTACCCCCGCTCGTGCAATGACTTTCAGGTTGGGCAGTGCCCTGAGAACTTCGGAATTGCAGATTTCCCCACCAGCAAGGACCGCGTCACATCTGCTGAGCTGTGCGATCGTTTCAGCCGCGGGTCGGCCGGTGGTGAAACTCGGGTCATCAGGAAAAATGACCTCGAATCCGGCATTCGTCAGGACATCGACCTGCTCACCAGGCTGATTGACAAACGACGCGGGTGTAATCAGAGCGATAGGCATAATTCAGGCCTGAACAGGAAAGAAGGGCCACAGTCTAGGGCAGCAGCACAGGGTTGCGAATCGAGCGGCCATACAATTGGACGGCCCAGCCAGCGAACTTCCGACTCGGAGCCGGGAATACCGCAAGGGAGTGCGAAACGCCGAAATCGAGTCGCTATACTCCCACCTCTGTTGCCAGCCTCTCTGGAGAACCAGGAGGGCTTTGCGGGTGTCGCACCTGCAAACGCCGGCAGCCTCTCCCGTGCCCCTTCCGAAGACTCGAATCTGGCGCACAAACCCGACCTTTTTTACACACATTCTCATGTCAGACCGTCGAAATCTGTTCAATAAAGTCTGGGATCTCCATTCTGTCCGCACGCTCCCTAACGGGCAGACTCAGCTCTTCATCGGTCTGCACCTGATTCACGAAGTCACCAGCCCGCAGGCGTTTGAAATCCTTCGGGAACGCAATCTGAAGGTCGCCTGCCCTCAGCAGACAATCGCGACAGTCGATCACATCGTCCCCACATCTGACCAGTCTCGTCCGTTTCAGGACCTGCTCGCGGAGCAGATGATGTCAGCGATTGAAGCCAACTGCAGAGAGTTCGGCGTCACACTGCTGGACATTGACGATGGGCGCCAGGGCATCGTTCACGTTGTAGGTCCCGAGCAGGGGCTCACGCAGCCAGGTATGACGATTGTCTGTGGCGACAGCCATACGAGTACTCACGGAGCATTCGGCAGCATTGCAATCGGAATCGGCACCAGCAACGTCGCCCAGGTACTCGCCACTCAGACGATGTTCCTCAATCGACCAAAAGTCAGACGTGTTGTCGTCAACGGTGACCTTGCACCTGGTATCTATGCCAAAGACGTCATTCTGTACATCATTCAGCAACTGGGGGTTCAGGGCGGTGTTGGGTACGCCTACGAATATGCGGGCACAACATTCGACGCCATGTCGATGGAAGAACGCATGACAGTCTGCAACATGAGTATCGAGGGAGGAGCGCGATGTGGTTACATCAACCCCGACCGGAAGACTGTGGACTATCTGCGTGGACGCCCGTCATCTCCGGAAGGAGAAGAGTTTGATCGTGCCGCCGAATGGTGGTTGAGTCTTGCCTCAGCGGACGACGCAGAGTTCGATGATGAAGTTGTCTTCAACGCCGCCGATATCGAACCGACTGTGACATGGGGGATCACTCCGGCCCAGTCAGTGGGAATCAGTCAGGCTCTGCCTCGAGTCGCCGAATGTGACCCAGGTGAACAGACTCTTATTGGGGAAGCACTGGAGTTTATGGGGCTCGAAGAGGGTCAGGCAGTTCAGGGAACTTCCATCGATGTCGCCTTCATTGGTTCGTGTACCAACTCAAGAATCTCTGACCTCCGTGAGGCCGCCCGAATTGTGGAAGGCCACACTGTCAGCGACTCCGTAAAAGCGATCGTTGTTCCCGGCTCACAGCTCGTACGCGAGCAGGCTATGCAGGAAGGACTCCACGAGGTCTTTGAAGCGGCAGGGTTCGAGTGGCGGGCTGCCGGGTGCAGCATGTGCCTCGCTATGAACCCGGACAAACTTCAGGGAAGAGAAGTCTGTGCCTCTTCGAGCAATCGCAACTTCAAAGGGCGACAGGGCAGCCCGACAGGACGAACCCTGCTGATGAGTCCGGCGATGGTCGCTGCAGCCGCAGTGAAAGGCGAAGTCACCGACATTCGCGAATTCGCCGCGGCAACTGTCTAACAAGGCTCTTCTTTGACACC
Organism: uncultured Planctomycetaceae bacterium; assembly: GCA_913031625.1. Classification (GTDB taxonomy): domain Bacteria; phylum Planctomycetota; class Planctomycetia; order Planctomycetales; family Planctomycetaceae; genus Fuerstiella. Next base: position 4,749 of record CAJWGB010000209.1, on the reverse strand, counting down.
CGTCCCTGCTCAAATTGAAACAGGAATCATGGCTAACGAAATCAAAAACGTCTCCGGTACCGGAATTCCTCTGCTGCTGGACGATATTGATACTGACCGAATCATCCCGGCCCGCTACCTGCGATGTGTTACCTTTGACGGCCTCGGTGAACATGCATTTGAGGATGACCGACAACAGGATCCCAATCACCCTTTTGACAAAGAGCAGTTTCAGGGAGCGTCTGTTCTGATCGCTGGTCGAAACTTTGGGTGCGGGTCATCGCGCGAACACGCACCTCAGTCGCTGATGCGATGGGGCCTCAATGCTGTCGTGGCTGAGTCGTTCGCCGAAATCTTCTTTGGCAACTGCTGTTCGCTGGGTATCGCCGCCGTAACGGCAGGAAGAGATGATCTGCAAAAGCTGGCGGATGCTGTTACGACAGATCCAACGGTCACCGTAACAGTCGATTTGGAATCGCTGACCGTGACTGCTGGTGATATTCAGGTATCAGTCCAGATGCCGGACAGTGCCCGCGAAGCACTCGTGACAGGTGAGTGGGACTATCTGGGGCAGTTGCTCAGTGCCGCAGATGCTGTTACTGAACACGCCAGCGGAGTCCCCTACCTCAACGGATTTCACGCCTGATCTCTTTTCAAAGAGCAGAACGAGTGCCAGAATCTGCATTGGTAGCTGAACGCATCTCTTGAGGATCCCATGGGACGAAGTTTCGAGAACCGCAAGCATTCGATCATGAAGACTGCGGGCCAAAAGTCAAAACTCTACGCGCGATACGGAAAGCAGTTGTACGTCGTCGCCAAGAACGGCGTACCGGACCCGGCCGGTAATCCGGCGCTGCGAATCATGATCGAAAAGGCCAAGAAGGAGCAGGTGCCAAGCCACGTCATTGAAAAAGCCATTGAGAAGGCAAAAGGCGGCTCAGGCGAAGACTACACACCTGCACGGTACGAGGGATTTGGCCCCGGAGGTTGCTCAGTCATCATCGACTGCCTTACCGACAACCCCAATCGAACAATCTCCGACATACGCACGTGCTTCACAAAAGGCAGCGCGAAACTCGGCGCAGCCGGCTCCGTTTCCCATCAGTTTGATCACCTTGCCGTCCTGTCCTTCGCAGGAGACGACGAAGACGCATTGCTGGAAGCCATGCTGGAGGCAGAGGTCGATGTTGACGACATTGAATCCAAAGATGGCCGGCTGACGCTGTTTGCACATCCGTCTGAATTCGCAAAAGCCCGGGACGCAATTACTGCAGCATTCCCGGACGCAGAGTTCGAAGTTCAGGAAGTGACATTCATTCCACAGAACGAAGTCCCTGTCTCAGAAGACGATGCGGCAGCTCTCGAGAAGTTCATCAACATGCTGAACGACTGCGAAGACATCCAGGATGTCTATCACAACGCCCAGTTGCCTGAACGGGCGTAGTTACCGTCACCAGTTTGAGCACGAAAAGTTGAGACGGGGGGGAGAATACCGGGCTCATTGAGCCCGGCTACACCAGCCCACAGGTGGAGCAACCCGACAAACGCAACGAGACAATCTACTTCCTGCGTTTCCGCTTTTCGACACTGCCGATCAGCTTCTCGTACCTCGAGAGGCATTCTTTGATCTGTGTTTCCAGGGCCGACAGTTTCTCAGACTGCGTCTCGCTCTCACGATGAATCGGCTCCAGCCACCGATTCATAAGGCGAAACTGATGCTTCAGAATAGAAACTACGGTCGGCGGCAACTTATTAACGACCGTAATGGAATTAGGATCTTTCGGCCCCTTTTCGCTGTCCCGTACAGTCACAGCGCGGCCCTTCTTCGCTGGTTCTTCCGGAACCTCTTCCGCGACTTCAGGGGTGGCCGCAGCGGCGAGAGCCTGAGCCATTTCAGGCAGCGACGTCAGACCGGAGCCAACGGACGCGGCTGCCTCGGACAACTGTGACATCCCATCGTTGATCGATCGGTTGATTTCGTCCAGGGCCCCCTGCAACTGCTGCAGGTCAAGCGACACATCGACACTTGAGGGCTCAGCAGCACTGACAGGTGCCTGACTCTGCGGTGTCGGAACAGCGTCTGACTGAGACTCAATTGCGGCGGCTGTCTGTTCAGCAATCCGCTGGGACGCTTCGGCCATGCCCGCGAGTGCCTGTTGTGTGGCCACCGCCTGAGCCGTCGATTCCGACTGATTATCAGCAAGTTCACTGACGCTTTCCCGCAGTGTCTTTCGGATGGAATCCAGCCCATCATTCAACGTCATCAAAGTCGCGATAACCTGACCGGTACGATCGTCGTCGCTGATGCCACGCATCTTGACATTCTGCCGAAACGTCCGTTTGATCTCTTCCCAGCGGTCACGTTCTTCGTCGCTCAGGAGTCCGGTGAGCTCTCGGAACTTGAGCAGGTTGGCTTCGGTGCCGGACGTCAGAGTCTGCGCATCGTTCTCATAATTCGAAACGATCAGCGCTGTCAACTCATCGTCGTTCATGACAGGCACCACTTTTTCGGCGATGCGATTCATATTCCGATAGGAGCCCTGCAGCTTGAAGGCCGGCTCCGTTCTATAGTCGTCGTTCTGGGCGGCTGACCGAATGTACTCCCGGTTCACCTGCAGGATGACATCGCGAACCCGCATCAGCTTCTGCATGGTTGCGACCAGCTCGTTAAGTTCCTCCAGTGAATACTTGCCCTCAAGCTCGATTGTCTCACGCGGCTCATCATTAGCCATTCTAATGATGCCGTAGACATCCTGCTGACTGCGACTGGCAAGGTTAGCGAGAACCGGGTTCGACGTCAGCGAGTTCTCAAGGTAACTCATTTCGAACGCTTCAGCAGACTCTCCAATAATCTCGCCGAGGTTATAGATATCAGCACGGTTGGACAGCATGTCCGGAATCTGAAATTTCTCACCACTCTCTGTATAGGGGTTGCCGGCCATCACCACGGCAACCTTTCGACCACGCAGGTCGTAGGTCCGTGTACGCCCCTTGTAGACACCCTCGATCTTTCTCTGAGCATCACACAGTGAGATAAACTTCTGCAGGAACTCGGGATGTGTGTGCTGGATGTCATCCAGATAGATCATCACATTGTCGCCCATCTCGAGGGCGAGGTTCAGCTTCTCGACTTCCTCACGAGCGCCTGCGTTCGTTGCTTCCGACGGGTCAAGTGACGTAATGGAATGACCAAGCGCCGGACCGTTGATCTTCATAAAGATGAGGCCAAGCCGGTTGGCGATATACTCCATCAGAGTCGTCTTACCGTAACCTGGCGGAGAAATCAGCAGCAGCAGCCCCATCAGGTCCGTGCGTTTTGCGTCCCCGGCCGCACCAATCTGTTTGGCAAGGTTGTCACCAATGAGCGGCAGATACACGTCGTTCAGCAGCTTATTGCGAACAAAGGACGTCAGCACCCGAGGCTGGAACTCTTCCAGACGCATATCCTCGCGAGCCTGATCAACGACTGCATGCTTGAGTTCGGTGTACGAGGCAAAAGCGGGAACGGCTGTCTCATCAAATGCAGTCAGGCGGCGACAGAATCGGTTGTAATTCAGGTGATACTCTCCACCGTCGATCACGGAGTGCGTGCCGACAATGTTGCCGATCGACGCGTCAACCGTCGCGGAAATGATGTTGCTTTTCGGCGGCGAAGTCAGCAGGACCAGCGCTGTTTCATCCAGATAGTCGGCGTTGGCTTCTTCGACATCAGAAGTGGCCAACCATGCCTGCACCCAGTTACGCAGCAGGACAAAGCAATTCACCGGATCTTCCTTCAACGTCTTGACGGAAGCGTTGAAGGTCTTCATGTAGTCTCGCCCCTTCAGATACTGTTTGAATGCGTCGGTCATCCTGCCGGCTGCCTGCGACACTGCGAATGTTGCCTCTCCGGACAACTCGCAGAACAGATACTCGGCAGCTTCCCGGCGGGACACATCAGTAAACAGTCCGGTTGACTTCACGAATCCGTCAAGCCGGTTCTGGAGATCCTCGATGTAACCATCCTGCCCGGTGACCGCATCAAACACGGTCCCGATTGCACCAACGCTCTTGATTCGTCGACCAAGCTCCTGTGTGGTGGAAGGGTCAGCGAGAACATTCCAGTAGAATGCTCCCATCACCCGCGCGGCCGCGTCAAATCGCAACAGGCCAATACTCTCACGCATGCGGGCGAGCGCCAGCAGAATATTGCCGGCATCAACGTCGTGAACACCTTTGGTGTACCCTTCGCTGTAACGTGGTCCCATAAACTTCTGGACCAGCGGAGCCAGTTCCTCCGGAGTGAGTTTCACCAGTTCCGACACCGCGGGAATCTCAGCCCCCTCTGCCCCCGCCGCTTCAAGCAGCCACCAGGCGAGAAACTCGCCTCGATAGACGCTCCGATTCTCAGAGACGACTTCCTGGTCCCAGACGTCGCGTGTCGCCAGCAGTCCTTCGTGCGAAATTGCCTCAAAGAAATTAGTTCCCGTCAGGTGCAGACAAAGTTCGTCGTCACGGAGAATTGTCGTCAGGTCCAGTGCCTGTGTGTTGACCGAGAACAGATGCTTGCCCAACGTGTCATTAGAGCAGACGACAATGCCCCTCTTCTCTTTGACTCCATGATCTATGTGTACACCTACGAGGCGGTGCAGGAGCGTATTACGAAAACTTGGTTAGGGGTCGTAAACGCGACCATTCCGGCCTTGGGCGTAAGTTTTCCGCAGCTGGGCGCCCTTTGGGGCAAAGTTGATGCGACAGACCGCCTTGTTCATTACATCGTCTACGCCGGAG
>CAJWGB010000208.1 GCA_913031625.1 uncultured Planctomycetaceae bacterium | reverse complement strand
CAACCTCAGAATTGCAGCGGCGGTGGCTGAAGCGGCGTGTCTGGTGATAGTCCCGGCGGTCTGCCGGGTAGATATGATGCAAACGGGCGAACAATCACTCTTGATATAGAGATCGACAGCAATCCACAGATGGGGCTGGCTGCGCTGATTGATGGCGTTGTTCGCGATCTGTTGCATCAAGCCAACTTTGACCTGGCAAACCGGCAGGAACTTGTGGAACTTGCCGTTACCGGGACGGGGCTGGGTATGCTCCGCAACAACATTGATCTGGTTAAAAAACGGACTACTTCCTGGGACTCGACGCAATGGGAATTATTCCCGCGACCGCTCCTTGATCGCCCATCACTTGCCTATGCCAACGCAATTACGGCCTGGGCTCGTGATGATTCGACACCCGAGTGGGCGAACGATTTACCCAGCGACCTCAAACGCCCAATGCGGAAATCGCTGAATTTCCTGTTTAAGACGAATGATTCTTTCTTCCGTCCACAGGCGAATCGATCTTTATTGTCTCAGTCAGCAGGCGAATGGTGGACGTTGGCAGCAAGTGCGTCAGTCTCAAAACAAGTGATCGCGATTCGGCATTTGGAGTTCGACAGCGAATTGAACGATCAGCGGGAGTCGCTGCTATTGGAAAAACTGCGTTCCTCAAACCTTACAATCGTTCTCAATGCGATCGCAGCAACCGAACGGATGGCATTCCATCGACAAGTGGTTGCCAGTGAATCGGTGATTCGTGAGCTACGCACTTTAGTAGACCATCGTGAAGAGGAAGTCCGCGCGAAAGCAATGTATGCACTTGCGGGACTGGGGCAACTGGATGATGCATCGGTCGAAACCGCTGCATTGATGTTAGAAGACCATCGCAGGCACATAGTTTTCGCTGGCGTGAATGCGCTTTCAACGCTCAACTCCGTTCCTGATCACATCCTGCCGTCCATAGATCAACGACTTGTTCGTGCGATACGAGATTGCGACTACGAGTCCATCGATATATTTGTAGAAGCCTACAGACGCTGGTTCGATGAGCCTCAATCGAAACTCGAGGGCCTGCTGCAGGACGACCCTGAGCATTTGCCAGGTGTTTTGGAGACTCTGCACAAGGCTCGCGATCAACAATTGCAAATTCGCAGTAGCGCTTAGATCGTCTGTTGCAGTGTGTGACTAAGGATTGGTCTGTAGTCAGCAAGTGAAACTCTGGCACCACGCGAAGGGACATCACATTCACGCATCGACTTGGTGGTTCTTGGTGGTTGATCACCTCAACTGCAGCGCGCAGTTTCTACACGGTCTGCTTAGGTATGTGACGTTTTCGACGATTCTTCGACATGAAAATCTCCTCAGTTCGGATGAGTAGACTCTCATAACGCCAGACCCGTCGCTGTAAAGATGCGCCCCATCAAAGGCCAAACGCAGCAGGTAATGCGCCTGCCGTAGATGGTGACTTTGCCCGTGTTTCGAGCCTTGTGACGGACGTACTTGGGGATGTGTCGTGGCACGGCGGGAGATCCTTTCAAAAACGAAAACGGGTACCAAATCAGGTACAACGTCGTTCTTGCGTCTCACCGCCGGCGGGCGGGTTTCCCTAACTGAGGGAACGACAACGAGTTAGAAAGTGGACCTAACTGGACTTGAACCAGTGACCTCCACGATGTCAACGTGGCGCTCTAGCCAACTGAGCTATAGGTCCGTGTGCGGGGTAGTTTAGCTGCCGGTTTTTTGAATTCAAATGGTTTTGGGGTGAGTTTAGATCCAGACAGTCATGAAGTGCGGGGCCGTGGTCCCTTGCTCATGCATCGGGTTTCCATGGCGATGATTTGTCCGGGATGTCCGCAGTCGATAGCCTGTGTGTGGACACTGATTCGGCGATCTGGTTCGCTGACTTTGGTCCCCATGCTCCCGCTCTCAAATTTGCCGAGGAACAGTATTCCTCGGCCCTCCATTCCACAAAATCGCACAGGATCGTCATGCTCGCCGGACAATTCTCCGCTCCTCGCAAAGTTGAGCTGATTGAAATTGAAGAACCGCAACTGGATCCCAATGAATCCGGTCAGATCATTTTCCAGCCTGAAATGACCTGCCTTTGTGGCTCAGACCTGCCGTTCTTCGACGGAGACTTTGAAGGGCACGAGATTCCTTACCCGCAGCCGGTCGGTAAATCGCTCCATGAGATGGTAGGAACCGTGATCGCCACCAACGGGACTCGGTGGAAACCGGGCCAGCGAATCCTGACTGTCCCGGAAGAACAGATGGGACTTTGGGAACGCTACGTCGTCTCCGAAGATCGATCGATGGCTCTGGACGACCGTCTGTCCGATGAACTGGCGATGCTGGCTCAGCCGTTCGGAACTGTTGTCTGGGCACTCAAGAAGCTGCCGAACATGATCGACCGGGATGCCGTCGTGTTAGGACTCGGCCCGATTGGCCAAATGTTTGTAACGGGCCTGCGCAATATGGGAGCACGGAAGATCATCGGCATCGATCCAATTCCGGAACGCACCGAACTGGCGAAAACAATGGGGGCGACAGACGTCATCACGGCCAAAGGAATCGACAGCGAAGAACAGGTCAAAGATATTCTCGACGGGGAACTGGCTGACGTGACAATCGAAGCCGTCGGCCACAAGGCTCAGGCATTTAACGATGCCGTCCTGCTCACCAAAGAGCACAGCGACATTCTGTACTTTGGAGTTCCTCCCTGGCCACTGGACAACGTACATCTGCGTGATGCAATGCTGAAGAACCTGCGCATCAACACCAGTCTGCATCCGGACTTTGAACGGACCTTTCCGCTCGCCATGCAGTGGATTGCAGAGGGCAGGGTTGACCTTTCGCCTCTGCTGACGCATCGTTTTCTGCTCAGTCAGATTCAGGAAGCGTTTGATGTCTTCCGCGATCGCAGAGAGGGCGCAATCAAGGTTCTGGTTGAATTCCCAGCACTCAAGCAGTCGTAGTCCGCGTGTGAGTGCATCGCCTTCGCCAGCAAAAAGAAGTTTCATGGAAGCAACTCAGGAACGAATGGCCTGCATGGAAGTGTGGGGCGGCAATTCAGCAACATGGTCCACATTTGTCGTACCCGGACTGGATCTGTGGGTGCACAATCAACCGTACCAGGACAACACAGCTGGGGGCGATGTTTACTATCTCTCATCGTGTGCCTCCGGGCGCATTACACGGCTGCTCCTTGGCGATGTAAGCGGCCATGGTGCCGAAGCTGCTCCGATTGCTGATCGCCTGCGGACGATCATGCGGAAGCACGTCAACTTCGTGAATCAGGACAGAGTGGTCAAACTCGTCAATGATGAGTTTGAGTCAGACTCCTCCATGGGCAGATTTGCAACGGCGCTCATTGGCACATGGTTTAGTTCACGGCGGCGACTGACACTGTGTCTGGCCGGACATCCACCTCCCCTCATCTTTCGCAAAGCGACTGGAAAGTGGTCAGTTCTTGACTCCGACAATGGAAACTCTTCCCGCCCAAACATGCCCATCGGAGTCGTTGAGGGGCAGGACTTCGCATCGACCCAATTGACCCTGCAGTCAGGTGACATGATGCTGGCCTACACGGACGCATTGTTTGAATCGCGCACTGCTGACAACGAGATGCTGCTGGCAGAAGGTCTGGCTGAAGTGGCCAACTCGCTGGGTGATCCGGAAGCTCCCGGGCAACTCATCCCCAGACTTCTGGAACATCTACGCCATTTGCATGAAGGTAATCTGGCCGAGGACGACGTCACTGTCCTGCTCGCTCGAGCAAATTCAGCCGGTGTTCCCCTGAGCAACAGCCTGCTGGCACCATTTCGCCTGATTGGACGGTTGTTTCGTTCACAGACGTAGATGACGCTCAGGTCCTCATTCAAAAAACAGGGTGGCCATTCACGTAAACCGTCTACAACGGTCTCAAACGACGTTTTCGTAGGAGAGTGTTATGAATGTGAGACGACCTGTGCTTGCCTGTCTGCTGACACTGTTTCTGCCGGCCATTCAGGCATCGGACTGGGGGCAGTTTCGCGGTGGATCTTCCGGCAGGATCGAGCAGATCAGCCACCCTATGACATGGGACTCCACCAAAAACGTTGCGTGGACGGTCCCGATGAAGGGTTCCGGCTGGTCGTCTCCGATTGTTGCCGGCGATCGGATTTTCCTCACCGCAGCAGTGCCCGCCGATGGTTCACGTCCAAAGGGAATGATGGCTGGCGTCGCCAGCATGGGCAGTTACCGCCGCGCCAAGCCGGTGGAGCACACGTTCATCGTTCAGTGTCTGGCCCTGAACGACGGCAAACTCCTCTGGGAGAAGACCGTGGCGAAAAAGACTCCTGCTGTCGTCCATCCTTCCAACACTTATGCCACCGAATCTCCTGCGACAGATGGACAGCAGGTTTACACGTTCTTTGCGACGACTGGTGATCTCACCGCATGGGATCTCGATGGGAAACAGCTCTGGACGAAGAACACCGGGGCGTTCAAAAGCGGCAACGGGTTTGGAACTGGGAGCTCACTTGCGATTCATGACTCTCAAGTGTTCGTGCAGTACGATAATGATGAGAGTTCCTTCGTGGCGGCGTATTCAGCGGCCGACGGGAGCCAGATCTGGAAAGATCAAAAACGATCAAAAACCAGTTGGAGTACTCCTCTGATCTGGAAGGCCGGAAAGACTGTGCAATTGGTCACCTGCGGCTCAGGAGTCGTCACTTCTTACGATGCTGCTTCCGGGAAAGTCGTCTGGCGTCTCTCGGGGATCCGATCCTCATTCAGTGCCAGCCCCTGCACGGGAGCAGGTCACATCTTCTTCGGCAACAGCGGCCCGATGAGTGCCGGTCCTTTAGTGGCCGTTGAGGCCAACACCGTTGGACAGATTTCACTGGACAGAAGTTTTCAGTCGCCGGACGTTGCATGGTCGAAGACTCGGTCCGGTCCGGGTATGGCTTCACCAGTCGTATCACAAGGTCGCCTGTATATCCCGGGCTCGGGCGGCATCCTGAACTGTTACGATGCGTCAACCGGAGAACGCGTCTATCGGACTCGCGTACCCGGGATGGCTACCGTAGCCGCTTCGCTGTGGGCGGACGAAAAACACGTATTTATCCTCGACGAAAGCGGAACAACACATGTGATTCCCGCAGGTCCGACGTTCGAACGAGTCGCCGCAAATAAAGTGGCTGACCTGTTCTGGTCCACGCCTGCAGTTGCCGGTAACCGACTGCTGCTGCGAGGAGTGGAGAAGCTGTACTGCATCGCCGGTGATGCGGAGTGACGATCACCTCAACGCGACAGAGAAGGCGATGATCTGCCACACAGACGATGACGACTGTATGGTGCAGAGGTGCTTACTCGAGTTGGAGCTGATCACCACAGAAATCACAGAGGAGGAAGGCCACTGCGTCACAGGACGACAGATCCTACTGCGTGACTGAGGCCGCAAGAGAGCATCGTTGTAAGGCCGGCCGTCGGCGTCTGTGGCATGTCAAGTCACAGCAACTCGTGGATCGGCTCTCGTTCGTCAAGAATTGCCACAGGTCGACCGGAGTGATCGTTGAATGTCTGAGCAGGATCAATGCCCAGAGAATGATACACTGTGGCCAGCAGGTTTCCGGGCTTGAGTGGACGCTCGACAGGATGTTCGGCTTTCGAGTTGGTCGCGCCGACAACCTGACCTGCCCTGAGCCCTCCACCAGCGATCATTGCCGAGATTGCGTTGCCCCAGTGATCCCGCCCTGGAATCGGGATGCCGGGCTGCCCCTTGTTCAGCCGCGGTGTCCGCCCGAATTCGCCCATCACCAGCACGATCACATCATCCAGCAACCCACGTTCAATGAGGTCTGTCAGCAGGGCTGACACTGCCTGATCGACAACCGGGACCTTGGCACCGTGCCCTTTCTCAATGCCGGAGTGATTGTCCCAGTGCGGCATATCGACGGTAACAAACCGGACTCCGGCTTCCACCAGTCGGCGAGCAAACAGAGTGTAATGCCCCCATGGCCCGCGTCCGTAACGGTCACGTGTCGCTTCATCCTCCTGCTGCACATCAAACGCTTCCCGCGCCTTTGGTCCTGAGACCATTTCCAGCGCCTGCTGCTGGTACTGATCCATGGACTCCATAAGTCCGGTCGAGTCAATCTTTCGCTGCGTCTGATCCAGTTGCTGCAGCAGACTGACTCGCTCACCAGCCCGTCCGGCGGACTCGTCCTGCAAACTTGCGAGAAATGTCGGAGGCTTGATTGCTGCTGTGTAAGTTGATGCCAGATACCGCTGACTGTTGTTGACCTGGAACGGGTTAAAGGCTTCTCCAAGATATGCGGCGCCCATGTAGCCTGGATACTTGTAGATCGCATGCGCGGCGGGCAGCCCAACATAACCCGGCAGCCCATTACTCGACACACCCTTGACGCGGGTGATGTGCGACCCCAGCGACGGATACATGGGAGTGAGATTGGCCGCCGTGCTGCCAAAGCGTCCTGTCAACATCCAGTGACCGGCAGCGAAATGATCTCCATTGTCGTGATGCAGAGACCGAATGATGGACATGCGGTCCGCCATCTTCGCCTGCAGCGGGAACTTCTCTGTTACAAAGGTGCCGGGCACATTGGTGGGAATTGCCGTCCACGGCCCACGATAGTCTGACGGAGCTTCCGGCTTTGGGTCGTAGGTTTCGAGCTGGCTCGGACCGCCATCAAGCCAGATGAGGATGACGGATTTTTCTCGGCGACCAGTCGCTGACTCTGTGGCCAGCAATTGTGGAAGACTCAATCCCAGCGCCGCACACGAGCCGACGCTCAAGGCCGTCCGCCGGGAGACACTTCCGCAACCCGAAAAAGAACTCGTTTGCGCAATCCTGAGCATCGCTCCGCCTCTCGAAACAAGTACGTCGCAGCACCATGATACGGTCAAGACCTCATGCCGTCAAAAACAGGTGCGTTGTTGAGGAGCCTGGCCGCGAGGAAGAATGTCGGAGCTCGCTGCGATCGGGCCGATCTACAGTTCATCGAGGCATACGGTTTATCGCAGGTAACCCTGGATCCAGCCTCGTGATCCCTGGGGCGGAATCGCATCGGCCGTATCTTTGCCGTCAGCCAGTCGAAACGTAACGGCCAGCGGGAACCAGCCCCTGGGGGCGCCCCGGGTATAAGGTCCCTCACCTCGAAAGTTCCCCCGGGCCACAAGATCAAGCCGAGTCACTCGACCACCTTTGGACTCAATCCAACCGTGCAGATCAGCCTTGTACTCACGATCGCCGGAAGCGGTTCGCAGATGCACATTTCCATTGATTGTGCCGTCGCTGATCTTCAGATCGATCGACTTTATCTCGCTGTCCTTCCACATCGGAGGTTCTCCTCGTGTATTGTCCACAAGGTGATAACGAGCCAGACGTCTGGCGACCAGATCCGGCACTGTCCCCGCGGCCAGCGATTTGTGCTCTTCAGCAGTCAGCCACAAATTGTCACGAGATGTCGCTGTTTGAAAGATGCGACGCCACTTGTTGTCGGTCGGCTCGTAACCATCAAGGATTCTGGCACGCACTCGAATCACAAGTCCCCCTTTGGGCGGAGCAGGGCTGTATCGCCTGTCCACCTGCTGATCCCTGAGGCCAGTGGCCTGGCGGTCGGAAGACGGGAGCCGCCTGAATTCCGTCGCGGACTGTTTCATTAACCGCAACACTTTCTCCGGGTCACGATTATTGTTGTACAACAGCAGTTTTCCCGAGGCACTGGCAACATAGAACCCTTGAGTTGTTCCGTTCAGATCTCGCGGTCCCTGAGCGGCAATTTTGCGGTAATAGTTTCCTTCCGTGTCCTTCTGACGACGCTGATACGCCTGATCAATAGCGATCGGAACGAATTCAGTCCTGAGCAGTTTAACGATCTCGGGATGGGCGAAAGTCGACTCACGGTCGAGCACTCCGTTGTTTCATGTGCAGCCCAGTGGATGGCCGTCCATCGCCCAGATGAAGAGTGGTTTGTTTTCTGCAGACGCTGTTCGCTGCCCGTCCAGCACGTCGATCTTCCAGGGAATGCTGCGCCACGGTTCATCAGCCGGTGGCGTCAGCTCTTCAAGCAACTCTGCAGCGGCATCAGCGGTCAGGCTGTCGCTGCGCTGTTCATCAGCAATGGCTGTGCGACAGGAAAGCAGGCAGGCAAACGTCAAGACAGCAATACGTATTCGCATATGTTGCTCCGGGTAGTGCGTGCGTTGAACGCAGATCAGTCAGAGACAATTGTCTCCTGACACCGGCCTGCGAGCCAGTCTGACGCGGCAAAAATCTGCACTCTGAGCGGCGACTGACGAGACAACGCCGCATTGCTCCAACCGTGTATGGCCCGGCTCCTCGCGACATTCGCTGAGCGGGTGCCGAACTCAGAAATCGTGATGACTGAGCTAAAAAGTGTGGACGTACGCCGTTCGGGTCCAGGTCACAGAACCGCTGCGTGACGACTTCCAGAAGCGAATCCGCGACCTGCACTGGTGGCCTGTGGAACTCGTAGTGGCTGCAGCAGGCATCCGGAAGACCTCGGAACAAATTCGAAAATCACACTCGGCACATAGAATCAGAACAGAGTTATTGATGGTCTCCCCGACGGAGCGTGGCTGCTCATTACCTGCCGTCCAGAGAATTCGTCAGAATGCATCTTCATCAGGCATACTGTCAGACTCTGCCTCCCGCATTGGACCTGGTAGAGATGCGATGCTGACAGGCCTGCTTCGAATCCACTCATTGTGAACTCTATGTCACGTTTTCTGTTTCTCCTGTCGCTGCTTTCATCGACAACTTCAATCTGCGCGCAGCGGCCCGACGTACTGATGATCCTCGTCGACGATCTGCGACCGATGCTGGGGTGCTATCACCACCCGTGGGTTCAGACTCCCAATATTGATCGACTTGCAGCACAGAGTGTCGTCTTCGAACGAGCCTATTGTCAGTACGCAAAATGCGGCACTTCGCGATTATCGTTCCTCACGGGACTTCGCCCGGACTCCATAGGTGTGTTCAGCAATCGAGAAAAAGATGCGGAACGATTCTGGCAGCGAGAATCGAGTCCGAGTTCTCTCAGCGAATGGATGAAAAAACACGGCTATCAAGCTCGTAGCTTCGGCAAGGTCGACCACGATGGCTGGCATGTCGACAACCAGTGGTCAAAGCCCCCATCACCTGGTCGCGATGGTGAGATGCTGGAGATCATTAACCCGGACGCACCTGCTGAACCGACCATTATCGCGGATCGCATCAATTGTCCCATTATTCAGTCGCCGGAAGTGCGCGATACACACTTATATGGAGGCCGCATGACGCAGCAGGTCATCAACCTCCTCAGTGACCAAAATCAGCAACAGCCGTTATTCCTCGCCGTTGGTTACCGTCGCCCCCATCTGCCATTTATTGCTCCTCAGCGTTATTTCGATTCGTACAGGCCGGATTCCTCATGGCTGGTCGCAAACCAGGCTCCTCCGAAGAACGCTCCGATCCTCTCATGGTTCAATTCTGACGGATACGGCGGAACGGCCCGTCGCGTGGGGCTTACAATGCCACTGCCACCGACTCGTGAGCAGGCGGTCCTCTGGAATGGCTACGAGCTCCGCAGTTATGTGGGAGCTCCGAATCACGGCGAGATTGACGTTGAGACACGGCTAAAACTGCTGCACGCCTATGCGGCCTGTGTGAGCTATGTGGATGCCCAGATTGGAAAGCTGCTAAGGACTCTTGAGTCCTCCGGCCGGCGCGACAACACGATCGTTCTGCTGTTTTCCGATCACGGCTGGCATCTGGGTGAGCACTCAGCCTGGGGGAAGATGACCAACTACGAAATCGCGACTCAAGTACCACTGCTTATTTCGGCTCCGGGGATCTCTGCAGGTCGAACGAGAAGAATCGCAGAACTCGTTGACGTCTATCCCACTCTCTGTGAAATCATCGGGGTTCCAGCCCCGGAGCACCTGGAAGGGCAGCGGCTTACGGCGACGCTTCGCAATCCAGACAAGACCGTCAATGATGTCGCCCACAGTCAATACTCCCGATACAACGGAAAGTTCGTGGGACGGACGGTCCGAACGGACCGGTTCCGCTATGTGCAATGGTCCGAGAAGAAAACAGGAAACATCATCGCCCGCGAACTGTACGACCACCAGAAGGACGCGATGGAGATGAACAATCTGGCATCGGCACCGGAGTTCGCGAAAGACATTCGGCGTCTGGCAGAGATTATTCAGGCCGGGCACCAATAGGTTGCTGGAAGGATTGCAGAAGACACAGCTCAGGTTTCAACCGTTTCAATCTGACGCTGCAACTCTCAGTGCTCAATTCGGAGATCAGTCCGGGCACCGCTGTTGAAACCAGACCTGTGGCCGCTTCCATTCATTTTTTGCTGGGCGAACAGTGTTTGATTTGCGATAACACGTATAGTGAGAATGACAACTCAGTCCTGCAGGAGTCCGGTCATGAATCAACTTGAGATAAATCGCCGTCAGGCAATGATCGCCAGTGGTCTGGGAACACTCAGTCTGGGAATGCCGGGTTCCGTCTTCGGAACTGACAAGGTCGACTCATCAGGCAAAGCCGTCTCCTCAGAAAAGTCATGCATTTTCGTCTTGCTGTGTGGTGGCCCCAGCCACGTTGACACCTGGGACATGAAGCCGGAAGCTCCGCTGGACTACCGTGGTCCCTACGAACCGATCGAAACCAAAGTCCCGGGAATGCTGCTCAATGAGATGCATACCGAGTTGGCAAAGCTGACGGACCACTTCACGCTCATCAACTCCATGTCGCACCCGGGAGCAATCAGCAATCATTTTGACGCGATGCATAATCTGCTGAGCGGTCAGTCAACCGAACGAGTACAACAGGGCAAACCAAACTCCCAGCCGTACCTTGGGTCCCACGTTGCCAAACACAAACCCAGCACGCGCAACTTTGTGTCCAACGCATGGCTGATCAAGTGTGTCGGCAACCCGGTGTTCTGTGCGCCCAACATTGGTATCGGCGGATATCTGGGCTCGGCGTACGCACCAATGTTTGTTGGTTCCGCCACTAACAATCCCGCGATGGAAAACTTCAAGCCCCCCGAACTCTACAACCCATTCGACAAGGATCGGCTGGACGAGCGAAAGGGACTGCTGCGGCAACTTGAATCTTCAGAATTCGACAAAGACAGTTACGTCAGGGACTGGTCCGACCTTCGCGAAAAGACGTACGACGGGCTTACTCGAGAAGAAGGTCGTGAAGCGTTCGACATGACGAAGGAGCCGGTCGAGACGCGAGAACGTTACGGGATGAATCCGCTTGGTCAGAATCTGCTCCTTGCTCGACGAATGGTCGAGTCCGGTGTCCGCTTTGTCACCGTCAATGGCTGGACCGGGCAGGCGCCTCACGACAGGAAGGGGCCACCAAGCAGCAGCTGGGACATGCACGGCGGTAACATGGGGATGGGCAACGCGTTCGGCAACGGTTCCTATGGCATGGGCTTCTGTCTGCCACGACTGGACCGAGCTCTTTCCGGACTGTTCACTGACCTGAAAGAACGCGGCATGCTCGATAACACTCTTGTTGTTGTAACCGGCGAGTTTGGCCGCACGCCCTACCTGATGAAGCAGTCTCCTCCGGGACGACAGCACTGGCCACGTTGTTTTTCATCTATCATTGCCGGTGCCGGCATCAAGGGCGGCAACGTTTACGGTCGTTCCAACAAGTACGGCGAGTATCCCACGCACAATCCCGTGCGTCCTGAAGAACTGGCCGCCACGATCTATCACGCCCTCGATATTCCCATCAACAACCCTCAGGATGCCAGCGGGATTTCGCGGCTGCTGACCGAGGGCAAGCCGATCATGGAACTGTTTGGGTAGGCCTTTTGACTGAGTGGCGTCTGCCTTCTTCCACCCTCCGAGTAAGAGCACTGCGATCATTCACCCTCCCACCGGGAGGGTCGAGCGGCAGCTCGGGAAGGA
>CAJWGB010000207.1 GCA_913031625.1 uncultured Planctomycetaceae bacterium | reverse complement strand
GAACGACTGAATGACATAGTCACGAAAACGCCATGCATGTGGAAACATCAGACTCCGACCACCACCACTTGATTCTGCAAATCGCGTCACGTCCAGCCAGTGTCGCCCCCAGCGTTCTCCGAACCGCGGAGAATCAAGCAGTTCGTCCACCAGTGCCCGCACTGCGTCCTGCGGGGCTGACTTCGATGCAACTGCAAACCTGCTGATCTGCTGAATCGTTGGAGGCAGGCCTGTCAGAGTGAAGTAGATCCGTCGAACCATCTCTAAGGGAGAAGCATCATCCGCGGGATTAAGCGGCGCGAACTGTGCTGCCAGAAATCGGTCAATGTCCGTTTGGCCCCATGTATCACCTGCGAGCGGCACAGGTACCGGCTCCAGCGGACGAAAGCTCCAAAACTTTCGCCCTTCCTCCAGATCGATCACGCGTCGAGCAACCGTCTTACCACCGGATCGTGGATCTGCTGCTCCCTCAGAGATCCATTTCTCAAAGTCCTGGATAACCTTCTTAGGTAGCCTGCGATCAGGCGGCATCTCAAACGACTCATGCTTCAGCGCCGAAATGATCAGACTTTCCCCGGGATCACCGGCCACCAGACTCGGCCCTGAATCGCCGCCTGTCAGCATTCCCTTTTTGGAGTCAAGAAGCAGACCGCCTCGAACTTTCTCTGCATCCTGGGAGTGGCATCGGTAGCAGTGTTCGACCAACACCGGACGGATGCGGGCTTCAAAGAACTCGGTTTGATCGTCAGCAACGACAACGGATGCCAGAAGGCTGAGCAGGAGGCAGGTACGAAGCAGCATAAGAAAGAACCTACAGTGGAAGGTTTTGAATTGTACCGTCAATCACACGCCTCATACAAACGGCATTTCAGCCAGTAATTCGAGCCTAAAGCAGATCGACGATACACTCATGGTCCCCGAAACGCATACATCTCAATTCTGCAATGAGGCAAGTATGACTCGTCGAACAGGTCTCGCATCCCTCCTGCTACTCTTCTCCTCACTCGGACATGCCCAGGAGCTCGATCTGCTCACGCGGCTGGACCTGGCCAATCCGTGGTACCCGGATTCCTCGACGCCACCTCTTAAGACGCCCGACTGGGTCGATGAAGAGGGAGTGGAATGCGTCGTCGTCTTCGCGATCGATGACATGCGGGACCCGGCACGATACGAACAATACCTGCGTCCGATACTCCAGCGTCTGAAGCGGATTGACGGTCGCGCGCCTGTCAGCATCATGACAAACAGTGTGAAGCCGGACGACCCTCAGCTCCGGAGCTGGCTGGACGAGGGACTGTCGATCGAAGTACATACAGCCGACCATCCGTGTCCCATCCTGACAGGAGGCAACTTTGAGCGCGCGAAGTCAACGTATGACCGCTGCGTGGACCAGCTCGCCAGGATCCCCGGCAATTCTCCCGTTGCGTTTCGGACTCCGTGCTGTGATTCGCTGAACACGGTGAGCCCCCGATTCTTCGATGCCATCTTCAACGGGGAAACACCGGAAGGCCACTTCCTGCAGATTGATTCGTCTGTGTTTAACTTCTTTACAGCTGCCGACCAGTCCATTCCGCGATCGCTGATTCTGGATGCAGACGGGAAGGACCGATTTGCCAAATACATGCCGCATCAAAATGGAGTCCATGACCGGTTTGTCAACTTCATTGAAAACTATCCTTACCCCTATGTGATTGCGGGGGGCTGCTGGCAGTTCCCCTGTGTCGCCCCGAGTGACTGGTCGGCCCAGCACCTGCATGGAGTGAACAATCCACTGACCGTTGAAGACTGGAAGGCGGCACTGGACATCACCGTCCACAAACAGGGAGTCTTTAACCTTGTGTTTCACCCGCATGGATGGATCACTGCTGCTCAGGTAGTCGAATTCATCGACCACGCCGTGGACAAACACGGCTCCAAAGTCAAGTTCCTCAACTTTCGCGAAGCAGCCGATCGTCTGAATCGCACTCAGACAGGCGGACTTCCGCTCAGAAAAGCCACGGCCACCGACCGTGAACGAGTGGCCCACACAAAGACGCGGCGTAGCACAGCAGGGCGTGGCGATCTGCGATCGTTGCCGGAGTTTATTCAGAAGAAGCTGCTGGCGGGAGATGATCAGTTTCTCCCCCTGACGGCAGCGGATGGGACGCACAACGGAGCGTTCGTGCATCAGGAACTGCTGTGCTGGCAGAACGAGCACACTGCGTCGCTCAAGAATCTGAGTCGCTTTGTGTCGTGGCGAGATCTCCAGGCGGCCCATGACCGGCGCAGGCTCCGGCGAAATCGCCAGCTGATCCCCGTCGGTACGGCGAAAGTCGATGTCACACCGGAAAAGGGACTTCGCCTTGCTGGCTATGGGAGTCGCCGTTCGGTTGCCGAAGGCGTCCGCTCAGAGTTGCATGTTCGAGCACTCGTGCTCGGCGGGCCGCTGGAACGTTCTGACGAACCGGTTCTGGAACAGCCCTATTCGGTCCTGTTGACTGTCGACAATTGCGGTCTTACGGCCGCCTTTGTGGATCGACTGCATGAGGCGGTCCGGGGGGAAGTCCCTGTCGGCAGACATCGGTTTGCTGTTGTGTCCACGCACACTCACTCGGCTCCATGGGTGAGTGGGTTTGCTCCCAACGGCCTGCTGAACGTCACTCCGGAACAACAACGGGATCTCAAAGCCTATGAAGACCGACTGTTTGCGGCAGCGGTGGATGCAGTCCGGAAGGCCACGAATACGCGACGTCCCGCACGTCTGTCAGCAGCAACAGGGAATGCCGACTTTTCCGTCAACCGGCGCGTACTCGAGGATGGACGATGGACGGGCTTCGGAGTTCAGGCTGACGGACCTGTGGATCACA
Organism: uncultured Planctomycetaceae bacterium; assembly: GCA_913031625.1. Lineage (GTDB taxonomy): Bacteria > Planctomycetota > Planctomycetia > Planctomycetales > Planctomycetaceae > Fuerstiella. The sequence goes on along the minus strand of CAJWGB010000207.1, from coordinate 9,239 downwards.
GTGTTCCTTTGCTGATTGCTCGCGATTCAGACAACAATCTTCTGGCTGTCCTGACAAAATATGCGTGCCATGCCACGACGGAAACCGGCGCGACGAACAGCGTAAGTGCTGACTGGCCGGGGATGACGGCCGAAGCCGTTGAAAAACAGTTTTCTGACGTAGTCTGTCTGGTGAGTCCCGGTTGCGCTGCAGATTCAAATCCGGAGCCACGAGGGACTCATGAGCTTGCTCGTCAGCATGCACAGACACTGTCGAGTGAGATTGTTCGGCTGCTTCGGAATCCTGACACATGGCGTCCCATCGACAGTCGCCTGCGTTGCGCCTTCCAAAAGGTCGATCTTCCGCTGGGACCGATTCCCGGTGAGGAATTCTGGGCCGCGCGAGCGTCCGGCGATGATCATCAGGGAAGTCATGCAAGGGAGATGCAGAGGCGTCTTAAAGAAGGATCCCTGTCGTCGAGCGTAGAGAACTATCCGGTGCAGACGTGGTGCTTCGGAGACGACCTTGCAATGGTCTTTCTCGGCGGTGAAGTCGTGATCGATTATGCCATTCGAATGCACGAGATGTTTGACAGTGACCGCCTGTGGCTCAATGGGTACAGCAATGATGTGCCGTGCTATATCCCGTCGCAGCGAGTTCTTCAGGAAGGGGGATATGAGGCAGATTCCTCGATGACCTATTACCTGCATCCCACACGTCTCGCACCGGAAGCGGAGGACGTGATCTGCGACACTGTGCAGAAACTCATGCCTCACGAGTACTACAGTGAAGAACTGCAGGCGAGTGTGCCTGCCTCCATGAGCCCGGCAGAATCACTGAACGAAATCCATGTGGCTGACGGGCTGCGGCTGGAACTCGTCGCCGCGGAACCGATGATCAATGATCCGGTTGCGTTTGAATGGGACGTGCAGGGGCGACTGTATGTTGTCGAGATGGGGGACTACCCACTGGGTGATGAGTACTCTGAGGACGAAGAGTCGGCCGCAGGGCGGATTCGGGTCCTGGAAGACACGGATGGAGATGGCCGCTATGACCGAGCTGTCACTTTTCTGGATGAGATAGGATTTCCGAATGGGATCTGTCGGTGGGGCAAGGGCCTACTGATCACTGCAGCGCCGGACGTCATTTACGCTGAGGATACTGACGGAGACCTGAAGGCCGATATTCGACGGGTGGTGCTGACCGGGTTTGCGCCGGGCAACCAGCAGCACCGGATGAACGGTCTGCGGTGGGGGCTTGATAACTGGCTCCATCTGGCCAACGGAGACAGCGGCGGCACCGTACGGGTCATGCAGGCGCTTGCCAAACAGGAAGCCCCAACAGCCTTTGGGCCGGGCGTGATTGGCGTCGGTCAGTCGACAGGAATTGGAGGTCGCGACGTGAGAATCCGCCCTGATGCCGGACTGCTGGACCCCACTTCCGGGCAAGCTCAGTTCGGCCGGAATCGCGACGACTGGGGCAACTGGTTTGGGAACAACAACTCCAATCCAATGTGGCACTACGTGATTCCCGATTATTGGCTGCGAAACGGTTCGATCACCGTCGGAAACGTCCGGCACGTCGTTCCTGAAGTCCCCGGGGCTGCTCCTGTGTTCCCCCGCAGTCGAACGCTGGCACGCTTCAACGACTTCCATGCAGTGAATCGGTTTACTTCCGCATGCAGTACAATGATCTATCGGGACAGACTGCTGGGTGACGAATTCGCCGGAAACGCATTCACGAGTGAGCCGGTCCACAACCTTGTGTCCCGTCTTATCCTGACGCCGTCGGGGACGTCCTTTCGGGGACAACGCGCCAAAAGCGATGCGGACCAGGAATTCTTTGCATCCCGAGACAACTGGACTCGTCCAACAATGATCCGCACGGGACCGGACGGAGCACTTTGGATTGCCGACATGTACCGACTGGTGATCGAGCACCCGCAGTGGATCCCGGCAGAGTGGCAGAGAAAATTGAATCTGCAGTCAGGGTCTGCCGCTGGTCGGATCTATCGGATCACTCGTGACCAGTGCTGTGGCACTGACGTGTCCGAGGGTTCATTGCGCGCGTTCTTTAATCAGCCAGAACAGAAGATTTCCTCGCGTGACCTTCTGACACGTCTGGAAAGTCCAAATGGGTGGTGGCGTGATACGGCACAGCGGATTCTTGTCGGACGGGGGGCTGCTGAAGAAACAATCACAATATTGAAGAAGCTTCTGTCACATCCTCAGGCAGTCACCCGACTGCACGCGCTCTGCACACTGCAGGAAATTGCACCAGATCCGCAGACGATTCGGACTGCTCTGCATGATGAAGCGGCGGGAGTACGCAGACACGCGGTTCGGCTCGCCGAACCATGGATCGCGAAGGAGCTGAGCGAGGACGTTTTTGCGTTGATCAATGACTCGGATGCAAGCGTCCATCTTCAGCTGGCCCGGGCCTTCCACCTTGCTCATTCTGAGGTACGCAGCAGATTTCTGCCTGCGTTTCTGGCAGCCACCCATGACGAAACGACAGTTTCCGTGGCGATTGCGGCTGCAGGCAGAGACGATCTTGTTCCTGTTATCCGCGCACTTGCTCTGATTCATCACGACACAACGAAACCGGCGGGCGTGCGTAACCGTGCTCATACTCTGACTTTAAGACTGTGGGAGTCCGCCGGACGGATCCTCTCCGAGACGGACCTCGCCCGCGTGCTCCAGGCGGAAGTGACAAACGTGGCTCCTGATGACCTTTCTGACACCCAGTTGGAGTTGATTGAGCGGTTGCTGCCTGGGCTGAAGTCCAGTCAGGCCGTCTGGAATTCCCTTGCCACAGGAGAGCAGGCGTCCTGGTGGCAGGGGTTGAGTCAGCGCTTAGTGAGTGAGCTGACTGCTGAACCTGTCTCGCGGCGGCTCCGAGCCATCCGCCTGCTGCCAAATGTGCCGGGTGTGTCTGCTGCGGCGAGCCAGAAGGTTGTGGATCTGGTTCGGGCGACAGAAACTGTTGAAGTGCAGCGGGCCGCAGTCGATGCGACTGCGCAGATGAACTCCCGGACAGGAGGACTCGCATTGCTGAAGGGCTGGTCTGCTCACACGCCCGGTATCCGACAGCACATTGTCGAAACGATGCTCCGCAGCGAAACATGGACCGCTCACCTGCTGAAGGCACTCAGGGAAGGCAGTATTGGCGCGGCCGATATCTCTGCCGTCCATCGTGAACGGTTGTTGACGCACCGGGATGGCACCACACAACGACAAGCGGCCGACATTTTCAGGACCGCGGAAAGCACACGCGGAGAGATCATTCAGGATTGGACAGCGACGACGAGTGAGCTGACTGGAAACAGCACGGCCGGTCGCGCCGTCTTCGAAAAACGCTGTTCGGCCTGCCATCGACTGAACCAGGTCGGACGGCAGGTCGGGGCGGATCTCGCGGCTCTGAAGAATCGGTCAACCGAAGCTTTGCTGACTGCAATTCTTGACCCCAACCGAGCCGTTGAGTCCAAATTCATCAGCTACACGGCAGCGACGAAGACCGGCCTGACCTACAGCGGGATGCTGCTGAGCGAAACTGGAGGCAGTATTACTCTGCTGGGCACCGATGGCAAAGAGCAGACGGTCGCGCGCACCGATCTGGAGGAGCTTGTCTCATCGGGGCGGTCACTCATGCCCGAGGGACTGGAGCGAGATTTATCACCGCAGGAGCTCATTGATGTCATCGCCTTTGTGCAGTCTGCCGGCGCTGGTCCCAAACAGTTTCCGGGTAATCAGCCCGCCGTGATTCACGCCAATGATCAGGGCGAACTGGTTCTGCAGGCGTCCCAGGCAGAGATCTACGGACCGCAGTTGGTGTATGAACAGAAATACGGAAATCTCGGTTTCTGGGGATCGGCTGAGGATCATGCTGTCTGGACTGTCAACGTTCCGCGCGGCGGACATTGGACAGTCGAGTTGGACTACGCATGCGCAAACAACACGGCCGGCAATCGAATTCACTTCTCGACCGGCGCACGAGAATTTTCCAGTCGCGTGGCTGGCACCGGGACATGGGACGATTACAGGAAGCTGCGAATCGGCCAACTGGACCTCGGAGGGGGGCGGAGACAGATTGTGGTCAGTCCGGCCGGGCCCCTGCGGTCGTTTCTGATTGACCTTCGATCAATTCGTCTGATTCCGCCCGAGTAGACATGGCCAGTGACGCGTCGGTCTTCCACGTGGCTCGGTGGATCCGACAGTGCGCCGGGGGATGTTGAGCGGCAGACGCGTTGCGTGAAATATTCTGCACCGCAGGAACGTCCTATCTGCGCGTTGTGCCCAGCGTTGTTTTGCTTCTGTGTGAAATCTCATGCGTTTCTGCAATGACCGGCTATAATTGAGTTCCTGCAGCCTGCCTCCCGCCTGAACACCCTCTTCCTTCATGCTCACCCGCACCCTCTATTTCGCCTGTGTGACTGCCCTTCTCGCACCCGCAATTTCGGCTCAGTCGTCCGACACTTACCGATTCCTTGCATCCCATTGTGTGGCGTGCCACTCCGGTGCGGAAGCGGAAGCCGGACTTGACCTGGAGGTCTTGAAGGGGGAGCTGACTGCGGAAACCTTCGAGGTCTGGCAGCAGATTCATGATCGTGTGACTGCGGGAGAGATGCCGCCTGCGGACTCCGATCAGGCACCCACTGTTCAACGCCTCACGTTCCTGAAACAGGTCGCAACAGAGCTAACGAAATGGCAGAAACAGGACTTTGCTCAGCGCGGACGAGTACCACTGAGGCGGTTGACTAACCTCCAACTGGAGCGAACCCTGCAGGACCTGCTGGGGATCGACGTTCCCTTAACCGAAGAGATGCCTGAAGAGCCGCGTGCTCATGGCTTCCCCACAGTCGCCTCCGGACAGATATTTTCGCACTTTCAAATGCAGTCCCATCTGGAAGTAGTGGATGTCGCACTCGATGAGGCGTTTCGTCGCGCTACCAGTAAGCCCGATGAATTCGAACGATTCCTGCCACCAGGGCGAATTGCTCGTACTAATCCGCGCAGACGTTGTCGAGAACCGGAGATGCTGGACGGGAAGGCTGTTGTCTGGCAGGGACGAACAACCTTCTACGGCCGCATTCCGACCACAACCGCAAGAGAAGATGGCTGGTACCAGCTTCGCATCACCGCCAGCGGACTCAACGTCCCGGACAATCACGGTGTCTGGTGCACGGTCCGATCAGGAAGATGTGTCTCCAGTGCACCGCGGCTGAACTGGTCCGGCTACTTCTCTGCCACTGAGGAGCCTCAGGAATGGACATTCGAGGCATGGCTTCATGAAGGCGAAATGTTCGAACTGCGGCCCAACGATCTGACAATGAAGCAGGGACGATTTGCCGGAGGACAGATTGGGGCCGGTGAAGGCACGCCTCAGAACCTGGCCGGGCTGGCGATTCACGACGCCACCTTCTCACGCATTCATCGAGGGCCTGCAAACTGGGCGATTCGTCGAGTGCTGTTTGGCAAGGCAACGCCAACATGGTCGAAAGAACGACAACAGGTCGTTCTGGAGCTGCAGAACGAACGAGAGCAGATTCGTGAGCTGTTGATTCAGTTTGCTCAGCGAGCCTTCCGCCGTCCAACTCCTGAAGAAGACCTTGCCCCCTATCTTGCGCTGGCTTTCCAGCAACTCGATGAAGGTAACGGGGCGATCGCGGCGCTGCGAACCGGCTATCGCACGATCCTGTGTTCACCACGATTCCTGTACTTCAATGAACAGCCGGGGAATCTTGACAACTACGCTCTGGCGTCTCGACTGAGCTACTTCCTCTGGAACTCAATGCCCGACCAGGAACTACTGAAGCTGGCCCGATCCGCCCGACTGACGAAGCCGAACGTGCTCGCGGAGCAGGTCGACCGGATGCTGGCGGCGCCGCGTGGAACCGACTTCCTGAGAGACTTTGCCTACCACTGGCTGGATCTGAAGGATATCGACTTTACCGAGCCTGATCGTCGACTCTATCCGGGATTTGACATCATCGTGCAGCAGTCAATGCTGAATGAGACGCATGCGTTTCTTGACGAGATGCTCAAGCAGGACCTGTCTGTGTCCAACCTTGTCGACTCACGTTTCACATACCTGAACAACAGGCTCGCGCGTCACTACGGCATTCGCGGAGTTTCTGGAGATCAGATGCAAAAGGTGGCCGTGCGACCCCAGGACCATCGAGGCGGTCTGTTAACTCAAGGGGCCGTGCTGAAGGTGACCGCGAATGGCACCACCACCTCCCCCGTGGTTCGAGGAGTCTGGGTCAGCGAACGCATCCTGGGAACAGAGATTTCTCCGCCGCCGGACAGCGTGCCGGCCATTGAACCCGATATCAGAGGGGCGACCACCATTCGCGAACTGCTGAATAAGCATAAGTCCGACGAATCGTGTGCTCGCTGCCATCGGATGATCGATCCTCCGGGATTTGCACTTGAGAATTTTGATCCGGCCGGCCGATGGCGAACAAAGTATGGAGGCTCCCGGCGTTCGCGGCGCAGCCGGGACGTGGATCCTTCGGGCACCCTTCCGGACGGCAGCAGCTTTGCAACTCTCACGGACTTTCAGCAGTTGATGGGAAATCGCAGATCCGCCCTTGCCGCAAATCTTGCCCGTCATCTGATCACCTGTGGAACAGGACGTCCATGCGAATTTACAGATCGGTCGAGTGTGCAGCAGATCGTTGAGCAGGTGGCACCAACTGACTATGGCCTGCGTTCCATTGTGCGTGCTGTGGTGACCAGCGATGTGTTTCGCCGGAATTGAGAATTGAGATAGAGCTTCCCATTGAAGACAAGGCAAACGAAGATGACGGTTCACTTTAACTTTCAACGCTCCGTGCCTCGGCGAAAACTTCTTCGCGGTGCAGGCGCCAGTCTGGCTCTCCCGTGGCTCACTGCCATGAGCCCGGCATTTGCCGGCCCCCAGGCTGAGTCCGCAGCGTCACCTCGCCGGTTTGTGGCGATGACATTGACGCTGGGACTCGTCGGTGACAATCTGAACCCCACACAGGCTGGCCGCGATTACACGGCAAGTCCCTATCTGAAACCAATCGATCACCTGCGTAAACATTACACGGTGGTCTCAGGAGTGTCCCATCCGGGAGTGACTGGGGGCCACCGGGCGGAAGCCAGTATTCTGACAGCCAACCCTGCGGGAGGATCGGGCAAGGGAGGCAATTCCGTCTCGATTGATCAGCTGATGGCGAAACATCTGGGTGACCAGACCCGCTTCCCGTCACTCGTGTTGGGCAGCAGTGGCAGTAACAGTCCGTCCTATACGGTAAATGGGTCCATGATCCCGGCTCTATCATCCCCCTCGCGGTTGTTTGAGCAGCTGTTTGTCGATGACAGCCCCGCCGAACGCGCTCGACAGGCCCGACGCGTGAGTGAGGGCCGCAGCATCATGGATGTGGTGAGTGCCGATGCAAAGCGACTGGGCCGCACACTCGGTAAAAGCGATCAGGACCGGCTGGAAAACTATTACACGAGTGTGCGTGACCTTGAACTGCGACTGGCGAAGCGGGAAGCGTGGTCACAGCGGCCAAAACCGAAAGTCGCTGCGAGGAAGCCAGTCGACATCCGAAACAACAGTGACTTCATTGGTCAGCAGCGACTCATGAATGACATGATTCGGCTCGCACTGGAAACGGACTCCACTCGGTTCGTCTGCTACCACCTCGGAGGCGGGGGCGGTGTCGTTCCGCTGGACGGGGTGGCAGAGGGGTATCACACCCTGAGCCATCATGGACGCGATGAGTCGAAACTGGATCAGCTGGAAATCGTGGAGACTGAGATTGTGCGGGCATGGGGCGACTTTGTGGAAGACCTGCAGAACGTGAAAGAGTCGGGCCAGACAGCGCTGCAGAACACATCCGTGCTGATGACGAGTAATCTGGGGAACGCTTCGAGTCACGATAACCGCAATATGCCCGTGCTTCTCGCGGGGGGCCCATTTCGGCATGGGCAGCACCTCGCCTTCGATCAGAAGCGGAACTATCCGCTTCCCAATCTGTACGTCAACCTGCTGCAGGCAGCCGGACTGCCGGTTGAAACGTTCCAGTCGTCGACTGGAACGATGCGTGGTCTGGACATGGTCTAGAGCACTCTGGCGAGCATCGCGTCACCCCAAACACAGCTGAGGCGTACACTTTTATGAACTGTGAATCATGTACGTCAACAATCAGCCCACTTCGAACGTCGTCACTCCGTAAACCATGTCTGTTCGAGTCTCCGGTACCGGGCCGAGATACATGCGAACACAGCCGAAGACTTCCTCCATTTGATACTTTGTTCGCAGTTCAGTGGCCGCCGGATTGTCATCCGGAACGTCGAGAAAGATCGGACGCTCTCCCTGAAGCGGAATGAATGACTGTAGCAGCGCCTCTGCCGTATCAGGGGAATTGGCAAACAGCGGAGCAAGCCGCCATCCTGTCGTGCCAGGTCGCATCACTGCAAAGCCAAGTAGCTCCCCATCCTTTACAAACGCACGCGACGTCGCAGTTGGCTGACTGATCCATCGTTGCAGAAACGGAGCACGATCCGCAGGAAAGCAATGCCGATCGAATGCTGCCACCGCATCAAAATCAACGTCCGCAAGATCGACAATCTCGGGCAGATGGAGATGTCCGGACGTCCGAGCGGGCAACATGAAGCGTCGATAGTAGGAATACTGTTGAAAGCCGCCCCGTTCATAGAACGGGACCATTTCATAAACTCCGTCCAGTCCGATTGTCGCTCCATCACCCAGGCGCGCCAGCAACTGATCGCGTCGAGCAAACCACAGCTCCGTACCAAATCCCTGTCCACGGAATTCGCGATCCACAATGAAGAGTCCCATGAATCCAAACTGTGAACTGTGACGAATGATTGCTCCGCCACCGATGAATGAGCCTTCGTGTTCCAGCCCAAGAAATCCATCCGGATCAAGGTCCCAAAACAGATCAGCATCATCCGTGCCGGGCTCCCAGCCCTCCGCTCTCGCCCACTCAACCTGCTGAGTCAGTTCTGTGCGAGTCATCGGTCGTATCTGCGGCACGGGGGGGACTCCAAAGGACAGGGCGGGTTCGTAACGCGAAGGACCGTGGGACCTCGGTTCAGGACCATGTGGGATTGTCTCTGATCAGCAGACGAATTCGAAGCAACGCGGCAACACGCAACATCTGCGTCGCATATCAGTGATCTTCGCGGCATCCTCAGGACGACTGCAGCAAACGATCGATTGACGACGGAGGAATCAGAGGCAGGCAAAGAGAAACGCCATCC
>CAJWGB010000206.1 GCA_913031625.1 uncultured Planctomycetaceae bacterium | reverse complement strand
GTGCCGAGTAACGGCTTGCTGATGGATGCGATGATGACGGGCGTGTTGATCGTGAACGGCCGCTTCGATGCGACGTCCGCATATCCAAACCCTTCTTCAAAGATGACATTTCCATGATGCAGGATCACGACACAGCCACCTGCCACGGTCTTCTTCTCCACCACCTGATGGAGGAGTGCCCTGACGGATGCGAGGTCTCCTGCCTGCAGGGTGCTGATTGGCAACAACAGCGAAATTAGAATCAGGTGTCTCATTGAATAACTGCAGAGTGGGAGTGGAAAGGTCGGTTGTTTCAGTCGGGCTGGGGGTCAGGTTTCAACCTGTCGCGAATGCGCCCTCGGTGAGCAATCTTTGGCAGCAGATCCCTCGCTCATCAGGAATTTGCATCCGTCGACGTAAGTCCTTTGTCAGTCATGCTTCTATAGCTGAGCCACGCAAGCGTCCGAGCAAAACATACGGTCTGGCGGCATCGTTGATGCTCGAGGTCTGGCGGCCTTCAGTTAAGAGGTACGTCATGCAGCTGAACCAGTCGCAGCCTCCATTTACAACGTTGGATGTAATTCCCTGTCACGCTTCGAGTTTTCATTCAATCAGACGCCGGGCCCAAATGTAATGCGCTGGCGGTTATGCGAGAACCGAGCCGAGTTCTCCGCAAGCACGGCATGATTCCTAATCATCTTTGTAGACCCCGTTAGCGTTGAGCAGGATCCTGCGGCAGTTCCCCTTCTGAATGACAGCCTCAGTGCTCAGGCGAGAGAAGATGTTTCCGGAGATTACGACACCAACACATTCTTCCAGCAAGATGCCGGACGCTTCATTGGGATTCTCCTCAGACTTGCTCGGCTCGTTCTCTCGTTTCTGAGCCGGTTTTCCATCCTGGTCTTTGCCGATCCAGGTGTCGCTAAAGTTATTGGCGCTAATAGTGATGCTGCCGGAGTGCTCTCGAACCGCGATCGCGGTCTTTTTCACAATAGTGAATGTGTTTGCAGAAACAGCGCACCCATGAGCGTCCCGCAGGTCGATCCCGCCCGTGAAGTCGTGAGCAATCACATTTGCCGAAATGGTGGTTCCGTAGCAGTCTCGGTCCAGGACCATTGCCCAGCCCTGGCACTCTTCAATCATGTTGCCGCTAACTACCGAACCGTAGGTGTTCTCGATCACGATTCCGTCTCTAAGGTGATCGTCGAGGTTATTGCCGGTCATGGTGAGGTTGAAGGAGTCGACACACTTCAGGCCGTCCTGGTTTTCTTCGAACTGGTTGGCGGAAACGACAATGTCATGACAGCCCTCGAGTGAGACTCCACATCTCTTGTTGTAAGTCAGCAGGTTGTCGCTCAGTCGAGGATCTTCGTAGCAAAAGTGTAAGCGGATGCCGTCGCCGCCGTGGTAGCTGCTGGAGACATCCCTGATCATGATCTCTTCGATATATCGAGCATCAATGCCGGAGCCGCTCTTTTCGTTGCCGGTCACCCGAAGATTTGTGACGCTGACTCGCCAGAGTCGCTCTTTTGAAGGTGTCGCCCTGTCTGCATAGTCTGCATGTTCGATCAGGATTGCTGGCCTCCCGTTTGTGTTCGTGTTGACGATGTGTGTTGCCGTTCCGCTTCCCGTAATCTGAGTGTCACCTGTGTGGATGCGAAGCGGTTCCGTGAGCTCGTAGTTTCCTGGAGGAATGTGGAGCACACCTCCGGTTTTCGGAAGGGCATTGGCTGCTGCCTGCAGCGAGTCATACTTTGAAGCATCTATGACTGCATCATTTGCCAACAAAGTGGTACAGGTGAATGAAAGCAGAAAGAGAGAAGCAATTCGCATAGGAAGCTCCTGAAATGGAGAGAGACTGGTGTGGTGAGTGATTGTACGTCGACCGCACGATGGTTTCAGTACACGCGACGTGGGACCGGGGCCCAGGGCGACAGGAGACTGCATGCATCCACGTAAGACGTTCGATAGCAGGACGGCTGGTAGCCGAGACGTGCGAGCGTCAGATTTAACGCGACGATGATTTGAGAAGCGTTCTGGATGGGGGTGATCGCATCTGACTGAAATGCGGGTGTCTCCTCCAGTGCAGTGAACGCCTGATGTTGAATGTGGTAACACAAACCCGGTTTCCAGCCCTTTTGCGAGGCAACTGTGGTGTGAAGAACGTTTGTCATGGTGTATCACGCGACACTCCACAACCATCCCCCCTCTCTGATTGCTCGCTGCTGGCAAGGGACCATGGAATGTCTGACGAAAATTCATCGATCGGATCCGGCTCGAACCTGCGGGCCCGGGAGCACAAATCGTGAGTGAGCGACCGACGATTGGCCTTCCGGAACTGCATGATCATTCTCGGGCGCCGAAGGTTATGCAGCTTTGATAAGCAACGCGGCGCGCCTGGCTGGCAGTCGCAGTTGACTCGCCGAGCCTTCAACACGTGGTTGTGTGCAGGCACCGAGAAATCACCACACGTGTGAGTTGTCAGGTTCCGACTGATTTGTGTAGACACCATGAATCGGCACGCCACTTGCCATCTCACCAGACGCTTTCGGGGCACACTCACACATGGAGCGTATTAATGAGATACCTTGGCCTGTTCATCCTGTTCTCAGTCCTGACACTGACACTTGAGAGCCAGTTGACGGCTGTCCCCATCCTGGCGGATGCCGACGAGTCAGAGAGACTTCTTCGCGCCCGGCTTGTTCGCCAGGCGGCAGTGTCATTTCAAAAGACGATGGATCAACTGGAGTTTTCGACCTACTCGACTGCGTTGCATCGAATTCGATTTGTTCAGCAGACACTCGTCCGCACAGTCAATCCAGACTCGGGTCAGGAAGGCTGTGTCGCGAGTCGGATTCAGTTTCTGGACGAACTGCTGCGCGAAGCGTGGCAACATGGGACGAACAGCCCATTAACGGATCTTGACCTCAGGCGTATCCGGGAGACTCGGACTGAACTGCTGGAGATCCATTCACAGATCATCAACTCCCGGTAGATCGACCTGCCTCTCTACGACCACGGGAACTCATCTTCGTCTCGGTCGCCCCACAATCAGTCTCGGTGGCCGTCTTCCTGCGGTCATTGAGTGCATCCAGTGTTGCCCTGTGCCCACTCTTCCATGCCTGATTCGAACTTGTCCAATAGTTCAGACGGATCCTACTGTTGTCGTGTGCCTCCGCCGATCATCAGGTCACGCCCTGCTCCAGCAAAGGCTGAGTCCCGGTCATCCTCGCCGATCAGAATGTCGTTGCTGCTCAGCACGCTGCTGACACCATTCGTCAGGTCCTGAGGCGAGAATTGCTCGAGGACTTCCTCCAGACGGGTGGAGTTGACCTGCGTCTGGACTCTGGGCAGTTCACAGCAGTTTTTGGCACAGACTGCCCCCGTTGACTGAATTTAAGTCAGCAACGAGACGTGGCCGGGCCCGCTTCACGGACTTTTCAGACATTCCCGGCTACACTCTCCCAGCATGTGCGGAATCGAACCTCCACGCATATTGTTTCACTTCCTCAGCTCAGGGACTTCCGGATGCGTCTTCTTCGATTGCTCATTGTTTTCGCCACCATTGCTGGCTTCCACGAAGCGACCGCTCAGGAAAACCCGGACAGGAACGTGCAGTCGGGTGTGCCTCAGGGCAAGGTGACCAGTGGGACGTTTGAGTCGAGTCAGATCTTTCCCGTCACCAGTCGCGACTTCAGCGTCTATGTTCCGGCTCAATACGACGCCTCGAAACCAGCCAGCCTGATGGTATTCATGGATGGCCGGGCATATGCCAATCCCAAAGGTGCGTTTCGAGTTCCAATCGTCTTTGACAATCTAATTCATCGCGGCGCAATGCCCGTCACGGTCGCAGTCTTTGTGAACCCAGGGACGATAAAGGCGACGATGAACGGAGCCCAAAACCGCAGCAATCGTTCCTTTGAATACGATTCTCTTGGCGATCGCTACACGCGATTTCTTACCGAAGAATTCCTGCCCGTTGCGCTGAAGGGACTCCAGGTTTCAGGCGACCCTGCAGACCGAGCGGTCTGTGGGATTTCTTCGAGCGGCATCTGTGCATTTACAGTCGCCTGGGAGCAACCGGAACAGTTTGGCAAGGTGCTCAGTCATATCGGAAGTTTCACAAATATTCGTGGCGGCTGGGAGTATCCTGGACTGATCCGGAAATCTCATAGAGAGCCCAAACCCATTAAGGTGTATTTGCACGATGGTGTGAATGACCTCAGCAACCTGCATGGAAACTGGCCACTGGGCAACCAGGACATGGCTGCCGCACTGCAGTTCGCTGGTTACCACTACAAACTCGAGATGACCGAAGGCGGTCACAGCGGACGCTGGGCGGGTGAGGTATTCCCGAAGGCCCTCGAATGGCTCTGGGATGAAGACTCGGAACCAACCAATATTCCGATTGTGAATACAAAGCCTGAGTGGCAACCCCACGAAGATGCTGCTGTCAAAGATGACGTTCCCAGGGGCAAAGTGATTCAGATGCCGGCATGGACGAAGTCTGAAATTTTTCCGGGGACGACTCGTGACTGGTGGGTCTATGTGCCAGCACAATACAAGCCCGATGGATCGGCAGGATTGATGGTGTTTCAGGACGGCCAGAATATGAAGGGCGACTGGCGTTGGCGAATTCCTGTTGTGTTCGACAATCTGATAGCCAGTGGTGACATGCCTCCTGTTGTTGGCGTCTTTATTAATCCGGGGCACGATATGTCAAAGCCCCGAACGAATCGCAAACACTCGAATCGGGGGTTTGAGTACGACAGTCTGGGGAATCGCTACACCCGATTTCTGCTGGAGGAGATCATCCCGGAGGTGACAAAGGCCTATCCTGTGTCCGAGGACGCTCAGATGCATGCAATTGGGGGATCCAGTTCGGGGGGCATCTGTGCGTTTACAGCTGCATGGGAACGCCCTGATTACTTTGGCCGCGTTTACACCAGCGTGGGCAGCTTCACTCATCTGCGTGGTGGAAACATCTATCCGGCTCTGGTTCGAAAGACGGAACCGAAGCCGATCCGCATGTATATGGCGGACACAAGTGGTGATGTCGACAATGCGTTTGGCAGCTGGCCATGGGCCAACCAGCGCATGGCATCGTCACTGCAATACATGGGCTACGATGTGCGATTCCACTGGGCTGAGGGGTATGCCCACAACGCCGACTTCGGGAGTCGCAATTTTCCGGATGCCATGCGATGGCTGTGGCGCAAAGAAAAACATACTCCCCGGATCGACACCAGCGATGACCTGGGAGGCGACCTCACCCTCCTTGATCTGTTGATTCTCGGGCAATCATGGGAGCTGGTTGCAGACAATCTCGGGTTTGCTGATGCACTGTGTGCTGACAGACAGGGTAATCTGTTTTTCTGTGATATGCGTGCTCCGGCCGTGTACCGCATCGACGCCGCTGACGGCAGCAGAAAGGTCATTGCGAAGGAGTCTGTGAGTGGACTCGAATTCAGTCCGGATGGTTCTCTGTTGTACGCCTGTCAGGGAGCGAAAAGCCGGGTCATCTCCATCAACCCTGAATCCGGTGAAGTGAAGACTGTTGCCGAAGGTGTGAAACCCAACGATCTTGCTGTGACCAGGGATGGTTTCATCCTGATCACTGAGACTCGTGCACAGCATGTGACCCGCATCAATCCAAAGTCCGGCGAAGTGACGGTCGTGGACACCGGGATTACCAAACCCAATGGGATCGCTCTTTCAAACGACGGCGGCACGCTCGCAGTTTCAGATTATGGGGGGGCACATACATGGACATTCCGCGTCAACGAAGGTGGCGTGCTCGACGCGAAGATGCCAACGATGCCAATGAGACTGCCGATTGATCCGAAGGGCGAGTTCCGATTCAACGAACGACCGCCGCGTCTGAATTCGGCCAAAGGTGATGGCATGGCCGTCGACCGCAGGGGACGCTACTACGTAACAAGTGCCGTCGGAGTCCAGGTCTTCGATCCGACCGGACGGCCCTGCGGTGTGCTTCCCAAAGTTGATGGCGACAAGCCCCTGACCACCTGCATGCTGGCCGGAAAAGGTCTTAACACTTTGTATATCGCGCACGGCAACAGAATCTATCGTCGACTTTTGACTGTGGATCGACCAAAACGATAGAACATTCTCTGAGGTCAGACTCCCTCTGTGGACTCAGTGGTGCCCGATTGTCTGTTCTCCTGTCCGGGCTCTTAGAGGACGGCTGCAGATTTGACGCATTACAGATGAAGCCGGCATCAGATCATGCTGAATGATTCTATCCTGCCTGCTTTGACTGCGACTGAATCTGCAGCAGTGCGGCGGGTACGTCGTCTCGAAATGTTGGATACAGAAACAGGCTGCCCAGTGCTTTTCGACTCGCCAGTTAACTTCGTTCTGATGCCCGGCGTTCATTGTCAGCAGATCTCGAACTCTCATTGCTTTCAGGTTCCTGGAAACTTCTGCCGGCGCATCTTTCGGAAAGAACTTCAGGACACTGTCGTTGAGACTCAACTTGCCATCTTCAACAGCCAGTCCGACAGCCGTAGAAGTGAAGCTCTTGCTCAGTGACCAGAGAACATGCGGCTTTTCTGCCGATTCCGGTGCCCACCACGCTTCGGCCACCACTTTTCCGTGCCTGAGCAACATGAAGCTGTGCATCGAATTCACTTCCCGGTCTGCCGTTTCGATAAACTGGCGAATCGCGGAAGAAGAGACTCCCTGAGATTCCGGTGTGGCGCGGGGAAGCGAAGTGGATTGCGCCCGGACGGCGGATGGTGTCAGGGCGAGCAGCAGGATGAGAGTGTGTCGGTACGGCATCAGTGGAGCCTGCAGTCAGGGGCTGGCGATCTGTTTGGCGTTCCAGACTATCAGATCCGATGTCAGATTACTTTGCACGCCGACTTTGCGGCTACCGGTTAAGCGAAGAGCGGCAATGGAGCTTCGTCGCTGGATTGGTGTGAATTCAGCGACGTCTCAACGACCTCGGACGAATTCGCCCGTAATCCACACGTCGCGACCGTCACCCCCACAATCCCTGAAGTTCCTCAGTGGCCGGAACTTTGAGTGCATATTGCTGACTGGCGTTGTGATCTGCAATGCCCGCATGCTGACGCAGTGCCTGGTGGATATGTTCCGGTCGGACACGAATTCCGTTCTCTGAGTCAGTCTTCAATGTGCCGGGATTCAGCGGGCGTGCGAATTGCCCTTCGTCCGTCTGTCCAATAACACGATTGCCTTCAATTCCCGGCCCCAGAAACATGATTGAACCGATTGACCAGTGATCCTTTCCATCGCCCTTGTTGTAGTTTGGTGTGCGGCCCATTTCGCTTTGAGCGATCACCACCAGCTTCTCCCGAATCTGTAATTCCTCGGCGCGATGCAGGACATAAGCGATTCCTTCCAGCAATTCGGGAATCAGTTTCATTTGGTCCCGGTCGTTGTTCGCGTGGCTGTCGAACTGACCGATCGAGAGATTTGCAGACACGCAGACCCCGGCTTTGAATGACGCAAGAGCGATCTCTGCCTGCTGCGCGAGTCGCTGCTTCGGAATTGACTTTGGAATATGGGGAGTGACGCGTGCAAGGGCCTTTGAATTTACCTGAGCGGCGTACAGCATGTTTTCAGCACGCTCCCGACGCGGAAGCAGGGGCTGCTGGCTTCTTTCTGCTCGCCGCTCAGCAAGAGCCCGCTCAATGCGCGACAGGGCAAAGTCGTCGTGGTAGGGAGCTCGAATATTTCCTTCGATGGAGTCTGCGTTGGCGATCCGTTTCAGCGACGGCAGGTAGGGAACGCGAGACATCGCCACGAGATTTCCCGTCGCAGAGTAATTGCCGAACGTCAGAAACGACAACGGGCAATCCGGTCCTTTGCACGCAGCCACAAGTGCGGCAAACGTTGGGTAAGCGAGACTGTCCAGTTTGCCGGTGGCCATGTAACGCGAGCACGGTGAGTGGTTGTTGACGGAATAGTCGAGGCCATTAAGGACCAGCAGTTCCCTGCCAAACTCTCGATAGAAATCTTCGTTGCTGAGACCACCGTCCCGATGATCGTCGTTGGGCGCAAATTGATGAGCACCCTCGGTCTGAATGTCGGCCTCCTGATACAGACGGTTGATGCCTCCCACTCCTTTGGGGTCCATCAGGTATGTCGTGTCCCAGCCTCCGGACGCATTGAAGACGATATAATACGGACCGTCGCAGGCAGGAAGATCCGCACTTTCGTCGGCATGCAGTCCCGGTGACATATTGGACGGAGCGGCGAGTCCCAGTCCGGCTGCAGCGCAGTTCCTGAGAAAACTGCGTCGTCGTTGAGTGGTCTTATTCATAGAGAAACTCCTCCCGTCGCAGCAGATATGTCACTACCGCGCGCCAGGCACGAACCGTGTAAAACTCATCCGGGACGGGAGACTCAAGTCCCTGTCTGCAACTCCATGCTTCTCGAGGGTCAATTCCCTTCCGTGCAGACGCATCAGCCACCACTCCGGCAAACAACTCAAACGTCCTGTTGACCTCTGTTGAGTCTGGGGCGTCGTAGCGACCGAGGATTCTTTCGTGCAGTCGAACGATCGCTCTCCGGATCGTTGCATCCCCTTCGTCAGTCTTACCTGGCCGGACATTGGGATCGATGGATGGAAACAGCAGGCGATCCTTCGGGGGGCGACTGAAATCCAGTGCCACATTCCGACAGGCCACATCGTTTGCGAGCGTGCGTTGGATCGATCCCATCGCTCCACCCGGATCGGTTGCTCGTTCAGTGACTTCCTTGGAATCGATTCCTCCATACAGCATGGCAGTCTGGCCATTGAGGCGCCCCCATGAACGGCCAAACACGGCTTTGATCTTTCGTTCCAGTTGTTCCGGGCTGAGCATTCTGACGACTCCCACATCATCCAGTTCTGCTTTGCGTTCCGGAGTCGTTGCGGCTGCCGTGAGTCCGTCCGCTCGGTAGAAGTCGGACTGAATCCAGCCGCCGATCAGGGTTCTGAAGTTGAAACCACTGTCGACGAATGTCCGCGCAATCGACTCAACCTCGCCTCTTTGCGTCTGCCAGGCACGCTGACGTGCTGTGTACAGCGGGTCGTCGATGTCTTTCGGAGGCAGAAGCGGACGACGTCCGGTGAGGAGGAAATACGCGTGCTCAGTCATTGCGATTGCAAACCGTGGGTCCTTCGCTGTTCGTTCTCCGAGCCATTGCAGCGCCCGCCATCTTTCGGTGGCGGGCAGTTCCTCCCCGTCGAATCCAGCTCCAAACATATCCGTGAACCAGCCTTCTTTTCGCTTTCCATACAGTGCGAAGTTGCGATCGAAACGCCAGTAGTCCTGGAAGATGCCTGCAACCGGATCAAGTGTGCGATGACAGACGACACATTCAGATGCCTGCATGGTGGGGATCTCGTACTTCGTAGTTGCGGCCGCCGCATCTGATCCACGTGCGGCCAGTTCGAGGATGTCGATTCCGAGGAAATGCAGAAAGTACATCCGTGCTCGCAGGCGATTGCGATTCGTTTCCGTGGTGGGATAGCGGCTGAGGTACTGAAACGTGCTGAGCAAACCAGCGTGTGGGTAAAAGCCTGTTGCAGAGTCCTGATTCTCACGCTGATTTCGACCGGTCAGTGCCTTGAGGCGGACAGGGATGAATTCGAACGGGTCCTTCGGGTCTGTGAATGTCTCCTTCAACTCATCAAAGACGCCGTACCCTCGGGCCGTGTATGGCGAAACCATGATGTAATCAGCCGTCACGATTTCAGTGAACGGTCTGTTGTTACGGACAATGTACTCCAGCAGACGCATCGGCTCGCTCAGCAGAGCTGCACGATATTCGCGTGCCAGCCTGTATTCGGCCTGTCGCCGTTCCTGTTCATCTTCGATGTGGCTCAGGTCGTACTTCTGGTACCAGAGACGGGTCTTCTCAAAGTGCTCGTAAGAGAGCACGGTCGAATCGGGATTACCGTCGACTCCCTGCAACAGGAAGATGTCGTTGAAGCCTTCCCGCAGCCGTTCGTAAAACGCTTCTTCTCGTGTGACCTGGTCAATAATTGCCGTCAGGGCTTCTGAGCCACCAGACTGGACAAGCCGAAGCTCATCATCAGTGGGAAGTCGACCCGCAAGTGACAGCGTCGCACGACGCAGCAGCTGTCGATTGTCGAGCATGGTGACACCGTCAAAGAACGGTTTCGCGGTTATCTCAGGATGCTGATCATGAGACGGGGTTATGGCATTCGTCCGCCTGACGAATTCCTGCAGGATGCGGTAGCCGCTCGAATCCGGTTTCAGAATCTGCTCACCACCATGATCCTGTTTGCCGACGACCTTCTGCAGCAGCAGTGACTGTCCGTCCTTTTTAAGTCGTGCCATCCTGCAGAACGCCGCAAAGTTGGCGGCCTGGATCTTCGCTCGTTCGGACTTGTTTTCGAGTTGTATAGTTTTCAGGATGAGCCGCGAGTCTTCCGCGTCGCCTCCGCGCCTGTGACATTTGATGCATTCAACGGAGGCAACTTTGCTCCAGACCTCGCCGAAAAACCAGCGGCTGGTCGCGGTTTCAGCCTTCATCGCCGGGCAGCCGGCATCCTGAGCCACGGAGAAATCGGCGACTCCTGCGAGCAGCACCACTACGTACAGGCAGGCGACTCTGAATGTCGTCATGGTTTCCATTACTGCTCCGCCGGTTCCGGGTATTGCACAACAGTCATTCTTCGGGGAGAGAATCCACAGTGGTGTTATGGAAGGTAATTTGTTGTTCAGGTGTGCGTTACTGCTGAATGGGGATCTGCACTGTTCGACTGCGTCCCTCCCGCTGATAGGTCAGAGGCACTGTCTGCCCGTGCTTCTTTGTGGTCACAACATACGCGTGGACGGCCTGTTCTGACAGCAGGTCAGATCGGGAGTCAAAGGATGTCACGATATCTCCTTTCCGAACTCCCTTGCGGTGAGCCACACCATGCGGGCCGTACTTGCCTGCATGTTCCACCTTGAGTGCCATCCTGCCTGAAGGGATGGAATGTCGACGGCGCTCTTCGTCGGTCAGGCTGCCCAGCAACAGGCCGCCGGTCGCGATTCGCCGCAGTCCCCATGACGTCACACGCCATGACAGATCTCCCTGACGACGCCAGCCATCTTCAAGGTTGAGAGTCAGGTTGCGTGTTCGGCCGGCGCGATCGATCTTAATTTTCACTGTCCCGCCTTCCGGCGATACGTTGTGCAGGACCCATTGCACGTCGGCAATTGACAGCATGGGCTGACCATTGACTGTCTGAACAATGTCTCCCTTTTCGAATCCAGCATTCGCCGCCTGTGTTCCTGCTTTCACCTCTTCAACCGTAGCCAGTTCATCCGGATCCAGTATTAGTCCAATTGACTTCGGGTGAGGAAACGGCCAGAGCACTTTGTCGGGAATTGGCTTCTTTGATTTCCAGTAGTATTCCCGCTGTGCATCTCCAATCTGGTGACAGTGAATGCAGCTCTTCACGACGTCGCCTTCGTAGTTCAGGCGGTCCGTAAACTTACCCTTCAGCGATGGGTACTTTTCCGGCGAGCTGACTTCCATCGGCCTGCCGGTTTTGCCAGCAAGAGAGGCCTTTACATTGCCATAGTCTTTATGCAGGTCGAGAGTCCTCTGCAGAGCCTTTGCGAGACCATTCAGCGAAACGTCTGTCAGCCATTCGGTCCGATGAGAACGAGTCCCGAACCGTCCATAGATCGTTCTGTCTGCATTCAGAAAAAAGACAGCGAACGACTGGTCGGTGTCGTACTGAAACAGATTCAGGTCGAGTCCGTTTGTGGAGACCTGCCGTACGCAGACGAACTTCTCAAGTAATGGTCGAATGACCGGGTGAGTGTCGACCAGTTCATCGTCAAGCTTCACGCATTCATGGCACGGCAAACATCGCAGGACCACGATGATGGGTTTGCCGGTTTTCTTTGCCTCGGCGAATGCCCCAGGAATGTCGTTGTACATCCAGAACCCGGCTGCCTCGACTTTCTTCTTATCGCTCCGAACAATCTCATCTCGTGTCTGAGCATTCGCAGTCGAGAGGATGCTGAGCAGAGCCAGAGTACAAATAATGCGCATTGTTGATCTCCGATGAAATGGTCTTGTTTGGGGCTGTGGCACTTAGTCAGCTGTTTTGAGCCATTCGCCGGGGAAACTTAAGGTAGGGCCGC
>CAJWGB010000205.1 GCA_913031625.1 uncultured Planctomycetaceae bacterium | reverse complement strand
GGACGATAGGCGGGGCGGGGAAGAGAAACCGGCGGCGGTCAAGGAGCGCCGCCGGTCGTTGCATTACATCGTCGACTTGGGTTCGCTGTCGTTGACGTTGACGCGGAACAGTCCGTCGAGGATTTCCTGTTCCTTCTCCTTGGCAGCCTTCAGAGCATCCGCCGGAGCGAGCTTTTCGTCCGCGACGAAGCTGCCGCCGCCATAGGACATGAAGCTGTAGGGGCCGTAGTCGGACGGCTCGAAGCTGTCGGTGGCGACCGCTTCAATGGCCTTGTCGATGGTCGGCTCCATGTGCCACAGGGCCGAGGCGAGGATCGTGTCCGGATAGTCGCCGGCCGTATCGATCACGTTGCCGATGGCCAGAATGCCCTTTTCCTTGGCCGCGTCGGAAACGCCGAAGCGTTCCGCGTAGAGGATGTCGGCACCCTTGTCGATCATGGCGAAGGCGGCTTCCTTGGCCTTGGGCGGATCATACCAGGAGTTGATGAAGGTCACGAGGAACTTCACGTCCGGATTGGTGGACAGGGCACCTTCCATGAAGGCGTTCATCAGCCGGTTGATAAAGTCGTCGTCCATCCCGGCATTGCGTCGTGCCTGTTTCTGAAACTGCTCACCTTTTGCAGAAGCCGCACGAATGGGCCAGTGCAGATTGTCCAGCCATGCGTCGTAGTCTGATGTGCCCTGCGGTTTAAGCTGCCGCAGCCAATGGAGTCCAAATTCCACGTGACGAATTTCGTCGAGATGGATGGCTTTCAGGATGTCGGCGCCGCGTTGGTCACCGTGGGTGAGAAAGTACTCCTGAAATTCGATCGTGTGATCGAGGTTTGCCCCTTCGAACACGAGTGGCAGGCCGGCAATGTATTCAAGCACGGTCGAATAATCGGCCGCCTTCTTCCAGATGTAGCCATTCACCGGCAGATCTCCAAATTCGGTTCCCAGCTGGCTGCAGCGCGATGCGTGGAGCCGTGTATGTCGCTGTTCATCGATCATGATCTCAGCCAGCCCCATTCTGAACTCAGGGGGAGCATCCGGAAATGTCACCAGAACCATTGCCATGACTTCCAGAGCCTGCAGTTCATGGTTGGCCATGATGTGATGAGCGATTGCACGCTTTTGGGGGGCGTGCAGCGCCTGTCCTTTCGGCATTGCAGGTGCCGTCTTTCGGGGAGCAAACTGCAGGTTGGAAGGCCGGACAGGCAGCTCGATCCGCATGGCCGCGCCGGGTGCTGAGTCGGATAACCGGTCAGGCCGCTGAAGTTTCAAATTCAACTGATCGGACTGAAGTACCCGCAATGCAAATTCGCGTAATTCCATCTCGCGGCTCACAGACTCAAATTGATGGGTATTTCTGTCAAACCACAGCCGGCATTCTGGTAACGCTTCACAAAGCCATTCAGAATCCCTCAAACATCCTCAGAGGATCATATTTGGCTCCGCATGACTTCCCAGTCTACGAAAAGTTAAATCTGTGAACCGAATCAATATGTCGGGGTCCTCTGCACCATGGTCGATGCACTCCGCAGGACCTCCGAATATTTTATGTGCAGCGTGATGTCATGCTGGAAAATCTTCCACTTCAGTCTCTCAAGCATAAAGCCCTCACGATTGAGGGGTATTCGCGCGCGGCCGTCCAGAGCTACTGGCGGGTGCCGGAGTTGAAAATTGGCTTTGATATGGGAGGCAGCCCGTGGTCCTTTATGGGCACGCAGACGTTTCTCATTTCACACGCCCATCTTGATCACCTTGCGGCGCTACCTGTCTATGTTGCGCGACGTCGAATGATGAAGATGGAGCCTCCCACGATCTATCTGCCCGCTGAAGTCGTTGAGAACGTTGAAAGGATGTTGCAGGCCTGGCAGCGACTGGATCGTGGACGCATGATCTGCGACATCATTCCCTGTGCGGACGAGGACGTGTATGAACTGTCTCGCGAGCACAAACTACGTGTGTTTAAGACAAAGCACACTGTGCCTTCTGTCGGGTTCATCGTGTACGACTGTCGTCGAAAGCTGAAGGCCGAGTACCGTGGGCTCGACGGAAATAAAATTCGCGATTTGCGGTTCGGCGGGACGGAAGTTACGGAGGAGGCGCTGACGCCGCTTGTGTGTTACACGGGAGATACCTCACCGCCAGGGCTTGACGCTCATCCGGATATCCTGAAAGCCCAGATTCTGATCACCGAGATGACATTCTTTCGGCCTGAACACCGGAAAGAAAAGATCCACAAGTTTGGGCACATGCATCTGGACGACATCCTTGATCGAGCGGACAGATTCGAGAATGAACTCATTATTCTCAGTCACCTGAGCACGAGGACTCATGAGGGTCAGGCGCATCAGGCGATTCAGAATCGCGTTCCGAAAGAGCTTCGGGAGCGAATCCGACTTTGGTGTTGAGAGACCGCGGACTTTTCCGTGGTCTCTCTTCGTCCAGTACTGCTGGCTGAACTCCTGGCAAATATCGGATTGGTGCCTCTTAACCGCGTCAACTGCTGTTAGGGTCAGTGTAAAGTTGTCCCATGAATCAGATGGGCCTCCAGAGAACGGACATTGAAGAAGTGGGGATGGCACTGGACGTGATTGCAGGCGCATTTGTGTCGTGGGTGCGTATCGTCAACGGTCCCTGAAGTCTGGATAGCTCAGCTGCATCATTGAGTCAGCTGTGATTATTGAGTCAGGCTTCCCTCGTCTCTGGTCGCTGCGACCAGCTTCTCACAGGCGGACCCGAATCCCTTAAGCTCAATTTCTCGCTGTGTTTCTCCGGTCTGTGTGAGTCGAACCTGCAATCTGTTTTCAGGCAGGATTTCACTGACACGTTCAGCCCATTCAATGGCACAGACACAGCTGTCATCGTGAAGATATTCCTCGACTCCAATCGCAAGGAATTCATCCACATCACCCAGCCGGTAGGTGTCAAAGTGGCACAGCGTAAGTTCAGTGCCGGGGTACGTCTGCATAAGCACAAAGGTTGGGCTGTTCACTGCATCGGTGTCAGCTCCAAGGCCTTCAGCGATCCCACGCACAAGATGGGTCTTGCCGGATCCCAGTTCTCCGTCGAGTGTAATCGTCATCCCGTGATCGATCAGACGTCCCAGAGTTACGCCAAGCGCATGCGTTTTTTCGATCGAGCGACTGGAAAATGCATAACTGGTCATGCGGTTATCCCGTCGAGTGCTGACACCAGGTTGCCGGGTCGAGAGTGCTGTAACATCAATTGCACGATTATATTTCCGGCGAGGTCCACGACCGTCGACACTAGTTCTGTTCTGAAAGCGACCAGCGCAGAAAGGACTCGAGAAAGGTATCCAGATCGCCATCGAGTACCGGTTGCGGATTCCCCACTTTGGTTCCTGTTCGGGCATCCTTCACGTATTGGTCCGGGTGAAGAACGTAATTTCGAACGGTTGCGCCCCCAAACCCGATCTTTGATTTGGCGCCTCGTTTGGCAGCAAGGTCCGCGTCACGTTTTGCCATTTCGATCTGATAGAGCTTTGCCTGCAGCATCTTCCGAGCGGTCGCCCTGTTCTTGTGCTGGCTTCGTTCGTTCTGGCACTGAACGACTTCACCTGTGGGCAGGTGTGTTAAACGTACAGCACTGTCTGTCTTGTTGACGTGCTGTCCGCCGGCGCCACCGGCTCGATATGTGTCTTCACGGACGTCTGCGTCCCAGTTGATTTCCACTTCAAAATTATCGTCGAGTTCGGGACTTACATCGACTGCAGCAAATGCAGTATGCCGACGTCCTGCAGAATCAAACGGGCTGATCCTGATCAATCGGTGGTTTCCGGTTTCTCCCTTCAGGTATCCAAAGACATGTGCTCCCCGAATGGCAATCGTCGCATTTCGGATGCCCGCTTCTTCACCGTGGGAAATGTCAATTTCTTCAAGGCCAAAGCCACGTCGTTCGGCCCAGCGAGCGTACATACGCAGGAGCATCTGCGCCCAGTCTGCGGAGTCCGTGCCCCCTTCACCAGCCTGCACCTGCACGTATGCGGAACATACGTCTTCGGGTTCTGACATGGTGGCCTGCAACTCGACTCGGTCAATGTCGATGACCAGCTGGTCGAGTGAAGTCTCCAACTCCTGAACGCTGTCGGGATCGTCCGCTGCAAACTCCATCAGGACCTGCATGTCCTCACCGGAACTGACCAGTGACTCCAGTGGTCCCACAATACTCTTCAGGCGCTGCATTTCCGCCACTGTCTGTTGCGCCGTCTCCTGGTCATCCCAGAAGTCCGGAGCATTCATCTTATCGCTGACCTGTTTCAGCTCTGACTGTCTGCCATCGAGGTCAAAGACACCCCCGAAGATGGACAATTCGCTGCATTAGTTCTTCGCATTTGTCACGGAGTTCGGCGTCCATGGAGGTTGTCATTCAGAAAAGAGTTAACTGGATCGATAGACATTCGTGCAGCGGCAAAGTTCGCGCCGCAGGCAGGCGGGAATTTCAACAAACCGCCCGAATGGATGCAACCGGGTTTGCACAGTGAAACGCGGCTCTCGTGGGGAAGGCTGGCGCAAACGGCTTCAGTCAGTATTCGACGCCAGCAGTTCTCTTGCAGCGGCCTCAATGCTCGGCCGGGAGCTTTGGGCGACTCCCGACAGAAGCGGATGATGGGGGCCCGTTTTCGCGATTCCCGAGAGTTCAATGGCTTCGTGAAGTACTCTGATGGGATTGATGTCGTTTCTCAAATCCTCAAGCGGCAGGAACAGCTTTCGAATTCGTTCCGCTTCTTCAACATCTCCTCCGCCAATGGCTGTCAGCATTCTCTGTGACAGAGCCGGATTCACGCAGACACAGCCAGACGTGTATCCCACACAGCCAAACTTTTTCATATGAATGATGGCCGGCTGCTCACCGATGCCACTGCAGACCTTTGATGCGTCGACTCGGTCCATCAGCCGGGTCAGAAACTCATCCTGGGACGGATCGTCTCGCACGATCGCGTACTTAATGAATGACACGAGGCCATCGTCGACCAGTTCAGCCGCTCCTTCAGGACTGATGTAACCTTCTTCCTTAATATACAAGACTGCGGAACGCCCAACCGCTTCGACAAAGTGCCGAAATCCAGTCATCAGGCCGGCTTCCGTCATGACGACTTTCGTGGGCAGAACCATGACCGTCGGGAAGTCTGTGCCTTTAAGCACATCTGCCTGATCCATCATTGTGCCATAGGCAGGACCGACGGACGGAATGACAAGAGTGTCGTCCGCTGCGATGTTCTGCAGGGTCTCCAGCAGTCCGGCGTATTCTGATGGTCGGACGTGGTAAAGGTTGGCGTTGCCACCATACAGCAGCATCGAGACGCCGCCGCTTTCGAGGTGCTGAACGATCCTGCGATTGTTCTCCTCACAGATCACCCGATCCGAATTGCGTGCCAGTGGCGGGACGGCAAGAACAGACTGAGCGAACTGATCGGACGTAACGGGAGTTGTCTGCATGATTTCTCCTGTGAGAGCGAATGGTGGGGCTGACTGCGTGTCTGGGTGGGCACGTCAGGAGCTCTCACCGTCTTGATCCTGCACAGTAATGTCGGGATCCTCTTTAAGATACTCGGCTACCAGCGGATCGACTTCTTCCACAACAGCGTACCGACCGTCGAACCAGCGAAACAGATCCACTTTGCGGCATCTGTCGCTGCAGAACGGAAACAGTCCGCGTGAGTCATCTGACTGCTGCACTGCCTTTTCGCAGACCGGACACTGATGAGGCCGGATCATAGTATTCCTCGTGCGAGTGATGCTGCGGAGACGGTCTAACCGAAGTCGGATGGGTCGCCAAACAGCCCACCACCCTTAGAGTCGCCCATTCCGCCACGCAGATTGGGGTTCTCTTTGCGTGGGGGCGGAGCATCTTCTTCCGGGCGTCCCTTGGGTTCCGGACGTTTCTCGAGCGCTTTCAGGGACAGGCTTACGCGACGGCGTTTCTGATCCACTTCCAGCACCTGGAAATCGCGCTCATCACCCACCTTGAGCACTTCGTTGACGCTGCCAACACGTCGCCACGCCAGCTGGCTGATGTGGACCAGGCCTTCAACGCCGGGTTCGAGTTCGACAAATGCGCCGAAGTCAGCGGTGCGGGTGACCTTGCCACCGACAATCCGTTCGGCGGGGTACCGGTCGCTGAGGCCCTGCCAGGGGTTGGCGACCAACTGCTTCATCCCGAGACTGATGCGGTTCTTCTCTTTGTCGATTTTCAGGATGCGAACCTGAATCTCCTGCCCTTCCTGCAGAACCTCATTGGGATGATTGATTCGCGACCATGACATTTCACCAATGTGAAGAAAGCCATCGATCGGCCCAAGATTGACGAAGGCACCGTAGTTCTTGATTGTCTTTACAACGCCCGTGTGATCCTGTCCGGTTTCCAGTGATAGCCAGAAATCTGCCTGCTGAGATTCTCGCTCCGCCTGCAGCAGTACTCGACGACTGACGACAAGATTTCGTTTCTTCGGCTTCACCTCAGTGATCTGAACGGTGAGCTTCTGGCCAACAAATTGCTCAAGGTTTGCAACGTAACCAAGGTCGACCTGGCTGGCGGGCAGAAAGCCTTTCAGACTGCTGACCGTGACCTGCAGGCCACCCTTGTTGGTCGCAGTGACAACACAGTCGACGACCTGGCCGACTGACAGAGCATCCCAGTCACCACCAGCCTTAGTCCTGGCCTGAGGCAGACGGGCTCGCATGAGCCCATCCTCATCGATGCTTTCAATGACAACCTTAATGCTGTCGCCGTTGGTTGGTGGCTTGTCTTCCGGAAACTGTTTCAGACTGACAACGATGTCAGAACGCAATCCGGCATTGACGAATACGTCATCGCCGTGCAGTGCCTGAACTGTGCCGGTGACCTCCGATCCCGGTCCAATTTCGTCGGCCGAAACAGGGGCGGCTTCGTCAGCCGCCTCGGTTGCCTCTGTGGTTTCGGCAGTTGCCGGCGCCGCAACGGGTGTGGGCTCAGATTCGATCTCGCCCATGGCAGATGAAATCTCTGCTTCCATGGCGGCCAGATCACCCTCGACGTCCGATAGTTCTGGAATGTCGACTGCCTCTGGGCTGGAGGGAGTTTCAGGGCGCTGGCTCAATACATCTTCGCTGCCTACGGCGCGATCCTTGGAACCGGCTCCCATGCGTTCCCGGACTTTATCCGCCGGGCGGTCATCAGCCTGAGGTGCCTCAGCCGAAGGTTCTGGTGACGCCGGAGCCTCGGACGAGTCTTCGGCTGTTGGCGGTTCCGCGGGCGCAACCTCAGCTGGAGTTGACTCGGCAGTTGGTGTTGCTTCGGCGTTAGTCTCAGACGCAGGTTCTGCGGCAACGGGTGCAGCTGGTTCTTCAACGACAGATGATTCCATCGAAGAAGCTGGCTCAGTCGGAGCGGCAGGAGCTACGTTTTCGGCAGGAGCGGAAGCTGCGTCAGAAACAACCGGTTCAGGTTGAACTGGCTGTTGTACGCTGTCTGGTGCTGCGGGTACTGACTCTTCAGGTGTTCCTTCAGAGTTGTTTGGTTCTGGTGTCGGTTCGTCCGTCATTGTCCGAGGTCCTGTCAGGTGGTCCCTTCCTCCCCGGGAGCCACCTGCTTGCTGTGAACTGCTTTTTCGTCGATGCAAAATCAGTCCGCAACATGGTTCTTCATTTCTATTTTATTTGATCCCTCTTCAATTGAGGGTTTTTCCTGCTTGGGAGGATATCCAAACGTCCTGGCGTTGGCTACTGGTCGGCCGGTTTCTTTGCCTCAGGTTTTGAAGCGATTATGCAGCGAAATCCAATGGCATCGCTGGCAGCATGATCAGGCAGAGTTAAATAGGAGGCTGAGGAAAGCAGGGAGTGAGGGTCCCGCCACGAGCCCCCGCGAATGATCCGAGCCGATTTATTGCCGTCACCTGCATCTGAAACGAATTCCCAAAGATATCCGTGAACGTCATAGAGTCCCCATGGATTTGGTTTCAGCACTCCGACAGCCGGGTCATTGCCGGCCGCGTTTCCAGTGTGCCATGCGTGTTCATCCAGCACCTTTCCCGTGTTGTCTCCAAAACTGTAGCTGGATTTGGTGCCCGCTCGGCAGCAGTATTCCCATTCGAGTGCTGTTGGCAGACGAACCACTTCGTCCTCTGAAATCAACTTGCGCATGTGTAGAACGCGAGTGAGTGCACCGCAGAATCGAGTGGCATCCTGCCAGCTGACCGTTTCCACAGAGTTGCGAGGACCTTTCCAGCGGCTTGGGTTTCGACCCGTGACGACCTCGTACAGTTCCTGTGTCATCTCATACTTCGAAATTCGAAATGAGTGACCGATCTCGACTTCTCGTCTCTTCAACTCATTTGGCCCCGGCTTCTCAGAGCCAATGACAAATGATTTGGGAAATTGTTTTTTCCCCGGCTCGATCTTTACGCATTCATCCACAAATCGCTGCAACATGTGCTCGGGCGATTTTGAGGGAACAGCAGTCGGACGCTTTTCTTCGTCCGCAGCGCAGGTGATTGATGCCAGACAACACGCGAGCAGGACAGCGGGGCGACTCATTAAACTACCTTTCCAGGGACAGTGGCGAGATCTGATTTCTACTGAGGGGATGTTATCGCTTTGGAATCGTCATGGCCAGGTGCCGGGCCTGGTCGCGCACCCATACACGCACATTAAAGTCGCGGATTGTTCCTCATTGTTTTATCCACGGCGGCAGGAGAGGATTGCCCCATACGAGGCAGACTCCGATTATTTCTTCTGCGATGCCCAGAGATGGATCGAGAGTGTCTATAGGGGCGCAGTGCCCACCCTGCATTGCCTCTGTGTTGATCGGGCAGCATGGGACAATCACCGAGGATCACTGCCCGTCGGTTGACGAATCCAGTGGCGAGGTCAGCAGTGGCGAGGTCAGGGCCGGCTCAGCAGGTAGGCCAGCAGGTCGCGGAACTCCTGCTGAGTCAGCAACTTCGCCACATTGTCCGGCATCGGCGATCGTCGTGACACCACCTGTTCTTCAATGTCGCCGCGGGCGATTGACTGTTCCTGTCCCTTTGTGTCGACAAGCACGAGTCTTTCTCCCTCAAACCCGCGGCTGAACCCCGTCAGTACCCTGCCACTTGTCAGGACAACTGTCGTGGATCGAAACGCGACGTCCACGTTGCGGCTGGGATCAAGGATGTCTTCGGTCAGACGATTGAGGCCCCGTCCACCAATGCCGTCAAGGTTTGGCCCAACCTTCTTTCCAACTCCTCCCACCTGATGGCAGATGGCGCAGCTCTTCTTAAACACGTCTGCTCCACGTGACGCCAGACTCGGTTTGCTGAGAAAATCGGTGCGTCGAGCACCCAGCAGTTCTTCCAGCTCTTCTGACTGGTCAGGCAGGTCTGCGAGCAGTGCGGCAATGCGGTTGTCAAAGTCACCGTCGTTCATGGCTGCGATCGACTCGGAGATTGAAGCCTGCTGTGCCAGTGTGGCGGCCGCGTGACCCTCTTCCATGAGCTTCAGCAGGACGGCAGCGCCTTCCTTGTCCGCAGCTAATGCTTCAGCAAGTCGTCGCTGCTCACCGGCGGTCGCGAGTTTCATGATTTCCTGCAGTTGCTTGATGCCCTGTTTGGCTCCGGATGTCAATGACTGACAGATAAGACGCTGTTGTGTCGAGTCAACCGCTGCAACGGATGTGGCGGCAGCAAGGCTGCGTTGAACGGCTGAATCTTCTGCTGCCCAGGCCTCCGCGGCGGCTGCGACGGTGGTCCGACTGCCACTTTGCTGCATGATCTGAACCAGAACATTTTTCAGTTGAGTTAGTCTGAGGTCTCGAATCAGTTCGATTGCGTTGAGTTCCTGGCGGGAGCGACCGTCCGGATTCAACCCGGCCACAGAAAAACGCCCGACGGCCAGCCAGGCGTATGCAGTCTCAGTGTCTCCGTCCACGATCTCGAGATAGACCCTGCGTGACGGGGCGTCATTCGTCAGTTGAAACAACTGAGCAGTGTCGTTGCGAGGCGGGTACCAGGTCTGAACTGCTGAGTGAGTACCTGCATCACGGAGGCGGACATAGTTCCGTTTGTGAGCCTCCTTTTGCGGGAAACCCTGGTGGCCACACATCCAGAAGGAAAAGTCTTGGGGAAGTGCAAACGGTTCCGATCGATAGATCCCGATGCGCTGCTCACCCTTTGGGAAACTGCTGATGAGTGGAGTGTTCTGCATCCCGTCCGCTGATGCCCGGCGCGTTGATACCTGGAATGGGTTCTGCTCCTCGTCAGAACCGGGGTACTGCTGAAATGTCCACGAGATCTGTTTTGCCTGTTGGGGCGGCAGCCTGCCGTTTTTCAACTGGAGCAACTGGGCGACCAACTCTGTCGCCCATGACTGAACCGAAGGTGGCAGATGTGCTCCGCGCTGATCAAGCCCTTCCCGCGCGGCTCTCAGGAGTTCAAGTTGAGCGACGGTTGACTGCCCGAACCGTTTTCGAACAGCACTCGTCATTCTTTCGCTGTCCTGTAACTCACCATAGCGCATTGTGAACCGAACGAAGTCTGCTGTGCGGTTGCTGGAATCGTCTAGAATCTCATCAAGGTTGTGCAGGACAAATGTTCCGGCGGCCGGAGTCTTTAATGAAAGGCACACTCCGGCGAATTGTCTTACGAGGCCTGCATCGACTTTTTGAACGGCACGAGAGAACGCGTCCGGATCTCTGAGATGATTTCGTGAGGCAATCTTCAGTGCGTGACGCAGGTGGACATCATCAGAGGTGGCCGACTCCATGACTTCGTCAATCAGATGCAGTGTTGAGCTGTGAGGATGCTTTGCTGCTGCATGGGCAGCGGCGCGGCGAACCAGAACTGATTCATCCGCGAATCCAGTCTTCAGTAACTGAGTAAGGCTTGCTGGAGGCTGGTCCAGGGCTTCAATTGTTCGAAATGCGTGGACTCGGACGATGGGTGCCGGGTCTTCGATCGCCTGCCGGATCTGTTTTTCGTGGATCGCATTGAGTCGCATCAGGACCCATAGTGCATGGGCGCGGGCAAATGGCCGAGAGTCTTTGAGAGCCCGTTCCACAGCTGGTGTTGCTCGTTTGCCAATGTCATCGGCCAGTCGGTCAGTGGCCAGCAGCCGAACGGTTTGGTTTGAGGAACCCAGCTGATCAATGAGTATGTCGATCTCTTCTGCAGCATCGGCCACCTGGCTCATTCTGAAAGTCTCAGGTGCCCGGTCGGCTCCGGCGTCTCGCCGCTCTTCTCCTGGGCGATAAACGATCTTCCAGATTCTGCCTCGCAGGCGATCTCGTCCGGGGTGATCCAGCCCAACCTCATAGTGTCCAATGATTCGGTTATAAAAGTCTGCGACATAAAGAGCACCGTCTGGCCCGACCTGCAGGTCGACTGGCCGAAACCATGGATCTGCTGCAATCAGCAGATCGGGTTCTTCCTGTGCTCGGTACCCTGAGCCGCGTGGGAGTAATGAGTTGCGATTAATCCGACCGGTCATCACATTCCCGCCAAACGTGCTTCCGTGATAGACATCCGGAAAGGCGTCGGCGTTGTATTGGGCAACTCCTCCAATGGCAGTTGAACCGTGCAGGTGGTCCATCAGGTCGGGGACGAATCCGAGCCCGTCATGCGGCTTGCCGAAGCTCTCGTAGTATCCCTCTCGCATCAACAGGCTGAGCGGTTTCGTGTGACAGTCTGCGACCAGTAGATCGGCTTGTTCGGTCTGACACATGCCAAACGGGTTGACCATGCCATGGGTGAAGTGTTCCACTCGGGTCCCGTCGAGTCGCATCCGAAACGTGTTTCCGGAGTGCATTTCGACGAGGTTGCCGTCTTTGCCGCTGACGGACGTGGAGTTGTTGAATCCATGGCAGCTGTAGAGCCAGCCATCGAGTCCTCGTGTAAAGGCGTTGCACATTCCATGCGTGTCCTTTTCAAATCCCATCGGGCCGTAGAGTCGGGTCCGTTGGTCGGCCTTGCCATCTCCGTCTGAGTCTTCGATGTACCAGATGTGGGGGATGGAAAAACAGACGGCGCCGTCCTTCCATGGGTAGACGCCCATTGGAATGTTGAGTCCCTCAGCAAACGTGGTGATCTTATCGCGGTGTCCGTCTCCGTTGGTGTCTTCAAGGATCACGATACGATCAGCACCGTCACGTCCCTCAGCTGGAATCGGGTACTCTTTCGACGTTGTGACCCAGAGC
>CAJWGB010000204.1 GCA_913031625.1 uncultured Planctomycetaceae bacterium | reverse complement strand
TGGGTCGACCGCAGAATGGGAGATCTCAAGCCCAAGCAGCGCGGTCGCATTGGCAGGCTCTGGAAGGAGAAGCGACGTCTTCAGCCGAAGATGGAGAACGCCGGCATGTCGTTCGTTCGGATTCTCGAATATGTGGCGCGCGGTGAGAAAATCTCGGAGAAGCAGGCCCGGATGGAATTGGGCACGAGGATCCATCGGCTTACAACCAGAAAACGGTCAGTCTTTGACGCGTTTGCATACCTGAATCGCCTGCCGGACAAACTGGGTGAAGAAGAAACGCCTGAGGAGTTTTCCGGACGGATCTTCAGTCGGCTGGCGAATCAGGAAGGCCGTATTCTCCTGAAAGCGCCTCCGGGCATGGACCGCCTGGCCTACGAGGGGTTCAAGACGTTTCTACGTACCGAGGGGGAAGGCAGCATTGGTAACTGCGTCGCATGCCATACACCAGCAGACTTCACCGACGGGAAAAGACACGTCGGTGGCAAGACCGGAATTGCGTCGCCAACACCAACGTTGCGTAACCCGGTCACACGCCGAGTGGATCTGCGGAAGGCTCTTTTGCAGAAGCTGGAAGCTTCGCGGCAGAAACAATCTGGTACAGGGAACAAAATCAGCAACGCTTATTCTGTGATTAAACTGAGCGAAGCAGACATTCCAGAGCTGATTGCATTTCTGAGGCTGCTGGAGGATGTGCCTGACGATCAGTTTCGAAAACTGATCCTTGACGCAAAAGTCCTGAACACGCTGGATGAATAGGATTCAGTCCGATTTCGTGTCCACGATTCGGATTAATCACACGTTTACTGGTGGCGGAAGTCGTCATGACTTTCGGTTCGGCTGGTCATGCGAGGCCGAAACGCGACAACGATTAACAATCCTGGAAACACTCGATGAAGCAAAGCTCAATCTCCCTCCTCGCAGGATGCCCGTCGCCGAGACCCTTGATGAGTATCGCTGCATGCGTTTACGCATTTTCTATCTTCAGCGGTACACTCTCGGCGGAAACGATTCGCGGAACCGTTTCTGATGAGGCCGGAAAGCCCGTCGAAGGTGTGATGGTGTCTGCCATCGATGATGAACATCGGAAATGGACGTCCGTGTTTACGCAGAAGGATGGCACGTTTGCGATTGACGGCTTGCGAAACGTGAACCACAGCATTCGCGCCCGCCTGATGGGACTTGCGGATCTCTGGGAGAGCGATGTCGCAGTCGGTACGGAAGATCTGGCAATCAGGACTCGTCCCGCTGTCGGTGGAGAACTTGAGTTGCAGCGTCCGGCGACAAGTGGGTTCAGCATGCTGGCCTTCGATAACCCACGAGATCGGCTGAACTTCAAAATGAATTGTTCTTACTGCCACCAGGTTGGCACGCTGGGCTTTCGCACTCCGGAGAAACCCGTCGACTGGGAAACCATGATCCGTCGAATGGACGGATTCGGCGGTCTATACCCGCACACGCAGCAAACCATCATCAAACGTTTGATGGATACCTACAAGGACGACGCTGTCAAATCGTGGCCTGCGTTTGAGCCGCCGCCCGCGCCGACTGGTGCGGCGGCTGCAGCAACCATCACGATGTGGGAAATGGACAAGCCACTGGAAGGTTCCTTTCATGATCTGGAACTTGCGCGTGACGGCCTTGTTTACGCGGTCAACATCAGTCGGGGGCGGATGATCGCTCTGAATCCCAAAACCGGCGAACAGACCGCCATCAGATTTCCACGCGGAGCCCACGCACCTCATTCCATTGAAACCGCCAACGACGGCAGTCTGTGGACGACGATGTGTGCCAGCGGCCACATGGCTCGCTATGACATCGAAACAGGCAGGTTTGATGTTTACAGTAGCGCTGAAGCACCAAAGAAACGCGGCAATTATCCGCACACTCTGCGAATCAATCCGAAAGATCCCGAAGGCCTGATCTGGTACACGGATGCGGGTTCTAATTCCTGTTTTTCGATTCATCCGAAAACGGGTTTCGTGAAGGAATACAAGTTGTTGAGTGCGGGCCAGGCGATGGGCGCGGGACGAGGTGAATCGCGAGGCATCACGCCATACGGGATCGATTACTCGCCGGTGGATGGCATGATCTGGTACTCGAAGCTGAACGGCAACCGCATCGGTCGGATCGACCCGAATGCGGACGACGGCGCCATCAAAGAATGGAATCCTCCTTTTCGTGGGCCGCGGCGGTTGCATGTCGCTCCTGATGGGATGGTCTGGGTGCCGGGCTTTGGTTCGGGCGTCTTTGCGAAGTTCGACCCAAACACCGAATACTGGACCGTCTATGAGTTGCCGGATGCCGAAAACCAGATTCCATACGCTTTGAACGTCGCCAAAGATGGCATCGTCTGGATCTGCGGCACGGGCAACGACACGATCAATCGTTTCGATCCCAAAACGGAAACTCTGGTCGAATTCCGACTTCCGACGCGAGTGTCCTACACTCGCGAAATTGAATTTGATGACGATGGCAACGTCTGGACCAGCACGTCGGGCCCGGCTCGGCACATGGAACGCGGTGTCGGTGCGGTGATCCGAATCTCATTGCCGAAGACTCTTCCTGAAGGCGGCGGCATCAAACTCACGCCAAAGCATTACGACGGCAACCACGACATCGGCAACCTGGCCACTGCTCCGAAAGTGGAACGCAAAATGGGCTCCGGTCGAGAGAAACTGTTTGCCCAAATTGATGCCAATCCGCTGCCCGAGTCCTACCTGAAGATGCCTCACCAGAAATGGGTCGATTCACGTCTGGCAGCGTTCCCGAAACACAAGCGCAGCCTGGCGGGTTCACTGTTTAATGAATTCCGACGGGCTCACCCGGACCGTAAGAATGACGGACGGTTCTATGTAAAGATCATCGATTACCTGATCAGGAACGACACGTTCACCGAACGTCGTCTCGTGAAGAAGTGGCAGCATCACTGGTTTGGCAGCGCGCCGGATCGTCTGGGACAACGAAATCTCGAACGCGGACGCATGGTTTTTGAACAGGCCACCTGCACTCGCTGCCATAACCTTGGCCCTGGCGAAAAGAAGCTCGGGCCGGACCTGACGGAAGTGACGAAACGCTTCCGCGGTTCAAAACTGCTGACCCAGATTGTGAAGCCTTCGGCTGAGATCAACAAAGACTTCAGAACCCAGATGATTCTTGGCGACGACGGCAAGCTCCGCACTGGCCTCGTGATCAGGGAGACGGAAGATGAGATTCACTTCGTCCCGAACCTGCTGAAGCCGGAGCAGATTGAAGTGATGTCGAAGAGTTCAGTTGAAGACCGGAAATTTGCAGACATCTCAACGATGCCAACGGGCCTGCTGGACACGTACTCTGAAGTAGAGATTTACGATCTGCTGGCTTATATTCAATCGGTGAGTAAGCCGTGATGAATCGCGTCCCTGAGAGCGGAATTCGTCAGCACTTTCGGCGAAGCCAAAATGAGGTTACAGAAATTCCTGACGAGTTCCGCTTCTCGTTTTTGGCTTTCATCTCCGCGATGTTCCTTCTTGCTCAGCCGGTTGGCGCCGACGAACTTCAATCGCTGATTAAGTCGTCGTGCGTTGACTGCCATGACGAGAATACGGAAACGCGACTCGACTTTACGGAGCTTGGTCGAGATTTCGACGATGACGACACATTTCGTGTTTGGGTCAATGTGGTCGATCGTATTCGGAACGGGGAAATGCCCCCGGCATCGGAACCTCGCCCGGACACACAAACACAAACGGCGGCTCTGAGGTTCCTCAGGACGCAACTCTTTGAGGTTAATCGCCGCCAGCAGGTCACGCGCGGCCGAGTCCCGTCGCGTCGACTGAGTCGGCTTGAGTACGAACACACGTTGCACGACCTGCTTGGCACAGGCGGCCAGTTCGCAAAGTTCCTTCCGCCGGAGAACAAATCCGGAGCCTTTGATGTTGTTGCGAAGAAGCAGGACATGTCCAGTGTCCATGTCAAAGGATTTCTGGCCGCGGCCGATGCGGCTCTTGATGAGGCCATACAACTCGGCCCCAGACCGAAGATGGTGCGCGAACTTGACTACGCGAATTCGCGTTACATGCAAATGTGGTTCGAACGGCCCGTACGTCGAGGCGGCGGTACGGTCTTCCGGGACGAAGACGACCTCATCATGTTTCGCGGTCAGAATTACAACCTGCGTTCTGACAGCAACGGACTTCGGATAACCGTCCCCGGCCAGTACCGTATCACCGTTACTGGTTCGGCTTACCAGCCGAGATCCTCGGTCACGATGAGCCTCAGACGCCAGAACGATGTGCAGGGCGACAGCGAACTGTTTGCGGCATGGGATGTGGATGAGGAATTTCGCACGGTTGCAGCGACCCAATTCCTCCGCCCTGATGACTACTTCTACGTGAGCGCCGATGAACTCGAACCGGCGCCGGACGGGAAAGTCATTTATAACTCGCAACCCGCAAGTGAATTCAAAGGGGAGGGTGTGCGGGTTCATAAGGTGATTGTCGAAGGTCCGCTGGATTCCACATGGCCTCCCCAACGGACACGCAACTTACTGCCTGGCGTCGAATGGGAACCTGCTGCAAACGGTCGTTACTACAAACCTGTGATGACGAAAGCTCATTACGAACATATTCGCGACGCTGTCGCAGCGCTCGCCCCCAGAGCCTTCCGGCGTTCGGTGACTGGCGAAGAAATCGAAGACTTCACTAACCTCGCCGTGCCGATGCTCAAGGCCCGACGTGGCTTTGTCACGAGTGCCCGCGTTCCGTTGCGAGCAATTCTGGTTTCGCCTGAGACCCTGTTTCTGACGAACGAAACGCAACCAGACGAAACAAAACTGACGGGCCATGCGCTTGCCAGCCGCCTGTCATATTTTCTCTGGCGCAGCCCTCCCGACGAGGAACTGATTCAACTTGCCAATGACGAAAGACTGGTGAACTCCAAAACACTGGCCGCTCAGGTGAGTCGCATGCTGTCTGATGCACGCAGCGAGCGTTTCATCAACGAGTTCCTTGACCAATGGCTGGATCTGGAACTGATTGATGCCACAACACCTGACAGGTACCTGTACCCCGAATATGACGACGTGCTTCGTCGAGCCATGCTGGCCGAGACCCGGCTTGTTTTTCAGCATCTCAGTGATGAAGACCTCAGCATCGCGAATCTGATTGATTCTGATTTTACGTTTCTCAACCGGAAGCTTGCGGAACACTATGGCATTCCGAATGTGGAAGGCGAACAGATGCGCAAGGTCAAGCTGCCGCCTGGCAGTGTTCGGGGCGGTATTCTGTCTCACGCCAGCATTGCCAAAGTGACGGCAAATGGTTCCGTCACGACCCCCGTTAAACGCGGGAATTTTGTTCTGACGAATCTGCTCGGGCTGCCACCGAATCCGCCTCCTCCGGGAATTGGTTCCATTGAACCTGATACTCGAGGAGCAACAACTATTCGCGAGACACTGAAGATGCACCTGGCAGTGGATGCGTGCTCTGTTTGTCACATCCGAATTGATCCGCCGGGCTTCGCGTTGGAATGTTTTGACCCGGTGGGCAACTTTCGCACTCACTACCGCATCAGTAAGGGCGTCAAACGCACGGCCGATGCCGGACTTCGATTCCTCCATAAAGATTATAAGGCTGGTCGGCAGGTTGACTGCAGTGGTCGGACCGAGGATGGATTCAGATTCACTGACATTCGCGAGTTCAAACAGCACCTGATGAAGTCGAAGGATCAGGTGGCGCGAAATCTTGTGTCACAGTTGATCACGTTTGGCACGGGAGCTGAAATCCAGTTCGCTGACCGGGAAGAAGTGGAAGCAATTCTGCAGCGACACGAGGCTGCAGATTACCCTTTGCGCAGCTTGATTCATGAGGTCGTCAGTAGCCGAATGTTTCAGTGCCGGTAGAGCAAGTTAACCTGGTTTGACCACAGAGAGAGTACAAAAAACACGCGGCCCGGGATTCACACAGGGAACATCATCGGTCACTCTGTGTTTGTGTGTGACCTCTGTGTTCCTCTGTGGTCCTCTGTGGTCCTCTGTGGTGAATCGAACCCCGCGTCTGAGAATTTGCGAGAGAAAGACAATGCACACACCCATTTCACGACGCACCGCCCTGCGAGCATCTGGAGTGGCTTTAACGCTACCGCTGCTGGATGTAATGAATCCGGCATTTGGGTTTGAACGTGCAGAACAACCGAAACGTATGGTGCTGATCTGCAATACGCTTGGTCTGTATCCTCCGTCGCTGTTCCCGTCGACGCCCGGCAGCGACTACGAAAGCACGGAGTACCTAAAACTGCTCGGGGAACATCGAAGTGACTTCACGCTGTTTTCCGGTCTGTCGCATCCGGATCAAATCGGTAAGGAACCGCACGATACGGAAATGACTTTCCTGACGGCGGCGACTAATCCTGGTCAGGGAGGTTTCAGAAACACAATTTCGGTGGATCAACTGGCTGCAATGCATGTCGGACGCGCCACGAGGTTTCCGTCGATCACGCTGGGAAGTAACACTCAGGAAAGTCAGTCCTACAACAGCAACGGTGTCATGATTCCTGCCGACAATCGCCCATCGCGGGTGTTTGCGAAGTTATTCCTGGCCGGAAGTCCTGACGAACAGAGACGGCAAAGGCAAAGACTCGCAGAAGGCCGCAGCATTCTTGATGCAGTAGGAGATCAGACGAAGGCGCTCAACCGGCGAGTGAGCGGTGGCGACCGGAAGCAACTGGATGAATATTTCGCGGCCATCCGTTCGGCTGAGAAGGAACTGGCTGCATCCGAGGCGTGGCTCGACCGCCCAAAGCCTGAAGTCAACGTAGAAGCTCCGCAGGACATTGCCGAGCCGTCTGAATTGCTCGGCCGCATTCGTACGTTGATGAATCTGATTCCGCTGATGTTGCAGACCGATTCGACACGGGTGGTCAGTCTGATGATTCAGGCAGATCATGGCGTTCCAAACATTGCTGGTGTGCGGGGGGAGCATCACCCGCTGTCCCATCACGGCCAGGATCCCGACAAGATCGCCCAACTGAAGATTATCGAATCCGGTATCCTCAACGTTTTTTCGGATCTGCTGACACAACTCGGGCAACGATCGGAACATGGGGGACGACTGCTGGATGAGACGGCCGTTCTTTTCGGCAGCAATCTGGGCAATGCGAATGCTCACGACCCTGCGAATCTTCCGATTATCCTCGCAGGCGGCGGATACAAACACGGACGCTATCATGCATACGATCAGCACGACAATACGCCGTTGTGTAATCTGTTCGTTACGTTGCTCCAACGTCTGGGGATTGCTGTTGATCACTTTGCGACGAGTCGCGGAACACTGACCATCACATAGCAGAAGCCACCTCCGGACGACTTCCCCTGCCCCACACCCTTCGTCACACACTCGAAGCACCAGTCATGAAATTCACATTCAGCATTCTTCTCCTGATTGCACTCATCTCATATGCGCCTGCGGACGACAACTGGACTCAATGGCGTGGACCTCAGAACAGTGGAGCTTCTCTTTCCGCCGCGCCACCGCTGACGTGGAGCGAGACTGAAAACATCAAGTGGAAAGTCCCCATCGACGGCAACGGGACGTCAACTCCCATCGTCTGGGAGAATAAGGTGTTTGTACTGACGGCTATCAGGACGGACGAGAAAGATCCCTCAATTCCGGATCCGAAAGATCAGCCAAAGACCAACTTCTTCGATATTAAACGTCCCAACGCCGTTCATGAGTTCGCAGTCATCTGTCTCGATCGCAACTCCGGCAAGGAACTGTGGCGCGATGTTGCGACAAAGAAGATCCCCCACGAAGGTGCTCACAACGACAACGACTTTGCATCGGCGTCACCCACAACAGACGGGAAGCGTCTTTTTTGCTGGTTCGGTTCTGCTGGGTTGTTCTGTTACGACCTGAACGGCACAAAGCTATGGGAACGCAGTCTGGGCGAAGCAAGGGTTGGGTCGAGCCTTGGAGAAGGCAGTTCACCAGTATTGCATGATGCTAAGCTGGTGATTGTTCGTGACCATGCAGGTCAAAGCACGATTGAGGTGCTTGATGCGAGCACTGGAAAGACGATCTGGCGTAAAGATCGGGAAGAAGGCAATGCCTGGGCCACGCCGTTGGTTTTGAAACACAGTGGGCGGACTCAGGTTATTACCACGGCCAGCAACTTTGTTCGCAGTTATGACCTGGAAACCGGCGACGTCATCTGGCAGTGC
Organism: uncultured Planctomycetaceae bacterium; assembly: GCA_913031625.1. Classification (GTDB taxonomy): domain Bacteria; phylum Planctomycetota; class Planctomycetia; order Planctomycetales; family Planctomycetaceae; genus Fuerstiella. The sequence continues at coordinate 4,057 of CAJWGB010000204.1, read as the reverse complement.
AGCGGCCTGACGGGAAACTGTACTCCATGCCCTCAGGTCGACGGTGACTACGTGATCTGCATGAGTGGTTACAAAGGCTACTCTGCAATGGCGATCCCGCTGACGGAGACGGGCGATATCTCGAATTCGGAAAAGATTCGCTGGTCACTGAGCAAAGGAACGCCTTATGTCCCGTCGTCCGTCCTCTACGACGGTCTGCTGTACTTCAATCAGTCCAATCAGGCGATTCTTCGGTGCGTCGATTCGAAGTCCGGCGAAGTCCTGTTTGGCCCTCAGCGCATCACTGGAATATCCAACATCTATGCCTCACCCGTCGCGGCCAACGGACGCATTTACATTGTTGGCCGAGGCGGCAGGACCGTCGTCCTCCGGCACTCACGCAACTACGAGCCTGTTGCCACGAACGAACTGAATGAACGCTTCGACGCGTCCCCGGCGATTGCTGGGCAGCAAATCTTCCTGAGAGGCGTGAATCATCTGTACTGCATCGATGAGGATTGACCATCCGAAGCCGGAGTATTCTCGCAAAGAGATCACCCGCGCTTCCTCGGAGATTCGGGATAAGAATTTCTGAATGCTCGCAGACTTTCCCTGCGAAATCTGTTTGCCGAAATTTCGTGAGAGCGTTCGTTTCTGATCGACAATGTTGACAGGGCGTACTCCGGATTCGTTGTTGTTGCTGAAGGCTGCAGTGCCACACTCGCTTCTCTCCCGTTCACCGGTGAGTCTACCCGCAGTTTCTCCTCAATTAATTGGGCAGTGTGCAGGCTGCTGCATGCTCTCTGAAGAACACACCAACAGTAACCTGAGACACCGGATTCTGCCGGCCGATTCCCTGTCAGACTGAGGACAGTCGTCTCTTCGGGGAGCATTCGCTGGTCTTGAAATATGATGGCTTCATCCACGTCAGGATCGCCATTGAGGATGTTTTCGGTTGTGTGCTGCTGCGTGTACTCAGTTCCCTCGCACCGAGTTTGTGGCAGATGGAGGGCCTTAGCCTGTCACAGCAGAGTCAATGAATTTCAGGAATTGGCGCACTCAGCAGGTGCTGCCGGATTCAACGATCCCACTACAATGGATGGTCTCCGAAGCCCGTCAGTAACGTGCCCTGCAATCTGCAACATTAACGTCAGACCCGCAGGACGATTCGTTTACTATTACTCTCTCTATCGGCAGTGTCCGAATGTGCTGGCAGGCGGTTTCCAGTAATCGTGGCAGGCGTATTCCGAACTCAAATTGCTGTCAGTCCTCCGGTCTGCGTTGAGCCATGTCCTTGTGACGGTGAACACATATGAAGCTGATTTACTCTGTTTTGGTCCTCCTGTACTCAGCGGGAACTGTTCATGCCGCGGACCGACCCAACATTCTGTTGTTCACTGCCGATGATCTTCATGCCGGTTCACTCGGCGCATACGGTGGAAGGCCAGGTGATGTAACGCCGAATCTTGACGCGTTTGCGTCCGAGAGCATGCTGTTCAGCAAGGCTCACGTTAACGTTGCAATCTGTGCACCATGTCGCGCTGTGATTGCAACGGGACGATATAGCCATCGATCCGGTGCGATGGGGTTCATGCCTGCTCGAGAGGATGTGCCTGACATCGTGACCACGTTGAAGAAGGCTGGATACCACACCGGCATTCTTGGAAAGGTGGGGCACTCGACTCCGAAAAAGTCGATGCAGTGGGATTACAGTTTTGACCAGAAGCAACTCGGCAATGGGCGTAATCCTGACATCTACTATGAACGCAGTAAGGCGTTCTTCGACGCATGCGAAGCGGCGGGAAAGCAATTCTACTTCATGGTCAACTCGCATGATCCGCATCGACCGTACTGCAACCCTGACAAACTCACCAGAGGCGCAGCGATGCCTTCGCGAATTTATCGTCCCGCGGAAGTCGATGTGCCCGGTTTTTTGCCCGATCTGCCGGGCGTTCGTGCGGAATTAGCAACCTACTTGAATTCGACTCGGCGTCTGGACGATACGTTTGGCAAAGTAATGCAGGCCCTCAAGGAATCGGGCAATGCGAATAACACGCTGGTGTTGTTCATAACCGATAATGGCATCGCAGTGCCATTCGCCAAATGTAATACCTGGTTTCATAGTTCACGGACTCCATTGCTGGTGCGGTGGCCCGGAGTCGTTAAACCTGGTACACGAGACGACACGCACTTTGTGTCAGTCGTGGACTTCTTTCCGACCTTCATGGAAGCGGCTCGGGTCAGGGAACCTGAAGGGCTGGACGGACGGTCATTCGTTGCGTTACTCAGGGGAACATCGCAGATGGGACGAGAGCACGTATTCACACAGATCGATTCCAAGGCGGGTGGAGCGGCAGTGCCGATGCGATGTGTGCAAAATGAACGATTCGGTTATATCTACAACCCGTTTAGCGACGGCAGGTATTGGTATCGCAATAACAACGAGGGTAAGACAATGGCTGCCATGAACGAAGCTGCCAAAAGCAACCCTGAAATTCGGGCGCGAGTTGATCTGTTTCGCTTCCGTGTGCCGGAGGAGTTCTATGATTTGAAAAGTGACTCCGACAGCCTGCACAACCTGATTAATGCGTCCGTCTATCGGGAGGAACTAAAGTCGCTTCAGGAACACCTCGCCGCACACATGAGGCGAACCAACGATCCAATGCTTGACGCGTTCCTGAATCGACACGACCGAGCGAAAGTCGACGACATCCTGCTGGCAACCTATGGACCCAGGAAGGACGAGCGGAAACGGGATCAGAAGGACAAGGCGAAGAAGAAGTCAAAGTAGCTTCCCTGCCGGCAGGACGACCCTGTGGGCCGATGCACCTGCTCGTCCCGGCCGACGGTGAGTCTGGCCCTTACTCACCGGGTTCTGATTGTCACGCAGGGTTCGTCAGCGACATCGCGCTGGTGCCTGCTTGTTTGGAGGTCGTTTGATCAATGGCTACGTCCCCACAGGTTGAGATAGACTCCCGTTTGTCAGACTCAACTGTGAGCCTCGAGACGGGGGCCGGGGCGGTCGTCCCTCGGTGGGATTGAGTTCGTCGCCTTTTATGCCGCAGGATTAGTGAAGCTCGAACAGAGAGCCATCAATTTCACAGTACAGGAGAACAAACCCCGACATGAGTCATCAACGCCGGATCCAGCCACTTCTGATTGCACTCTTACTACACTTTATGGCACCAATTCTGGTGTCAGGCGATGAGCCTGTTGCGCCGCTGCAGAAGCAGCAGGCAACGGAGCCTTTGCCTCAGGCTGCGAGGCCTTTCACGATCGCGGTTTTGCCTGACACGCAGTTCTATTGTGACACGCGACTCAAGTTGTCTGCCAAATGGGGCAACGGAGACTTACGGCGATACTTCTTTGCTCAGACGGAATGGGTGCGTGACAATCGTAAGCGACTTAATATTTCCTTTCTGGTCCACGAAGGAGATATTGTCCAGACTGACGCTCCCGAGGAATGGGCCATCGCAAAGGAGGCAATGTCGATATTGGACGGGAAAGTGCCGTACTGTATGTGCCTTGGAAACCATGATATGGGGTTTGAGAAGGCGGACAATCAGTATGGCGGCAATATTGGCGTCAATCGGACCACGCATTTCAACACGTACTTTCCTCGCGACAGATTTGCAGAACGGGACGAGTTTGGCGGCACTTTCGATCCGGATCGCCATGACAATTCCTGGTATCACTTTGACGCTGCAGGAATGCGTTTCCTGATTGTTGCTCTTGAATGTAAGCCTCGTGATGAAGTGCTGGATTGGGCCAACAGGATCGTCTCGAAGCACGCTGATCACCGTGTTATTATCCTGACCCATGCCTATATGAAGGCAAACAAGTCGAGAGACACGGGGGGCATGAAGGCCAAAGGAAACTCCGGCGAGCAGACGTGGCAAAAGCTTGTCAGGAAACACAGGAACATCTTCATGGTTCTGTGTGGTCATCACGCTGGAGAAGCGGTTCGTACAGACGTCGGAGATCACGGCAACAAGGTCCACCAGATCCTGTGTGACTATCAGCACCTGAATAACGGCGGAGAATCATGGCTACGCTACATGGGTTTCAAAACGGTGGC
>CAJWGB010000203.1 GCA_913031625.1 uncultured Planctomycetaceae bacterium | reverse complement strand
TTGATGGCAGGCGTCGGGAGGATGTCTGTGAAATCCTGGCGAGCGGCGATAAAGCTCACTTCCGGAGTCAGTGCGCCCAGAATGTCTTCGCCGAAGTCTCGGCCGGAAAAGAATGTCGTGAGATTTGCGTCAGCTTCCGCCATTCCATCGTTGACTCCTTCCGTAAAGAGATCCGGCGCCCTGAGCCACATTTCAGAGAAGTTGCGATAGGTGCTCAGGCTGAACAAAGGTGACTTCACTGCCGGAATGGAAGGAGCTCTGCCGGCACCGTCAGGTCCAAAATAAAATTCCCGTTGTTCAGGCACCCATGACGCATCGTGTGGAAGAGAAACCTTCGCTTCCAGTGCCTCATGTCCCACGCGAATGCTGGCCGTGAGCCATGGCGTTTTCTGAAGAACACTCTGGATGCCTCCGGCAATGAGTTCTGCACCTGGATTGTCTGACGGTTGCTGCCGAAAGAGTTCGGGGGCTCCGCCGGCATCACGAATGAACTTGAGATTCAAAAACGCCCATGCAGTTGCGTCTCGCGATTGGGTTGCCCTGGCCTGTTGAAAAAACTCGTTTTGGTCCAGTCCTGATGCATTGCCATCAAGCAGTTTGTCAATGGCTGCTTTGCCCGTATCCGGGTGATTGGTCAGCAGCAACCAGTTGCGAACCAGTGCGAACCGTGCTTCACCTGCCTGGTAAACCGGCAGATCACGGTAGGTGCCCTTCTTCAGCTGATCCGCCGGCCCCAACTGACTGAATTGCAGTGCTTTATCGTGAAGAGTCTGCATTGCATCCGCGTCGTCACCCTGAATGGCGACCAGTACGGCTTCATTAGCCGGGTCGAACCCAAAGGCAATTCCCCTGCCGGTTGCTGTTTTCACTGCTTCACGCCATTTCATCCCCAACACACCCTCCACAAATACAAGCCCGGTATTGAACTGAGCGTATTCAGGAGTCGATGTTGCCTGCTTCCATGGTTCGAGGGACTCGATCTTCTGCCGTAGTGGATGATCGAAAATGGCTGAAATCAGGCCTGACGGGTCCGGGACCTCAACGTAGAAGACAGTTGATTCCGGCATGAGCTGCGAAGCTGTGGGGTTTTCGTCAGCTGTGCTGGATGCTCCCAGGAAAACGGTGAGGCACAGAAGAAGTGGCATCGATCGCATGGGAGACCCGGTTAATCAAAGAGTGAAGCGAGGACCGCAGATTGTACCCGCAGCCGTCAAGAGTGGCACCAAAGACCGGCGAATCGCCGTTGGAGTTCGCTTTCTCCCCGGCATTCCTGGTCAGCTACCCGGCCCCAGGTGGCAGAATCTGACGGAGAGTTGTCGCGGATGGAAAATGTCGATCGGAAAATCGAACCTCCCGGTTGTGTGGCCTGTCAACGGTCTGTAGCATCCCCACACGATCACCAGCCCTGGTGGCGGAATTGGCAGACGCGCATGATTCAGGTTCATGTGCCCGTAATGGGCGTGGAGGTTCGACTCCTCTCCAGGGCATCAGGCACGGTTTCAAAACCGTGCTTTTTTATTGCGCGACTGGTTTTTCCCTGCTCCAGTCCAACAACCACGCCTTCGCCATTCTTACCACTTCGTGCCGTTTCGCATGGCTTGTGTGCCACCTGTTCATTGAATCGATCGAAGTGATGATCGTCGACTTTCACATAGTTGGGTCGTTTCCTGGGGTGAGTTTCTGAGCGTCGCCATCATTGATGGCAGAAGAATATGAAATCATGATGCACAACCCCGGTCTTGACTCGGAGGTGTACATAAATGTTCCTGGATCACTCTGGAATGTTGATCGGCAAGCAGAGGAAACGGGATTCGAACGGTGGTGCCCTGCCCCACTGCAGTTTCAGCATTGACCGACCCACCATGGGGCTGAACGATTCCCTGCATTGCTGCGAGGCCGTGGTTCTTCTCTGGTTGAGAAGTCCAGGTCGAACATGCGAGCTTTGACGTCTGCCGTCATTCCCTAACCAGTGTCCGAAACTCTCAGCAGAGCCGTCTGTGGGCTGGCAGAGCCTGTGACATCCACCTGCTTCAGTCTTCCATCGTGAGCCGCGTGAGAGCATCACGCAGAATCGGATACTGAGACTGAACAGAGTAGTTTTGCTTAACGAAGCTGCGTCCTGCAGTGCCCATTTGTTGACGCAGTTCATGGTCCCCAAGGAGTGCTCGCAGAGCAGCTTCCCATTCCTCCACGCTGTCTGCACAGAATCCGTGCTGATTGTCGCCGATGATGTCTCCGTTGACACCAACCGGTGAAGCAATTCCTGGTGTTCCCACTGCCAGATACTGCAGTAGTTTTGCGCCGCATTTGTAGCGGGCCCAGTCTTCACCGGATCGCAGCGGCATGAGTCCGATGTCCATGCCATGGAGCTGGGCGATCTCTGTGTGCTCCGACCATTGCTCGTGGTCAATCGCAACTCCTGACAGGTTCATTGCTGTAAGAGCACTGGTGTCCGGCACAACAAGCAGTAAGCGAAAGTCAATGTCTGCCGCGACGCGACAGATCGCCTCTGCAGCCTGACTCAGGTATTGAAGGTTGCCTGAGGTCCCCATCCATCCCACAACCGGGACGCCCGCCTCAGTCATCGGCGGCCGTTGTTGATATCGATCCATGTCAACACATGTTGGAATGATCAGAGTACGTGACTCTGCATCTGTGACGTCTGTGACGCGCTCCTCGAGGAAGCGGTTTCCACAGACAACGAGGTCCGCCTGCCGAACAAGGTGTTCAAACTTGTCGGGGTATCGCAGAAATACGGCATCGTCAAAGTCGACTACCATTCGACGACAGGACTCGCGAAAACGAAGTTCAGTCTCATGAGCTGGGTCATCAAAGATCTCACGATCAATATAGACGATGTCGTAGCGTGTCAGTTTTGTTCTTAGCCAGTGCCACCATCGAACACTTCGCTTGAGCAACTGGCTTGGCCGGAACCCCATCCACGGAAAGTAGTCATACTTCTGCGGAAAACTATGCGCGACTGTGCAGCGATGTCCATCCTGTGCAAGTAGCCTGGCAAACGGCAGAATGCGAAATCGCGACGAGGGCACCTGCGGGCCGGATGACAAAAAGAGAATTCTCATCCCGCCTCCGATCCAGTACTGGGCTTCACTGCCGTTACGGTCAGTCGACCTCCCTGACGGAGAAATGCAAGACCGATAGCCAGGGGGCTCAACAGCAGTTGCAGCCAGAGGCGTGGTGATTCCGGATAGCGAATCAGACGTTCTCCGATGCCCGCAGTGAGACGTTTCAACAACGGTATTCGTTTTAACAGGATACCAAGGCTGCCAATGAGGTTGAGCGCGTTGCGTTGATGAACAATCCGGATGTCGGTGAAACCTGCTTCCCGGAGCAGTCGCTTCAGAATCCGAGAGGAAAAGAAATGCAGATGGCGTGGCGGTTCCCAGACATACCAGGAACCCCGAAACAGAGCCGACTCAATTCCTCCGGCATTGGGCACGCTAAAGCTGAGTTGCCCGCCTGGTCTTAGAGCAGCTGCGAGTTCGCGAAGTGTCTCAGACGGATCGTAAACGTGTTCAAGCACCATCCATGCGGCTGCAACGTCGAAAGTTCCAGTTTCGAGCTCGACCTCTGACAGCAGACCCGTTTGGACGTTGAGACCGGCGTCTCGAGCCGTCTGCGCAGGAGCGTCTCCGGGTTCCACACCGGTGACGCACCAGCCAGCCTGCTGAGCCCGTAACAGCCATGCGCCGGTACTGCATCCCAACTCAAGGAGCTTTGGCTGGTCGTTTTCGGGGAGTTTAGGAATCGGATGCCCCAGGTCGTCTGTCAGCCAGAAGTAAAGTGCCCTGAGTCCCGGGATTCGCCGGAGTGGCAGGTACCGGAGATACCACGGGACAGGTGCTGTATCTTCTACGGGCGATTCACTGCTTGTGGCTACAGATGAGGCAGCAGTCTGATGAGGTCCATAGTTCTGTGGATAGCACAGATGGACCGAGTCAGGAGTGGGTTGTGGATTCAGGAAACGATGGCCACAGTTACGACAGCGAACAACAGAGTACTCGCCCGGTATGTGAAACAGGTAGTCGATCGTTCTGAGCACCAGCGCGTGATCATCGGAACCACAGACGCAGCAACTGGATGGTCTTGTTTGAGGAAGTTGCGAAGTCATGCGGCACCCTCCTGCTGATGCCACCGGCGTCGTGTCACAAGCCAGACAGTCACCCAGATCGGACTTTGAATTGCCCCAACTCCGATCAGGTAGCCTATGCCGGCCCCCTGAATGCTGTAGTGCCACCCGAGAACTGAAACGAGAGTCGCAATAGAGAGACTGGAGACGATGGCCGGAATCAAAAATGGATCTCGTTTGTGTGCTCGAACATACAGATTCGTGCAGAGCGCCGGCTGATAGCTTACAAATGCGACGGCAAACGTCAGCGTGGCCAACGGTGTTGGCAGGCGATCTGCGATGTGATCGAAGTAGGGCAGGTCGAATTCATTCACAACGTACACGCCGGAAACCACCAGCGTCGCGCCTGCCAGGACCAGTGCCATCGAAATCTGTGACATGCGGAAGAACTGACGATCAAGTTCAGTGTAATTCTTTTCAGCGATCAGCTGACCGAAGAGCGGACGCCGCGTTTCGACCCATGCCATGGAAGCAGACTGGACGGCCGTCAGTACGGTCCACATTAATCCAAATCGGCCCCCCGTCGCCTCACCGTGAACCTTAAACAGGACGAGCCCGGCAAGGTGACTGGCAAACCAGTAGAGCACTCCCTGGACTGCGATCCGCCACTGCAGAGGGACGACTTCCAGTTTCCAGTCGATCGCGCGTTCATCGGTGACTTCCTCTAACGACTGAAAGAATCCGCGATACTTTGTGGCGACAAGGTAGTACTCACCGATCAGTCGCACGAACGCTGCGCCACACATCGCCCAGATGGCGCCTCCGGACACCATAATTGTCCAGACAACAGCCGAACCCGCCAGCGCCTGCCAGAATCGAATGCGGTTGATCGTGGGCAGCTGACCACAACCTTCCAGGATGGCGGTCTTCGGCAGAATACACAGCTGGAGTCCGGTGAGGACGACAAGGCACAGCCACGGTGCCGTCCATGCGACCGTGTGTGTGGCATCTTTGACGAAGTCAGCCGGTGAAAAGTAGATCAGGCCGGAGATGCCCACGAGCACAGTGAAGAGAACGGCTGCAATGGAATACCATTTGGTCGATGTCCGGGTCAGTGCAGAGAGGCGGGCTTTTGCTGTCGAGTCTCCCTCGACCTGCGAGTGCTCATGACGCAGCTGCGACCATTCATGACTGGCAACATTGATCAGCACCACGTGCAGCCCCAGCTCCACAAAGATCTGCATGGCCAGCAGATACAAAAAGGCGTAGTAGTAGCCCTGCTCCGTTTTGGTCAGGCAAAAGACGATGGCCAGAGCCGTCAGCTGCCCGGCAATCAGTTGCCATGCCTTTGCTGCGACCGCATAAGCGACTGCCTGATCAACGCCAAATCGGCGAGCAAGTGCTGTTACGGAAAGAGCCAAAGAAAGACCTCTGGGCCGGGCTGGGCCGAAGAAACACGTATTCTGAGCGCAGATTCGTACGAACTGTGAGTGGCGGATTATGGCATAAACCCAGCTTTGGACGCGTAAATCCCTGATTCCAGCGAGGTTATGACGACTGCTGGCGGGCCCCTCAGGCATCCCTATGGCGGCAGTTTTGGCCGAAAACTACAATTTGCGGCCATTCCTGCTCTGACGGTCTGCAGAGGCAGCCCGCGCAGGATCCGTATCACCTTCTGCCTCCGGAGCATGGATGCTCAACTGGCTGCGACAAAAGTTTTCCGCTGACCTGGCGATCGACATGGGCACATCGTCCACGCGCATCGGTCTGCCCGGCGAAGGAATCCGTCTGGACGAGCCGTCTGTCGTCGCTGTCGGGAAGAATCCCACTGCCGTGATTGGACGAGGTGCGGCCGTCGGTCGGCTGGCTTATCAGATGCTCGGCAGAACGCCGGAAGGAATTCGCGCCGTTCGTCCGGTCGAACACGGAGTGATCAGTGATTATGAGCTGACGGAAGCAATGCTCCGGTATTTCCTCCAGAAGGCGACCGGACGTCGACTGGGAATTCGTCCGCGGGTCATCATCGCAGTCCCCGGCTGTATGACGGCTGTCGAGAAACGCGCAATCATCAACAGTGCTGAACGAGCAGGCGCCGGACAGATCTGGCTCATTGAAAAGTCACGAGCCGCTGCCATCGGAGCTGGTCTCCCCGTGTCTGAGCCGCTGGCCAGTCTTGTCTGTGATATCGGAGGTGGGACCACCGAAGTGGCAGTCATGAGTCTGGGTGACATCGTGGCCTCACGCAGCCTGCGAACCGCCGGTGATGTCATGGACAAGGCTGTTGTGCAGTTTCTCCGGAGAAGATACTCGCTCAGAATCGGAGAACAGTCGGCCGAGCAATTGAAGATTCTGATCGGCAGCGCGGCTCCTCTTGATCACGAAACCAGTCACGAGATCAGTGGGCTTGATACTGCCAGTGGAATTCCGCGGCGCGCAATGATCACCAGTGAAGAGGTTCGGGAATCACTTCAGGTGGCTCTCATGGAAATCGTTGACGGAGTGCGCGGCACGATAGAGCAGTGTCCGCCGGAACTTGTTTCGGACCTTGCTGATACAGGGATGGTGCTGACAGGAGGCGCAGCTCAGTTGCGGGGAATCAGTCAGTTTATGTCACAGTGCCTGGGGATTCCGGTACGAGTGGCAGACGCTCCCCGAACGATCGTGACGCGCGGAGGCATGATCTGCCTGGACCACCTCGAGCAATGGCAGAGTCGACTGGAACGAGGGCGATAGAGGCGCAACCTGAAGGTTGGTCGACTGACTGGTGATCAACTGAACGTGGAGAACAGACATTGGAGCATGGCGGCTGGAAGCCGCCACACGACCCTGCTGAATCTGTGGAATGAACTCGGAACCGAACAACACACGACTGGGAATCGCGACAGCAATTGTGTTTGCTGCCTGTCTGTGTGTGTGGTGCGCGGACCAGATGCGCAGCCTTGAGTCTGTGCGCATGAGTGTGCTGAATTCTGTCAGCCCGGGTCGACTGGTGGTCGCCGCGATCTCCGGCCAGCGATCCACTGACGAGGCGACTCCTGATTTGCAACTGGAACAATTGCAGGCAGACCTGTTGACCAATGAGCTGCAACGTCGACAGCTGATTATTGAGAATGCGCAGCTGCATCGGCAGCTGGAACATCTCAGTCGGCTGAACGAGATTAACTCGGTTAGCGGATTCGATCTGGTGGAATTCGCATCTGTCCCGGCGCATGTACTCAGTCGACCTGAGATACCGGACAGTCTGAGGACTTTGTTTATCGATGCCGGCGCTTCTCAGGGACTCCGGGAGTCCGGACTTGTTGTTGACGGAACGGGGCTTGTGATCGATCGAGGGGAACGGTTCTCTCTGGTTCCCGGCATGAAAGTAACAACAGGTCGGGCTGTGATTGGACGTATTTCGGCCGTGTCCCGCTGGGTCAGCATGGTCCAGCTGACGACAGACGCGGACTTCTCAGCTGCCGTCCAGATTGTCCGCATGGATTCACTTAGGCCATCCTTTGGAGCTCGAGGGCTGCTGGAAGGCACGGGCGACGGGCTCTGCCGAGTTACCGGAATTCCTTACACCAGTGCAGTTGCCGTGGGTGATGAAATCTTCTCTGCTGATATCGATCAGATCAACGGACCACGGCTGTATTACGGTCGAGTCACCAGAGCAGAGTACAACGAAGGTGGTGAGTGGGAGATCGTCGTCACGCCTGGCGTGGCCCCTGACACTGTTGAACGTGTGGATGTGATTCATCCGGTGATGAATACGGCCACCGGACAGCATGATGGAGGCCCATGATGAAACAGGCGGCGTTCTGGTTAATGGCGTTCTGGTTTGCGCTGGTCCTCGAACAGGCACGTCCTGACCTGTTCCCTGCAGGCTCAATATTCCTGCCGACGGCGTGTGCATGCATCTTTTGGGCCTGTACCGCATCCGGCATGCTGCTCTCAGGAGTCGGACTGCTGGCCTGGCTGGTCATCAACCCACTGCACATTGCCGCCGTCTGCACTCTGGCAGTGGCCAGCGGCTGGCTTGCAGGACGGCTCAATCGCAAACGTCGCTGGTCAGACGTGCGCAGGAAGATGCAATGGGCTCATCCGATTCTCGCCGTGCTGATTTCCTTCGGCGGATATCTTGTTCCAGTCTTGAGGGAGGGTCCGCCAGTCGCAGGATTCTTCATTCACTGGCTGAGCGTCGGCCTGTCTGCCACCCTGGTGCTGATGATTGTCAGCAGACTGTCGGAAGAGCTGGGACTGCGCCGACAGGTTGATGTCCTGTCAGGCCAGAGGTAGGCAGGCAATCTCTGCGTTCCTCTGTGGACTCGGTGGTTAATCAAGAGGGTATCACCACAGAGGGCACAGAGAGACACGGAGTTAAGTGTAGGCAGGCCGTTTGTGGGTGGGACGGCAGGAGACCGCCCCACAACAAGGAGACACGCAGCGGAAGTAGGGTGGGCACGGCCCACCGCTCTTAATGTTACGCACATATAGTGCGTTGGTGGGCCGTGCCCACCCTACTTAAGCCGGACCGAGTGAGGCAACGACGTCCTTCAGAAATCTCGCGGCGGGTGCTCCGTCTGTGACCTGATGATCGAATGTCAGTGACAGCGTCATCTGCTGACGCCATTCCACGCTGCCTTCCTCCATGCCAGGTCGAGCAACCATGCGAATTGCTCCAACACCAAGGATTGCTCCTTCTCCCGGATTGATGACAGGAGTGAACTCGTCAATCCCGAGCGCCCCCAGACTTGTCACTGTAAAGGTACCACCTGACATGTCACTCTTCATGAGTCGTCGTTGACGAGCCGACTCGATGAGGCGGGCTGACTCCTCCGCGATCTCCTCGAGTGACAACTGGTCGGCATTGCGAATGACAGGGACAAGGAGGCCATGTTCTGTATCCACCGCCAGACCGATATGGACGCCGTTTGGTCGCAGGATCTCTCCATTCATCCAGCAACTGTTCAGGTCAGGATGCTCTGCCAGCCCTTTTGCAACGGCACGAATGATGTAGTCATGAACGGATGGGATCCGGGGCGCCGAGGATTCTCGTCGTCGGCTGCGATCCTCAAGCAGGTCATCGACGATCGCGATAGAGTTCAGGGTCACTGGCACCGTGGACCGCACACTTTCTGCCATTCGTTCGGCCGTCATTGCACGGACGGTTGAGGCTGAATCCCATGTGCCTTCCGGGAGGGAAGTCAGTCCGGCCGCAGCAAGAACATCCTTCTCCGAGATTCGGCCGGAGGTTCCGGAGGAAGTCAGCTGAGTCCAGTTTATGCTCAGCCGTCTCGCTGTTCGGGCGGCTCGAGGGGAGATTGTCGGGAGACCGGGATGACTGTTTCGCGCGACGTTTCCGGATCCCGTGGCCGGTATGAAAATCTGTGTTGGCTGAACTCCGTCTGCGGCACGTCGAACATCGTGTTCAGAGATGGTCCCCGTGAATCCCAGTGAACCGAGATCCACATTCAGCTGGCGAGCCAGGCGGCGTACGGAAGGAGACGCGACACATTGTGCCTTATCAATGTGGGGCACTGGTTCCGGTTGAGCAACACTTGCTTTCGCAGGTCCTGGTGCAGGCGAAGCAGGGACATTCGCAGTTTCCGGTGGCTCAGTTGGAGTCGCTACAGGTGGTGCCTCACCTTCCGCGAGCAGCCATGCCACCACTGTGCCCACTCGGACGGTATCGCCCTGCCCCGGGCCGTCGCTGACGATATGCAGGATGCCGGAATCAACGGACTCGACTTCCTGAAGTGCCTTCTCGGTTTCCAGCAGGAACAGAGGGTCACCCGCGTTAATCTGGTCACCCGTCTGTCGGACCCATTCGCCGAACAGACCCTCATCCATGCTCCATCCAAGACGTGGAATAGTGATCGGAATTGCCATGACAGATCCCCTTTCTATTCCGCTGCCAGAGCTCGGATGGCTGCTGCGATCTCATCGGTCCCCGGCACCACGGCGTCTTCAAGGCTGGGTGCATAAGGAGTCGGAGTAAAGAGTCCGTTCAGGCATCGAATGGGAGCATCCAGTTCATCGAAACCACGTTCCACAATTCTCGCAGAGATTTCTGAGGCCACACTGCAGGGCTGAAACGCCTCATCCACGACCAGAAGGCGACCGGTCTTTGCGACTGACTGCAGAATTGTGTCAGTATCCAGCGGCGAGACGCAGCGTGGATCGATCACTTCCACCGAAAGTCCTTCTTCCGCAAGGTGTTCGGCGGCAGCAAGTGCACGGTGCAGCATCAATGATACTCCCACCACTGTGATATCTGATCCGTTGCGGGCAATGTGTGCTTTGCCAAACTCAATCTCATACGGCTCTTCCGGCACCGCCTGTTTGACGCCAAACAGTTCACGGTGTTCGAGAAACAGGACTGGGTCGTTGCAGCGAAGGGCGTGATGGAAGAGTCCCTTGGCATCGTACGGTGTCGCGGGAACAACAACTCGCAGTCCCGGGATATGGGCATAGATGGAATGGTAGCTGCCGGAATGATGAGTGGCGGCGGAATGGCCGATCCCGATGCATCCCCGCAACAGCACAGGCATCCTGAGTCGACCACTGGACATGTACTGCATTTTGGCAATCTGATTGATCAATTCGCCAAAAGCATCATTGATGAAATCGATGAACATGAAGTCGATGACAGGGCGAGAACCCGACATGGCCGCGCCACATGACAGCCCGACAAATCCTCGTTCGCAGATGGGAGTGTCACACATGCGCGTCGGTCCGTATTTGTCATACAGACCAACTGTTGTGGCAAAATTGCCTCCCCGTGCTCCGATTCCCTCCCCCATGACGAAGATGCCTGGATTACGCTCCATTTCGTAGTCGAGTGCCTCCAGTGTGCCGGTGACCCATGTCGCTTCTCGCGTGCCTGCAGGCGGAGCAGGTGAAACAGACTGACTGCTGGCTGCATAAACGTGAGTCGCAGCATTTGCGCCATCCGGATACGGAGCGGCTTCTGCCTCTGCTGTTCCCTGTTCGACGACTGCTCGAATCTCTTCGGCAATGGAATCAAAGTCATTTTGCGTTGCCAGCTCTTCAGCGAGACAGTGCTCCGCGAATCGCTGAATCGGGCACCGTTGTTTCCATTCCGCGACGTCTTCCCGTGTTCGATATGTGTAATCGCCCATGCCTTCAGCATGAGCCCGCGTTCGATAGGTCTTGCATTCAATCAGCGTGGGGCCATGTCCACGTCGAGCACGTTCAACAGCCTCCCCTGCTGTTTGCCAGATACTGACAACGTCATTGCCATCGAGTTCAAAGCCGGGGATACCATAGTTCTCGGCGCGGCGGCCCACGTCAGGAATGCCGCTCGAATAATTGAACGGAACCTCTGTTGCGAACTGATTGTTTTCACACACAAATACAACGGGCAGATTCCAAATGCTGGCCATATTGAGGCCCTCGTGAAACGCACCATTATTGACGGCTCCGTCACCAAAGAACGCCACCGAAACATTTTCCTGTTCAAGGACTTTGAATGTGTAGCCTCCTCCACACGCATGCAGAATGCAGGGGCCGACGATGCCACTGGTTCCCAGCATTCCGATCTCAGGAGCAAACAGATGCATGCTGCCTCCGCGTCCCTGGGACACCCCCGTCTCTCGCCCAAAGAGCTCTGCGATCAGTGAGCCGGGAGACACTCCCTTGGCCAACGCGTGTCCATGACCACGATGCGTGCTGTAGACGACATCGTCATTGGTCAGGTGCGAACACACGCCTGTTGCGATCGCTTCTTCACCCACATAGGTGTGGCACGCTCCATGGACCAGGCCGCGCTGGTGACAGCGAGCCAGTTGCTCCTCGGTCTGTCGAATGATTTGCATCGTGCGATACAGTTGGAGTGCGGTATCCCTGGAAAGGGAGGCGATCTGGCTGGGCGTCATCAGAATCCTGCCTTGCGAAGTCTGTATCCTGGAGTTGCTGGACTGGTGATCAGTATCACAACAAATCCACGTGTCGACCACCAATAGCGGATTTGCCGATCACCGCGGGGCAAATTTTAAGTCAGACTCAACGTGCGCTTCCGCAACTCTCAGGGACCGCTTACCACGTAGAGCTGAGATCTTTGCACCCCACTTTCTGTGGCTGAAAAGAACCTGTCTGACGCGTTTGTGGTTTTGGGGGTGAGACTGCAACGTCGGAACGATTCGCCATTAGAATTCTGATTCGATGACTTCTTTGCCGTTGCGTGTCCCGAGTGCTCGCCAGATGGAAAGATCGAT
>CAJWGB010000202.1 GCA_913031625.1 uncultured Planctomycetaceae bacterium | reverse complement strand
CCAAACTTGCTGCTGCTGGCGAAGGCGAAGCTGCTGCTGGCGAAGGCGAAGCTGCTGCTGGCGAAGGCGAAGGCGAAGCTGCTGCTGGCGAAGGCGAAGCTGCTGCTGGCGAAGGTGAAGCTGCTGCTGGCGAAGGTGAAGCTGCTGCTGCTGGCGAAGGCGAAGCCAAAGAAGGCGAATAGTCAGCCAACTTCGCAGAAGGAAGACACGCTCCTGTCGATTTCGGCAGGAGCGTTTTTTTTTGCGCCCATCCGATTGCACTGAGCACGGAATCAAGCTGTTCGTTCAACGAGAAAGATCCTAAGGTTTCATTCGCCCGACTCACTGCCCTCAGATCCCGCGTCCATGCCTCGAGATTTTACAACCGAAAGCCTGTCGCACGACCCGATTCACGGGTACATCCCGTTCACGTCGGCATCCGGACTACCGCAGGGAGAAGCCTCTGAGCGAGAGCTGATCGATCACCCGTGGGTGCAGCGTCTCAGGCATATTCACCAGCTTCAAACGGCATGGTGGGTTTTTCCATCCGCAGAGCACATGCGATTTCAGCATGTCCTCGGCGTCATGCACCTGGGGAGTGTTGCAGTTCAGGCATGGTACGAATCTCTGGATGATTCGTGTTCGAATGTTCCCTCCAAAAACTACGTGGAGAGTCTGGTGAGAATCGCCGGACTGCTGCACGACGTTGGTCATGGGCCATTCGGCCACTTCTTTGATGACCACTATCTTGCTCAATTTGAACTGACTCACGAAGACATTGGCAGTCACATCATCGAGCACGAACTTGGCGATATCATTCGGTCCATCAGACGTAACCCTTCCGGTCAGCTTCAACCGCTCGAAGAACTTGATCCCCGGCAGGTTGCGTGGCTCATTCGTCGCCCGGCCGGCGACGCGGATGAGGCAGACGGACATCCGGAGTGGCTGCGAAAACTCCGTGCTCTGTTCAGTGGCATCTATACCGTGGACAACATGGATTTTGTCCTGAGAGACGCCTACATGTCGGGCTACAATACGCGTGCTTTCGATATATCACGCCTGATTCACTATAGCTTCTTTACGAAGGAAGGGCTGACGATTCACGCGCGGGGACTGCCAACACTGATCAACTTCATCGAGACCCGTGCTAATCTGTTCCGTACGATTTACTTTCATCGTACGGTTCGAGGTATCGATATTTCGCTGGAAGAATACTTCAGCCACACGATGCAGCGTCTCTTTCCTGGTCACCCAATTGAGCACCTTGACGCCTATCAACGCCTGACCGAGTCATCTTTTCTCGTTGATGTGACGCGGTGGGCAGACAGTGACGATCCTCAACTCGCCGAACTGGGGAGTCACTGGAAGGACATTATCAACCGTCGTGAAATGTGGCGTATGGCGTGTGAGAGGGTGATGCACTTTCATTCGGGTCAGGCTGAGAATGTCACTATCTTTTCGGCACCGGAACTTGTCGAACGACGAGTTCGTGAATTCCTGCCAGTACACTTGCAGGACATCGCTTTGCGAATCGATGTTGCGCGACACTATCATCGTCCAAGTGCTCGACGGCCCACGGGCAAACTGAACTTCTGGTTTGATGCTGCCTCCGGCGAATCCAGTGAACTCAATGATGATGAGTTGTTCCGCAGCCTCCCGACAAGCTTTCTGATCTTTCGCATCTATAGCCGAGATCACAGCCATGATCTTGCGATTAGTCAGGCCCTGCAGAAAGTTGCGGGAGACACTTCCGGAGATACGAAAACGAATATGTAAACTGTAGTCCGGCAGAACGATCACTCGAACCACAGTGATCCGGTCCATTCAGGCGCCGATCAGGCAGTCTTTCGCACAGTTGCAGACATTCGTGAGTTTTCGAAAGTGCTGCCTCACGTTGCGAATGTTGAGTTTCTGTCCGATACACAGTACTGAGTTCGGTTTCGTGAGGTTCGTCTCATGCGGCGGCTGATCCGCGGGATGGTGCCAAAGGAAGTTGAAAAGGACATGGACTTCGTGAAGCAGCATTGTGAGCAGGTCACTGTCAGGACAGGCAGGCAATTCTGCAGATCACAGCAATTCTGATTAGTTACGGCCTGATCTTCTGCAGTTTTGAAACACTCACGTCGACTCCGGGGGACCACGCGACATGCACTGGCGGTTCGTTGCAGGCCGGAAGGCCGGCAGCGACTGTCAACGTCTGACTGCACCGGGAAAGTGACTCCACCGGTTGAAACTCATAGGGCGCGTGATGAACCTGTCCGTACCAGAACTGACCGGACTGTTCCGCAAAGAGGTGGTATCGCTCGAGCAGAAAAAATTCCAGCGTGCCTTCAGCAGCTGTCTGCAATGGTCCCTTCGGAGTTGGAGTTACCAGGCTGTATTCGGCCGATCCGTCCCTTCGATTTCCGTGGTAGTTAAGACCAGTGTTCGATTGCTGGAGGCTTAGAACTGCATTCCTGTAGTTCAGATTCCAGAATGTTCGAGCCGTCCAGACTGCGATTCGGTTGTCGGCATCCAGACTGAAAAACCAGACTCCCGTGCGACCTGACTTGTCTTTCACATACGTCCGCAGATTGGTTTCGAGAAACCATGAGATCCCCGGAACGGGTGGGAACCACCAGGGGCGGATTCGTTCCATCGAAAATGGCACCAGCCCGACCCAGGCGTCGCCGTCGAAGGTCTCAACGGTCAGGCCTTCCGGTAGGACGGCCTGAACACTGTCTGCGGGCAGCCGCCAGTGTGCAAAAAGGAGGTCACGCCATGCCTGGTACCCTGCGACTGGATTGCCGGAATCTGAACTCATAGCTGTCGAACCGACGTTCCCTGACAATATTAACGGAATCCAGTGCGTTCGATCGAGGTTTACAGTCTGTCCCTTCGTCCTACCATGATTTCATGCATCAATCTCTTCTGCACCCTGTCGCCGCAAGTTGTTTGGCAGCATTATAACTGGTCGCCGAGACGCGCCAGCGGACGGGCGAAACGCACCGTCTGGCACACCGTCTCAGGAGCGACAGCGGAAATTAACGTTGCCAAAAGGCAACAGCGCGACAAAATAGATTCGCACACCACCACATCATCTCATGCAAATGAGAACTACAAACTTCGCTGTGTTATAGCAGAGATGCCTCCCGACACTGGAATCAGTTTCATATCTTCATGACTGGAGAGGCGAGCGATGCATTACTGTCGAAACCGCAGCGAGGTTGATGCAGAAGAGAGCGCTGACACGCTGCATTTCCTGAATCGCGACCTCAGCGAATTCAACGTCATCGATCGTGGGCAGGGGATCATTGAGATCAGTAACGAACAACAGACCAACTTTGTCTCAGACGATGTGGTTGTGCAGTTGCTTGATCAGCTGCTTCTTATTGATGATCTCATCGTCGGAATGGGGAAACCGGAAGAGCCGGTAATCTTCAATCCCGACGGTCCTCGATTGGGTGTCCAGTAAGACGCAGCAGTGCTGAATTGGTGGACTCGCGGATCGTGTCGCTAAGCAACTGTTGGTCGGTCCCGGTCTGTGTCTGAATCGCAAACAGCAGATTACGTGAAGTGATAGACAGGACCGGTTGGTAGCAATGGGTGTTGAATAGACCGAACTGTCCATCGACGTTGTCAGAACATTTTCATCATCGTTGACGTCATCATTGCCTTCCAGATTCAGCGAGTCCTCAAAGCGAGACGGAAGTGCGAACACGGCCATGTCCCCGTCGTTATCCGGTGCAATAAATTGTGTTCGAAGATTAGCGGAGTTGACCGACAGGCGGCGAGCCGGTCATAGACAGAAAGATCTCCGGCCTGAGGGCTGAAAGTCCGCGGCAAGGGCGGAAGCCAAAAAGGCAAAGTGCCAACAGCAGGAAACACGGGACGAAGACTGCGGCCAGTGGAATTGCGGGTGGCACCCTTGCGGCCGGGGCCTGAACGCCTGCGGTGCGTATGGATCTGACGCTTCATGACGCTCGTCTGCTGTCATGATCAAATCATCTCGGTGGGCGGAAGAGTATCCCAATTGCTGCACGGGCCATGTACACAAAGCGGAATTGGATTGACGGAACACTGTCTGTGACGTGAAATGTGTGAAACGAATCAGAGGAATGCACATGCTGAACATCCGGAATCCAGTGAGTCGCCGAACGATGCTTGTTGCTTCCGCAGCTGCTGCAACAGGGTTGCAGGTTGCGCAGGCTCGTGACAGAGATCAGGCAACCGGCGGACAGGCACGTTCAACCATCCTGTTTTTCCTGTGCGGAGGATCGTCCCATATTGATATGTGGGACATGAAGCCCGAGGCACCCAAAGAATATCGCGGGCCATTTCGTCCGATCGCGACATCTGCTCAGGGCGTGGAGATCAGCGAACATCTTCCATTGCTGGCGAAGCAGGCGCACCACCTTTCAATCATTCGATCCGTGGGTGCTTCGGTTAATACGAATGACCACCATGCTGGCTACTACCACAATCTGACCGGCCACGTCCCGGATCGGACCTTTCTTACGCAGGGCAACAACAGAACGCCATATCCGGATGACTGGCCCTATATGGGGTCCGTTGTTGCTGCAAAACGCGAAAAACAATCGTCGTTGCCGAACGCTGTTTCTCTGCCGCACAGCCCGAGTCGAAAGCCGTATACGCGTCCCGGTCAGTTTTCCGCACGACTCGGGCTGCAGCACGACCCACTCTATCTGCAGGGGACTGTGAAAGAACTGCTCCGGTTTACAGCGCCTGCACTCGAACTTCAGGCGGGAACCAGTTCCGGACGACTGGATGATCGCTCTTCACTTCTGACGGCACTCGATTCCGCTCGCAGGTCGTTTGATGATGCGGGTGTGGCTCGGACGTTCACAGAGCAGCAGTCCCGCGCATTCTCACTGCTGGCATCAGCAAACACAGCCACCGCATTCGATGTTGCGGCAGAACCGGGGCATGTTCGACAAAGGTATGGGCAGACAGTCAACGGGATGAGTCTGCTGCTTGCTCGAAGATTGGTCGAGGCGGGCGTTCCGTTCGTCACAGTCTTCTGGCTTGGTCACGGCATTAACACTCCCCTCGCGAAAAAGTGCAAGAGTGCGGGCAGCTGGGACACTCATGGAAACAACTTTGGTTGTTTGAAAGATGACCTTCTGCCTGAATTCGATCGCGGATTCTCGGCGTTGATTGAGGATTTACATGATCGTGGACTGCTGGCACAGACATCTTTGCTGGTCACCAGTGAAATGGGACGGAAACCAAAAATCGGCGATCCACGTTCGGGCGGGGTGTCTGGCGCGGGGCGTGACCACTGGACGCATATTCTCAGTAATGTCGTTGCTGGTGGCGGAATCAAAGGCGGACAGGTTTACGGCAGCAGTGATCGATTTGGCGAATACCCGGCAGACAAACCCGTCACTCCCGCACACGTTGTTCATACCATGTACCACGCCATGGGAATCACCGACCTGCAGGCCCGCGATTCCCAGAATCGTCCGTACCACCTGCTCGACCGGGGGGAGCCAATCTACGACCTGTTCTAGTCGTTTGACCCGCCCTTGATTGGGAGTTCACCGTTGACGGATTCGAGAGAGTTCGCTGGCCGTAGTGGTTTCTGACGCGACCTCTGCAGAATCAGTACTCGCGGTAGCTCACCTGCAGTGACTTTTGTCCCACGACCTGCGTGATCTTATTCAGGCGAAAGGCGATGAGCCGCTCACTGACAGAAGTCAGAGATTCTGATTGAAACTGCAGTCGGCCCAGCGTCCATTCGTCGGACTTAAGGTGCCCGATGACAACCGTCTCGTTTTCGTGCACCTTGAGTTCAAACTGTTGCTCGTAGAGGGCCGTCTCATTCTGGCGAGTCGGCATCTGCTCGCCCTGATCCGTCATGTTGTAACGTACGGATGTCGATCCATGTTGAATTTTGGGGAGGACCCGAATGACAACCCAGCCGGGTCCGTGTTCAACAGGAGTAATCTGTAAAACGCACTTTGCATTCTTCAGGTCGCGACCGGAATTGAAGCCTGGCAGTTCGCCGGGGGGAATCATCAGGTGTCCTGACCCGGGAAGTTCGATTGTGGTCTGATCACCCTCGACGACAGCAACGCTGGTTCCAAATGACATCTGGTCCGAAGCAGTGGAGTCAGACGCCATTCCACCTCGTTCGCCCCGCTGCAGACTCTTGAGTGCCCATGGGAGAGCAGACCCGGCGACACCAACTCGCATTCCGGTTTCATTCAGGCGGCGTCGATCCTGTGGCGACATGGGACCGCTTTCATCGAGTTCCTCCCATACGATTCGCAGCCGGCGGTCTGACTCTGCTGCTGAAGTAATCGAGGTATCAAGATGAATGACCTGCCTGACCGGAACGCCGTCGAGCTTTGGCTTCTTTCGTTCCTGCAACGGATAGCCGGATGCATCTGTGTAGACAGATGCACCGCTGAACAGCGCGCAGCCGCACACGCATATCAAAAGCGTGCTCAGCAGTGTCTGTGCGATCCGACGAAACATGAAATAAACGAGTCCTGAGCAAGCGGCGCACCTCAAACGGACGGGTGGCTGCCGCAATCTGTGGGAAAACTAAGGAATTCTCTGAGTGACGGTCAACGGCAGACATGATCACGAGGCATTGGATTAATATTGTGCGACCCATGTAGTCGCAGACATTTCCTACAGGTATCACGCACATGCACAATCTGCCGGTTTTTCGCGTCGGCGAGGGGCACGACACTCATCGCACCATCTCAGGGCGCCCACTTGTACTTGGTGGCGTGACCATTCCGTTTGAATTCGGACTGGATGGACACAGCGATGCAGACGTCCTGTTACATGCGGTTATTGATGCACTGCTGGGAGCAGCCGGTCGAGGTGACATTGGTGAGTGGTTTCCGAATGATGATCCGGAATGGAAAGGCGCGGACTCCTCAGGGCTGTTACAGCATGTCTGGAGCACGTTGCAGGCTGACGGCTGGGAACTGCTGAACCTGGACTGCACAGTTTCCTGTGAACGCCCGCGACTGCGTGATCACAAGGCCGCGATTCGAGACCGCGTCGCGGCATTACTGGAAGTCGATGCCGCACAGGTCAACGTGAAGGCCAAGTCCGGAGAAAAGGTCGGGCCTGTCGGGCGGGGAGAGTCGATGGCAGCCGATGCGGTCGTACTTCTGACCCGCGCAGTCGACTAAGCCCTGGTTGTCCCAATCACGGCTACTTACTGTCACCGCGCCCGGGTGAAACGTTACGTTTTCGTGAGACTCAGTCTGATCCGAATCTCATTGAACGTTAGAATCCTGTCGCCGGGCCCTGCGAGCATGGTCCTGTCCGGGCCGAGAGCTACGTGTTCGATTAAGTCTGCTGCACCCGTGCGGTCAGTCAGTCTTGACTGCCCGACCGTCGTCATCTTCGCACGAAATCGTCAGGTGTTCGAGGTTCACATCGGAGCGGGACACAATGCTGACTTCCACGTCTCGATTGTCTTCCAGTCGCGTGAGTTCTTTACGTTTCCTGTTGTTCAGGTCGTTTGCCACTCGGTCGTGCATTTCGATTACGATTCGTGCCACATTGTCGTTGCTTGCGGCCGACATCACGAGCCGCATGACTTCAATCGTCAGGCTCTCGGCTGTCTTCACCTGTCCAACGCCATTACAGCAGGGGCAGTCCTGATAGACGCTTCGTCTGAGAGACGGGCGAATACGCTGCCGTGTCATTTCGATCAGTCCAAACGGGCTGATCCGAAGGACTCGAGTGCGAGCACGGTCGCGACGAACGGCTGAGCGCAGTGCCCGCTCAACTCCTCGTCGGTGTTTCTCGTCCCGCATATCGATGAAGTCGTTGACGATGACTCCTCCGAGGTCTCGGAGGCGAATCTGTCTTGCGATTTCCTCGGCAGCCCTCAGATTCATCTTGAAGGCGGTTTGTTCGGCGTCGTTGTCGACGCGGAAGTTTCCGCTATTTACGTCGATGGCGACAAGCGCTTCTGTCTGATCGATCACCAGTGAGCCGCCACCGTTCAGCGGAACGTTGCGATCCTGGATGCGAGCGATTTCGTCTTCAATGCCGTAGTAAGTAAAGAGTGGCTCTGGTTCTCGGAACCGTTTCACTCGGTTTACGTGCTTCGGCATGACGATTTTCATGAAGTCACGAGCGCGTTCGTAAGCAGCATCCTCGTCGATGAAGACGGCATCAATCTCCTTCGCATAGATGTCGCGAATAGTGCGGATCATCATGTCTGATTCGGCATAGATCTCAGTCGGGCCGGACGACTTTTCGATCTTGCCGACGATTGTCTCCCAGAGGCGTACGAGGTAGTTCAGGTCGCGTTTGAGATCGGCTTCTTCGCGGTCGACTCCGGCAGTTCGAACGATGAATCCGAGGCCTTCCGGCGGACGAATGTTTCGCATGGACTGTCGCAGTTGACGACGCGCTTTTTCGTCGTTGATCTTTCGACTGATGCCGACCCGCTGCAGGCCTGGCATCAGAACGAGATAGCGGCCGGGAATGGAAATGTAAGTCGAGAGCGTGGGGCCCTTGTTTCCGATTCCCTCCTTGATGACCTGAACAAGCACTTCACTGCCGCGCTGCAGAATGTCCTGAATGGGTGGCTTGTTGCGTGCGTTGCGTTCGTTGAGATGCTTCGGGGGACGGCGGCTGCCACGCCGTTCATCGTCATGATCGTCGTCGCGTCGATCGTCCTTGACCATGTGCTTGTAATATTGGTACTCCACGTCGCTAACGTGCAGGAAGCCGTTGCGGCCGACGCCAAAGTCCACAAAGGCCGCCTGAATGCTCGGCTCAATGTTGACGACTTTTCCTTTGTAGATATTGCCAACGTAGTTTTCGGCGCTGCTGCGTTCGACGTACAGCTCTTCCAGCGTGCCGTCCTCAACGATCGCGATCCGGCTCTCTTCCGGCTGCAGAACGTTGATAAGCATTTCTTTTTTCATGACTCAGCTTTCGTTCGTGAGAACGAACACCGAGCGTTGTCGAAATCTGAATGGAATCCTTGCGATGGACGAGTCACATCGTGCATGAGGCACAGAGTCTCTGTCTCCGAAGAGCGTTAAGTCTGACGGGTTCAGTGCTCTGTGAATTCATGTTCCTTTCTGAGTTCGACAATCGACACCATGTGTCATCACACAGGAACCGGGCCGCGGTAGTCAGCGGGGCAGCCGGTTTCTGTGACGCGTGTTCGTTCGTGTTTCCATGCCGCGGAGCGGCAAAAAGTGTTTCAAAAGTCCGATCGGAGACCGGAGGTATTCAGAAGACCAGGTCCGGACAGATCCGACCGAGCTCTCCCAACAGAAAATGTTCAACATCCCGAGCAAGATCGAGCGTACAGGCGTGAGCCGCAATACGCTCTGCTTCGGGGAGTGAGATGTGTGTTACTACTTCTTTGAGTCGTGGAATTGAGTGGGGCGTCACACTGAGTTTTCGCAGTCCCAATCCCAGCAATAGTGGGACAAACCTTGGATCGGAGCTCATTTGCCCGCAAACCGTCACAGGTTTGTCGTGTTTCTTTGCTGCGGTCATCACCATCTGGATCATCCGCAGAATGGAAGGATCGCCTGATCGATACAGATTTGCAACCGAGGGGTCGGATCGATCACACGCCAGAGTGTACTGAATGAGATCATTAGTCCCAATTGAGAAGAAGTCGACCTCACGAGCAAATTCTTCGGCCAGAATCACGGCGGACGGTACTTCCACCATCATTCCCACGGGAATATCGCGGCAAAACTCGATGCCCTCGTCCTCCAGATCCTCCATGACGTCCATCAGGATCATTTTGGCCTGCCGAAACTCCAGCAGCGAGGAGACCAGTGGAAACATGATTTCTGCCCGACCATACACGGCCGCCCGCAGAATTGCCCGCAGTTGGACCTTAAACAGGGGAGTTCCCTGCAGGCTCAGACGAATGCTGCGGAGTCCCAGCATCGGATTCTGGCTTTCCGCGAATCGATGCCTGATCCGGTCAGGAACCTTGTCAGCTCCAATATCCAGAGTGCGGATCACGACCGGCCGATCGCCGCAGGCCTCCAGAACCTGCCGATATGCCTGATAGTGATCCTCTTCTGTCGGTTCATTCTTGCGGCCAAGGTATAGAAATTCCGTTCGGTACAGACCGACACCGTCTGCACCTCGGCGAACACACTGGCGAACCTCTTCGGGGAATTCGATGTTCCCCATCGTTCTGATGCGAATACCGTCCTGCGTCTGAGACTCAACGGACTCCAGCGACTCCAATCGTTCAGAGACCTTCAGGTTTCGAGCCTGAGAATCGCGGTAACGGTTGGTGGTTGAATCATCCGGCTCGATGACGACCTGGCCGTGATCGCCGTCCAGAATGACGGTTTCGCCTCCGGAGATTCCCGCCAGACACCTTCCGAGGCCCACAACTGCGGGAATTTCAAGCGCCCCCGCGAGAATAGCCGTGTGACTGGTATGGCCACCGACTTCTGTTGCGAATCCGAGTACGAAATCCGTATTGAGAGTGGCTGTTTCACCGGGAGTCAGATCATGGGCAAGGATGATCACCGGCTCAGTCAGGTTACTGAGCTCTTCGCGCCGTTCCCCGAGCAATTCGCCCAGGAGTCGCTTTTCAAGGTCGAAGATATCCAATGCCCGTTCGGCCAGATATCGGTCGCCCAGATTCTGCATCTGCTGTGCCAGTCCGCGCAGCGTCTTACTGACTGCATATTCCGGCGAGTAGTTGTCTTCCTGAATCTTTTGCTCCACATCTGAGATCAGACGCGGGTCACGGGCCATCTGCAGATGGGCTGAAAAAATGGCGGCATACTGTGAACCGAGCTGCTCGCCAACCAGAATCTCATGCTCTTCGATATCTGAGCACACATGATCCAGGGCCGTCCGGAATCGAGCGAGCTCCACTTCCACGGCGTCGCGCAGGAATTTTCCGGGGATCCGAAAGTTTTCAGACCCCAGTACCAGTGCTGGGCCGACAACGACACCAGGCGAAACTGCAATACCGGTTCGGACCTGCATGGAATGGAAGTGGTGAAGTCACCGAGAAGCTGCGAACGCACCCTGGAGACCGTGAGAATTACGGCACCAGGAGGCAGTTTATCCGTCAATCGTCGCAAATGTCGACTGTGCACGGATTTCTGTTTGATTTAGCCGGTGACGTTGGGTGTGAATTCCAGCGTTTTGCCCGGAAAATCAGTCTTCTGAGACATCCCCAAGCACTGAGGCGACGCAGTCAATGGCGGCCTCAGCGTCGTCTGCCCCACTCGCCTGAACGACCAGCTCTGCACCCTCAGTGGCTCCAAGGAGCATCAATTCGACTGCAGACTTGGCACTGGCCGTCTTGCCGTCAAATGACAGCCTGACATCACACTGAAAATCGGCCGTACGTTGCACGAGCATCGTAATGGGTGTCAGGTGCAGTCCATTCTTGTGCGCAAGGATCACCCTGCGTTCTAATGGCTGAGTTGTCTCCATTGCGATCTCCTGTCCGGCTGCCATCCGAACACCAATCCGACTTGCCTCGCAAGCACGGCGATCGCTGCGGTCCGCAGCATCGGTATTCGGACTGGTTCCAGTCCCAAATTGACTCAGGATTCTTCTTCTTCCTCGATATCCGCTTCAGAGAGCAGTTCCCAGATGTCATCTGCAGTTTCTGACTGGCGAAGGAAGTTGCAGAAGTCAGACTGATGAAGGTTCTTGGAGATATTCTCCAGTCCACGCAGGTGATCGCCTGGACGGTCGAGTGGCGAGACGAGCAGGAACAGAATATAAACGTCTTCCCCGTCAAGACTTGAGAAGTCAACGCCGGAACGAGAAATGGCGACTGTGGCAACCAGTTCTTCGACGGATGCATGCTTGGTGTGCGGGACGGCAACGCCTTTGCCGATTCCTGTTGATCCCAGATCTTCCCGCTTCAGAATCGCAGCAACCACGGCTTCTTCTTCTTCCGCCGCAACGGCACCGGAGTTCTTCAGGCTAGCGACCATCTCGCGGATTACGTCTTCCTTATTGGTGGCCTGTACATCAGGGATGATGGCTGGACGAACAACAAAGTCTGTGAGTTTAAGTTTCATTGGGATTGTAAAACCGGTATACAAATCTCTTTCACGGTTTCCTCCTACCGCTGTATCAACAGTAACAGCCATTGCTTCAAAATTAGATTCTTTACATCTTTCAATTAAAGCTTTGTTTAGCCCCTTGTCTTTGTGAACATAAAGCTGAAAAAGTTTTGGGGTTTTTACCAAATTAGATATCTCTTCAATACTTGCTGTTCCCAAAGAAGAAATTCCAAACATAGTTCCAAATTTTTCAGCAGCTTTTGCTACTCCAATCTCACCTTCATGATGAAACAACCTTTGAAGAGCAGTTGGTGCACAATACAAAGGCATATCTAATTTTTGTCCCATAACCGTGGTT
>CAJWGB010000201.1 GCA_913031625.1 uncultured Planctomycetaceae bacterium | reverse complement strand
TGTGAGCCGAAGGCCGTGAGGCCTCGGGTGTCAACGAGCGGCCAGACGGTGCGTTCGCCCGGACGCTCACGCGTCTCGGCCAACAGAAGCAATGCTGCCAAACGACTTACGCCGATGAACGCAGTTTCTGTTGAGTAAGAGATCTACCAGCAAATGCAACGTTACCCCTCGCTCACGCTTCGGGTTTCCAGTTTACTCACACGTTGCCCTCCAAGAGACGGTACAGCCATCTCAACGATCACTTCAGCGGATTCTCGTACCAGATCACTCCCAGGTTATCTCGCTCTTCGCAGGTCAGCAGATCAAGGTCCGAGTCACCATCAAGGTCGATCAACTCAATTCGGTCGTACTTGATTCCCTGTTTGGCGCCGC
Organism: uncultured Planctomycetaceae bacterium; assembly: GCA_913031625.1. Taxonomy (GTDB): domain Bacteria; phylum Planctomycetota; class Planctomycetia; order Planctomycetales; family Planctomycetaceae; genus Fuerstiella. Next base: position 12,012 of record CAJWGB010000201.1, on the reverse strand, counting down.
TCACATCATGGAACTTCCAAAGCCCGTCGACCGACTCCATCCAGAATGCACCCACGAGTCCTTCGGCGTGTTCACAGGTGCAGGCAAGGTCCAGGTCACCATCCCCGTCAAGGTCGCCGGCCGCAACACCCTTCCCCTGCCCGGTCCCTTTGGGGTGAGGAATCCTGACGGGCTTCCATTCACCATTCACAGCCTGCGCGAGGTGAAGAACAAAGCCATCACGTGTGTTGGCAAAAATGTTCCACCGTTTCTCAACCTGAGCAGCATCAAGAAACATGACCTGCAGATCAGAGCCGAAGATGAAATGGTCGCGGAACCCCACGGACCTTGCGTTGGGTGTCTCCAGCCACCCGATGCCACGCCGGTCGCCATAACGGTCTGAATACAGAATGTCGAGGTCGCCATCGTGGTCCAGATCAAGCAGCCGGACAGACATGATCCAGCCGCAGTCGCGAATTTTTGAAATCATGGCTGGCGACTTTTGAGCGTCCAGCAGAGAGATCTGAGCGTTTGGCTTCTTACTGCCCAGGACGAATACCGTCTGCTGTCTGGCCTTCATCGGTGCACAAAACATCCACCGTGATTTCTTCGCGGTCGCATCAACGATCTGTGTTCGCCACTTATCCGGCGCCAGCAGCTCGGAGGTGCCAGGATTGAAGTGCAGGTTCACTGTCTGCTGATTCCCTTCGCAACAGCTCACCACATCCAGCAGTCCGTCACCGTCGATGTCTGCAAAGACAGCGTCCTCGGGAGACTTCACTTTGCCCACCGTCACTGAGGGCCATTTCTCAGTTGCCTTGTTGTGACCAGGATGCAGGCACACTCGTATCTGGCCGCCTTCTTCCCAGCCGGTCGTGATATCCGGCAATCCATCCTGATTGATATCTCCCAGTCGGACACCGTCAGCGCCACGGGATGATGCATCAATTGTATGCAGCTTCCATACCTGTGCGTGTGTCGTTTCGAGACTGACGCTCAGGAGGATAATCAAACTCAATGAGATTATTCGCATTACTCTTTGCCGCCCTGTTCTGGTTCCCGGAGAGGTGCAGCCACAAACTGCCGGAGTACCGCCCCGTCTGCTTTCTGAATCGTCAGGATTCCGTTTCCACCCACCGTCGCAATCCTGCCTGACGTCTTATCGATGGCCATGTCGTAACGAGGTGTACCATCTGCGGCTCGCAGCTGCTTTGAGTCAGCAGCGTATTGCAGGCTGTACTTTGCGTTCTGACCAAATGCTCGGATGCTCTGCATCAGGCCATCACCAGTTGCGGCAATGAGCTGGTCGTGACTTCGCGTGATTCGGAAGATTGGAGCGGACAATTCGTGTTTCAGAAGGTCGGTGGAATACTCCTTAGAGAACCTCTGTTCCATATCGGCAGCTGTACCATCCTCATCACGAACCACGACGGGATTCCAGCCGTGAATATGCTGCCCCTCTCCTGCTGACCAGACTCGACGTGAGCCAGCCTCCGGCAACACATCAAGAACGCGATGCAGACCTTTCAAAGGACCATATTCTCTGCGGTGCCCCTTGTAGGTCGTAAACAGTCGACCAGTCTCTAATGCGAACACCCGAGCTGTACGATCGTAAGACGAAGAAACGACAAACTGGCTCTGTGGAAATCGGACGCGGCCTTCGGAGAGCGCACTGCCTTCCCGGAGCCGTTCTGCCAGGGCAGTCAGGTATTCCAGGACGTCGCTGTAAGTGTTCAGTTCTGCATCGGGAATCTGCTCGCGTTCAACGCGGTATGTCTTGCCGATCCCGCTGATTGTGATCCTTGTCAGTGAATTTGTTTGTTTTGCAGGAGTTGACCTGAGCTCCAGTTCCCAGTTTGCTTCACGAACTATGCAGTGTGATTCGCTGAACTCCCAGAACTGGCGAGGATGCTCCTTTGATTTCTCTTCAAACTCCGTGAACGTGAACAGAGAACTGCCTTTGTCATTCGGGATTCGGGATTCGAAGAAGGAATACTCCGTGATACCTGCTGCAGTGACCCAGTCCACATGCTGCCGAGTACGCCAGCGTTCCTTTCCGTCCAGCGAATAGCAACGCACTGAGTTATCGGCTCCGCATGCGACGAGAAACCTGCCGTCAGGAGAAAATGACACATCGAGAACCAGATCATTCCAGTCACTGATGACAACTGGGTGCGCGGCTGAGCGAGCTAACGCATCAGCAGCATGAATCTGGATTTCTCCGTAGTCGCCCGGCGCTCCGCCGGCAACCACAACCAACTGACTGTCGGGGCTGTACTCAATGGCGTGGATTCGTTGCGGCATTCTCCCAACACGATTGGTCAGGTGCCCCGTTTCTGATTCCCAGACGAGTAGTTCATGCCACCCGCCGGTGATTACGCTCTTTGCGCCAGGTGACAGAGCCACCGCAAAGACGGGAATGGGAAGCCGATAGGTGCGAGGCGCAGCTGGATGGGTCCTCGGCGGCAGGACGTCAGTAAGCGAACTTTCCCTGGAGGCATCTCCAAAATCCGCCCCGTTCATAATCCAGCTGCGAATGGCGTCAACGTCGCTGCGGTCCAGCCGGTCATCCTCCTGTGGCATCCTGAGGTCTGAGTCCTCCTCAATAATCCGCAGATACAACTGGCTCTCTTCAGGCTTCCCCGGCACCACAATCGGTTCTTCGCTGTCTCCCGGGGTCAGCAGCCGATCCAGCGTATCCAGAGCATAACGGCCTTCAGAAATACGATTGTTGTGGCAGCCGAGGCACCGGGACGCGAGGATGGGAGCTACGTCGCTGCTGAACTGCACTTCGTCAGCCTGACCCGGCGTAAGCGAAATCAGAGACGCAGTGAGGAAAACAAAGAATGCCACTGAGTGAATCATGGATCTGGCAGCAAACCGCAGGAGAGGATTTTGTGATGCTACCAAACGTCGTCCCGGATCCCAATCTGCCAGTCTCGATACCTGACGTCAGCTTCCGGAAGCTGCGTGATGCTTCCACCAGGATTCAGCGCGGACCGGATTCCACGGTTCCCGAAGCTGAAGCCGCACGAGATGACCAAGAATCTCAGTCGCGCTCGCCGGACGCAGTTGCGGGTCCGGCTGTACACAGTCATTAATGAGCATCGCAAGTTCACCGGATACTTCGGGAACAGATTTGCTCAGCGAGGGGACTCGTTCATTGACCACCTTCAACAGCGCGTCCATCGAGTCAACAGGGTCATGCGGTTCGCGACCCGTCAACAGATAGAATCCCAACAGGCCAACTGCGTAGACATCTGAACGCGGATCAATGCACATTGGGTCAAGGACTCGCTCAGGAGCCATATACATCGGTGTGCCAATCAAGTGTTGCGACTGGGTAATCTGATTGTCGCCGGAATCGTCCGGGTTTCTGGCCAGTCCGAAGTCCACCACTTTGACGATGTCACACGCCCCTCCCTGTTCACAGAGCATCACATTCTGTGGCTTGACGTCTCTGTGAACCAGCCCATGGCGATGGGCTTCGTTAAGTGACTGGCAAACGCTGGTCAGAATCCAGACTGTTCGTGCCTCACACACCGGCCCAAAACCCTCGACCAGTTCCTGCAGCGTCATGCCATTCAGATATTCCATCACACAATAGAACTGACCATCCGGCGTTTCTCCCCAGTCGTGAATCGCGATCGTATTGGGATTTCGGAGACGACAGGCAAGTCGCACTTCACGTTGAAACCGAGAGATGTTCTGGAGAGTACATTGCTCTGCCCGGAGTATTTTGATCGCAACGGTTCGGCGCAACTGCTGATGGCGGGCTTTCCAGACTTCAGCAAAGCCACCCGCACCAATCTGCGACTGCAACACGTAACCATCGACAAGTGGTGTTTCACTGGACTCTTTGTATTGTCGTTGAAGAAGTAGACCCACAACTAACCCCAGCACAAGAATACCACCAACGCTGCCCATTAGAGTCTGCATCAGAGTGACGGGTGCGAATGCGGATTCATGGTCGGTTTCTGCAATGACACCGAACCGACATTCAGGCAGCCACAGCCATGAACCGCAGACGAGCTTACCGCGGGGGTCGATGTAGCCGCTGCAGTCAGTCCCGTCTTCCCTGGCGGCACACGCTGCAGCAGCTCTGGAGAGAGGACAAGCATCAGACTCGGTCCCAGCAACTCGCTCTACCGCCCGTCGACTGCTGGCGGCAGCCTCCCGACTCCATAACGAATCCGCTCCTCCAAAAACCCCTCCGTCACGATCAATCACATAAGTACGAACATTTGAACGGGCGAACTGAGACAGCGTCTGGTCAAGCGTCTCCTGGTACCGCTCACTCGCAAACAGTGCTGCTGCCACAGGACGACCATAGGTATCAGTGACTGGAGTCAGGAAAGCGATTCCCGGCTTGGTCGTCTCCCCTTTGAGTTCGAACCCCTCGGTAATGAATCCTTTGCCGGCCGGCAGCCACAATACAGTTTCGCCGTGCCCCAGAACACGAGACAGCAGGCTGGCTCCGTATTCCGTCGTTCCGTTACCAAGAAACTCAAAGTGTTCTTCACAGGAGTCTGCCAGCAAAACACCCTCTCTGTTCCAGACAGCAAACGCCGCACCAGGAGCGATAACGTCAAGTCGCTGTCGCAGTTCGATCAACGCAGGCGCCTTCGCCAGCTCCTGCTTCGGACTCTGCTGCTGAGCTGTCTGATTGAGTTGTTGAATGAAGGGCTTGAGATCGGGGTGCGCGGCCCAGGACCGAATGAGCTGTTCCTCGGCATTCAGCCATTGCTTCAGAGCCTGTCCTCGTGACGCACTGACATTCCGCAGAGTCGCCGCTACGGAATTCTGAGTCTGCTGCTGAAGCTCAAACCATGCCAGAGCCGCAGCAACTGTGATGGCTGCCAGTGTGAGGCCCCCAACCAGTCGAATCAAACTGGCACGAGTGACAGGCCCTGGAGTGCTGCCGTCCTCCTGTTCGCACGTATCCGCCCTTGACAGTGAGTCATGGTGATCGTGTGACTCATCGCGATTCAGGACGAGTGTTGGACGTCGAGACACCTCACTCTCAAACACCGGCACGTCCGAGTGGTGGTGAAGCAATCGTGCAACCTCACGCGCCGTCCGGGGATCACGACGCTGAACCTGTGCGAGGGCGACTTCACGATCTTCCGTTGGCAATTCCGATAACTGATGGAAGAGTGATCTGACTGCTGTATGCATGGAATCAGTCTTCACTTAATTCCGCACGCAGCCATGCGCGGATGAGGGCCCATTCTCGTTCCACCCAGCGTGTAGAGCGGCCAAGATGGTCTGCCACATCGGGAATTGTCATCCCTGAGAAGAATCGCATTTCCACGAGAGCAGCCTGCTCTGCCGACTGCCGCTCCAGTCTTTGGAGTACATCATCAAGGATCACGACATGCTCATCGTTTTCCGCACTCAGGCGGCATTCGTCCAGGGAGAACTGCTCGCCATTACTGCCGCGTTTTTTTGTGTTGCGCCGCCGTGCTCGGTCGACAAGAATCTGACGCATTGCACGAGAACCCAGTGCAAAGAAATGAGTTCGACTCTGGCAGTTAAGGTCTGCTCCGTTTAGTTTCAGCCATGCTTCATGAACAAGGTCTGTCGTCGACAGCTGTCGTTTCAGGTCGTTGCGAGCCAGGTGCCGATCTGCAATCTGTCTGAGCTCGTTGTACGTCGTTTCAAATGCCTGATGGACGGACGTTGCCGAACGTTCCTCAGTAAAGGGGCTGGTGCTGCTCATCGAGGCGCTCTCCAGGGGTCGAAAGACAGCGCGATGAAACAGTGTCGGCCGGCGTCAGGATTCCGATTCTGAATCCAGGTGCCATGAACCATCATCTTCTGCAGCAACGTAGATCACGTTGGGGTGGCAGCAGACGGGACAATCTTCCACATACTCCTGCTGCCGTCCTGCCGTCACATCGATCGGCACAACAATTTCCTCGCCGCAGCTGTCACAGATGTATGTGGCGTCTTCTTCCATTATGTGGACATCCAAATTCCGGGTTTCTGCGAATTTGTAAAGTATCCTCGTGAGTCCGCCCGTTCCGGTCATCGTAAACCGACGTCATGGATCATAGCGTCCAGAACAGCACGCAACCTTAGCAATGTGCAAGCCCACCGTTCACGTTGCGGGCGTTCCACTCTATGCCGGACGACGAAACAGCAGCAGCATGACGGCCGCACCTGCGATGGCGGTGCACCAGATCCAGAGTCCTTCACCGCGGCCGGCACTCTGGTGCTGTTCGGGTTCGACTGCACTTTCTGTAGTCACTTCCGTCTCATCAGCTCGCCCGTCGGGGATTGGGACGGATTCGGGCTTCGTGGCCTGTTCTTTCACCGGTGCGGACACAGAGATGATCTGCGCGGGGAGTTCTTCCGGCGACAGGTCACCAAACAGTTCCTCATGCCAGTTACCAGCCATCAACAAATCGAACCCAGGATTCTGTTCCTTCACCTGACAGGAGCACGCTCCACAAAGAAACTGGCTGAGATCGTCGATCAGCTCCTCATTAATCTGTTCACCAGGAATCACTTCCAGCGCTCGCCCCCGCCCAAAGACCGGAACCACAACCGGCTGCCCTGAATCCATCGCTTTTGGCTCAAAGCCATGAAACAAATCCGACAGGTAGAGTTCATTGGGATCTCTGGTATCGAGTTCCAACACGGAAAACCGCATGAACAGTGGTACGCTCGAGTACAATTCAGAACCGGGCAGTCCAATTCCATCGGGCAGCGGCATATCACGTTCAACCTGCCCAAGCTTCTTCTGCAGCTTCCGAACCATGGCGGCTCGTTGATCAGCATCTGCACCTGCAACCAGCCAGACTACGGAATGGCCACTGAGTGTGCGTCGCAGCAGTTCCTGCCGCACCGGGGAACTCAACAGACGTACCTGAGCTGATGCTTCCAGTGGCCCGTGCCAGTTGTTGATGTGCTTTCGTTTCACCACCGTTCGAACAACCATATAGGGAGCCTTCGCGCCCTGCTTCTGCAGCTGTTCCCACAGTGAGCCTGACTCATCATCAAGCTCATTCAACAACAGGTGTTTGACCTTCAGGTTGGCAAGTCCGCGGCTCTGCTCATTGACGGCCGCCTGTTCAAATGGCGCCAGGATCTCTTTCTGGCCGAGCGACAGAGATCCTTCATGGAACACCAGCACTTCGCAGTTATCGGGCAGCCAGCGTTCCAGCGCATATCGAAACACGGGAATATTGCAGGCCTCCGTGGGTGAGGGCGCCAGCAACAGAATCGCGGTCGTGACCAGAGCAAGCCGACGCATTACTGCTGCTCTCCATAACACACGACTTTGCCGTCGAGAGTGGACAGAAACAGCCTGCCATTTGCTCCTGCCAGTCCATCCCATGCAGGCAATGTCCTGAGCTCGATGCGGTGGTCGATTTCTCCAGTGTCTGCATTTACGGCCAGCAGCTGCCCGCCATCACGGCCCAGCAAAGCAAAATCCTGTTCCCGCAGCAGCTCCTGCACTTTCGGGTCCTTTTCAGACAGCTGCTTAAAGGTGGATTCTTCATCGATGATATCTGGCGGACCCGCCACAAACAGAGTACGCCCCGCAAGGACCATTGCACGAACGTAGACGGGAATGTCGGACGTCCATTTTGGCTTCACCAGACTGTTGCCCTGATTCACCGGCCTGGTGTTCTTCCTGCCTGGATTCTTCTTCGCGACAAACTGAAGACCGCGACCAAATTTGCCTTCGACTGGCTTCCCGCTTCTGACGGTTCCGTTGTTGCGATTTACGGACAGGTCGCGAGCAGTCCCGTCATCGAATGAAGCAACCAGGGCCGGATCAGGAGACAGTTCTTCGCCATCAGCAAACCGAGCCGCCACCTCGTCCGCACCCGCAGCAGTAAAGTACAGCCGCACCTCATCAATAATGCCCGTAAACAGATTGGGAGAGGTGTACTCAGCCACAGCAGACTGATCGTCTCCGCCGATTTCCATTCCCTGAGCAGGGTCTGTGGCCAGCAGGCCAGACGCTTCTCCGGATGCGACCTGCGTTCCGTCGATATACAGAACCATCGATTTGTCTTCGCCAAGCACGCCCACAATGTGGTGCCATCCGCCAATGACGCGTTTATCGCCGCGAATCGTCGTCAGTTTCGAATCTGCCCGAATGTGAAATTCGGGACGTCCCTGAGCCAGTGTCAGAGCAAATCCATCAGCAGGACCGCCGCGAGCAATAATCACACCCTTCGGTTTGGTCGTCGTAAACCATGCTTCAACAGTCAGTGGCTTACCTTTGGGATTCAGAGAGCCGGGTTTGCCGAAACTGACAGGTGCGCCAGCGCCCCCGCCTCCACCACCTTTGTTCAGGAATCCTTCAGGAATCTCTGGCGGTTCCGGAGGAGCGGCAAACAACTGATGTTCGAGCGTTGTTGTCCAGCGGAGGTATTCAGGTTTCCGTCCGTATCCGAAGACATAACCGTCTCCATTCACAAGGATTCTTCCCGATGGAGCAAACCGACCTGCCTGATAATAACCACCATGCCCACCGGCAAAGCTCTGTCCATGAACCCAGTAAGCTCGGTGGAACCACGTGTCATCGAGATAGCCCATCGGTGCAAACAGGTGAGCCCCTTCGCCGCGCTGCTTTGAAGCCTGGGTGGCAAAGTCACCGGAATTCGGACCAATCTCCAATCGTTTGCCGTCAAAGTCGAACTTCTGACTCTTCATATAAACGTGACTGTCATCTGCACTCAGGATATCCGGTAATCCAACAGGCATCTGCAGAACCTGAAGGACCTCCTGCAGGTTGTTGCCAGTCTTTGGATTCGTGTGATCCATGATGTTCTCTGACAGCTTCCGACCGGTTTCCAGGTCCAGTCGCAACAGCCTCAGGCCACCGTCAAGAAAGTTGGATCGTCCGGCCACCGTGTAGATCGTGTTCCCACGAATCAGCACACTGCCGTGGACCGGCCACAGTGACTCAAGCTGCTCAAACGCCATCGTTCGGCGATCCATCGGGGCCGCTCGGTAACGCCAGACGAGCTCACCGCCCGCAGCGTTTAGACAGTAGACCCAGCCGTCTGCACCACCAAAGACCACGCGGCCCTGACTGATTGTGGGTGGTGAGTCGATTCGAGCTCCGGCAATAAACTGCCATAGCGGGCTCCCATCCTTTTCAGAAACCGCGTGCAGAATATGCCTGTCTTTTTGAGCCACATACACCCGACCGCCCGCGATGACGGGAGGCGTAATACGTCCGCCGAGATCAACCGTCCATTTCTCCCCAATCTTTGATGCAATCGAACGAGTGGTCGTTCCCCCGCGTTTGTTGTTTCCTCGGTAGGTAGGCCAGTCGTCCGCACCGTTCTGGTCAACCGCCACCAGCGGCGTGCCCCATGCAGGTCCCTGCTGCAGTCGGTCTTCTTCCGGAACTTCTGTTGGTACAGGACGACTGGGCGCTGCCGGAGCCAGTGCATTGAACCCAAACAGCTTGGCCTCCGGATAGCACGCACAGTTGTGAGGTGGGGCATAAGTCAGACCATTACAGGGCATCACACCATACAGACAGCCTCCACGAACCCAGTGATGAATGTCCCAGTGCTCTTTCCGCGGGTCAACGAACTCAATGCCCGTTCGGGAGGGCATCAGGAAGTTGTCTGTCGCTTTGGCGATGTAGCAGCGGTGGTGGAACCAGTATGTCGAAACATCCGGAGCGAACTCCTGCTTCACTTCACCGGACTTTGGGTCCCGAGCCGTAAAGACGCCCGTGTCTTTGCCGGAAGTTGTCGGAGCACACCAGACCAGGCCGTTCAGCACCATCAGGTCCTGAGGTGACTGATAACCGGAATTCGGATGCCGGGCTTCCCACAACTGTTTTCCTGACACTGCGTCGAGGCTCAGCATCTTGCCGTCCCCGCCAGCAAACAGCACCACGCCATCATGAGTCACCAGGCGTGGCCCAAAGTTGAACGTAAACGATCGTCGTCGTGTAACAGGTTCGCTGTTCCATTTCAGCTCACCGGATTCCTGGTCGATGGCCACCACCTTTTCACCGTCGTGAAACACAACAACTCCATCAGCGGCTGCCATGGTCAACGGCGAGACGACCGTTTTGGCGTCCCACAGCTTTTCTCCGGAGTCTGCATCGAAGGCCATAATGACGCGAGGCTCCTCGTTCCAAAACAACGAGCGAGCACCCGCCTGGTCACCCACGCGTCCGTTCAGGGGGACATAGTCCGCCAGCTCGGCCTTGCCCTTGCGCACAACGAGGAACAGTTTTCCATCGGTGTGAATAATCTCTTCCGTGGCGTCCGTTCCTGCATACTCCCGAAGCGTGGCGCCCGTCCTGCCGTCGATAGCCGTCAGAGGCGCGTTATAGCCGAGCGTGACAAAGACGGTGTCATCATTGGACACCAGTCGTCGCGCCAGCTGCGTCGGGCCACTTTTCAGCGGCCACAGATGACTCTGCCAGTCTTTGATATCGCGCTTCCACAGAATGGTGCCGTTGAAAGCATCGCGGGCGATCAGTTTCCACTTTGGAGGCAGTTGAATGGAGACGCGACTGCCTTCATCCATCACGTAGTACATTCGACCACCCGTCGAAACGAGGGCACTCATACTGGCCATCCGGTCATGGTGACGTGACCACCGTGGACTGCCGACCCATTGCAGATGGCGAGGAGGCCCCACGACATCGTCGTGAGCAACCGCATTCCCACTTGCGTCATGCAGGTAGTGTGACCACTCATCGATGTTGTCCGGACGCTTCTTGGTGATCTGCGACCACAGTCCGTTTTCACCGATAACGATCGCCGTTCCTCCAGGAACCAGAACCCGGTCGATTTCTTCCAGAGAGACTTCTCCCGGGTCTTCCGTGACCAGAAGATTCACGAGGTTGTCAACATAAGGCAGTGCGGGCCCGCCAAACTGAACCACAGACACGTTCCCATAAACCCCGGCTGCCTGGATGGTCTTCCGAGCAGCAGCCACCTGCTTGGTGTCACCGGTCAGACCATGAACCTGGAGTGTCTGAACGCCTTCCGCAGCTTTGCTCGATCGATCAATGGCCGACTTGTACAAGGCGGACGTGAGTACCCCGTCGCCGCAATTCAGATGAACGATGAATCCGCCATGGAATCCAGACTCATCAAGGAGTCTGGTTGCCATATCCGACGTTTCGTCGGCAAGGGAAACGCTCGTTAACAGAGCCAGTGACAACGCGATTCGTGTAACCATGGAAGTGCCTTCCCGGACAGGACCGGAGAAACTGTTTATTGTGGAGTAACTGCAGGACCCGGATCGGACGATTCTGAGCAGGACAGGATTGCAGGTTTCAATTGAGTTGCTTAAGGCGGATATTCCTGAACTGAGCCTTCATCGCCTGGCCACGGTGGACCTGAAACGCGATTACGCCGCTGGTCTCTGCGTGTTCTTTCTGATTGTCGGTGATGTCGACCGTCACGATCCCATCAACCTTGTGAATCAGCCGGTTGCCTTTGGCGATAATTGTCAGCTCGTGCCACTTCGTCAGATCGACAGGCTTTACGGCACCATCGAGCTTCGTGACAGTCTTCTTCCCGTCGGCACCAACGGTCACCTTTTGGCCTCGCCTGGCAATGATGCCACGACCCTTTTCGTCGTACAGCATGCCTGTGAACTCAGGCTTTGAGTGAATGTCTGCCTGATAGCCGACGCAGACAAATTCGCCCTTCTTCTTATCGTGAACGCTGCGGTACTGCACACCCGAGTTGTTATTGCCTTCCAGGCGGAACTGGCAGCGAAACTCAAAGTCTTCCACCTTGCCGTCCCAGATCAGGAACTTGTTGTATTTCAGATGATCCGGGCCATTTGTCTTACCAGTAATGGCGCCGTCTTCGACTGACCAGAGGGAAGTATCCCCCTTCCAGCCGTTCAGATCTTTCCCGTTAAACAGGCTCTTGAAGCCGTCATCTGCAGGGGCAGAGGAGCACAGAACGACAGCAACGAATGCATATTGGATCAGAGATTTCATTTTCGATTCCAGGTTTGGATAAAAGTTTCAGTTTGAATTAAGGAGACGGAGGAAGTCGGCTGCGTTGGAGACTA
>CAJWGB010000200.1 GCA_913031625.1 uncultured Planctomycetaceae bacterium | reverse complement strand
TCCGGACGCGGTCAGGACCCGGTTACTTGTCGACGCTGCTCAGAACGATTACCAGGCGGTAGTAGGGCAACAACGGGGCGCACTGAACTTCCAGGCATCGATGTCACAGACGAAGAACCCGGGCTCCAGTAACTTCCTTGATGACCGGACTTTGACGCTTAATTTCGAGAGTAAGCTTTATGCGGGTGGCTCAAAGGCCGCACTGCTCCGGCAGTCCGAGGCGCAGCTGGCCCAAGCTAAGTTTGAACGTGACAGAGTCTATCTAGATATTCAACGTAATCTGCGCGACGCGTTCGCTGAGTACGAGGGTAAACTCGCCGGGGTATCTGCACGTATCCTAGTGACAGAGGGCGCCGAGAACTCTTATGAGATATCCAAAGAAATGTATGCCTTTAGTCGGATCAGCCTGTTTGAGTTGCTGAAATATGCGTTTAACGGCGGAAAACAATACAGTTGCGGCATGTGCAAGTCAATCAGCCCACGGGGCGGAAGTGTCATGCCCCGGACCACGCTGCATTCGATTTGATCCCAATCTGACGTCCTGGCGTTCCCCGACCCCAGGCCGCTGGCACTCATTCCCATGAAGCCATCATTTGATCTATCCGATCAAGGACAAGTTCTGGTCGCGGGGCCAACGATTATGAGATGAGCCCTGCAGGGCAGCGCCGATCATGGAATGCTACACCGACCATTTCGCGAGCACTGACCTAGGAGAAGCGGTCGTCGTAACCCAGCAGGTCATCTTCGGTAACGAACTCGTGCCCCTGCTCTTTCAAAACTCGCAGAGCTTCATCCACATCGCCCACATGCACGGCCACTGCCCCTCGTCCGTGACGGCGGTAGTGGAGTGGATAGGTGTAGTGCACGTTTAGTTCTGCCGACATCAAGCTGCCGCATACACTGGCGTATGGGTGGTCTACTTCCGGCAGGATGACGCCAATGACTTCTGCTTCGCAAAATGTCAGATCGGAAAGCTGGAGCAGCTCGAGCGTTCGTTCGTAGTTATCTGTGATCAGTCGAGCAATTGCACTGTCAGCTGAGTCCAGGATCGTCAGACCAATGATCGACAGATCGCTCCGTTCCACCTGTCTCAGAAGTTGATTCAGCGAACCAACTTTGTTTTCCAGGAACAGGACGAACTGCACGAGGCAAGGCCAGTCACGCCCACGCGACGTGACCGAATCAACTGGTACGTCGTCTCCAAATGCCGAACTCATGAGGCGTCCTTTGCCTTGTTGTGGGTCGTTGGCGCCGGATCAGTGCGTGGAATGCAGCCGATCAGGCACTCTTTCGAAAGGTATCTCGTCCGTCGATAATGGACTCTGCGTCAAATCGGCGTCCAAAATAGGCTTCAATTGCTCCCGGATCGTTCAGCACCGTCTCCGCACTACCGGAGACCAGTACCTGCCCGGCACAGATAATATAACTTCTGTCGGTAATTGTCAGAGTTTCTCTTTCGCGGTGATCTGTCAACAGGATGGAAATCCCCCGGTCCTTCAGGCCGTGAATGATGTCCTGAATACTGTGGATTGTGACCGGGTCGATTCCAGTGAACGGCTCGTCCAACAGCAGAATCTCCGGGTCGCTGGCCAGGGAACGGGCAATTTCGAGTCTGCGTTTTTCTCCTCCGGACAGTGAACCGGAGCGTTGAGCCCTTTTGTCAGCCAGCCCAAACTCATTCAACAACTGATCGATTCTGGCTTTGGAGACTTTGATGTCGGTCTGCAGGAATTCCAGAATGGCGAGGATGTTCTCTTCTACGCTGAGTCGGGAGAAGATACTGGTTTCCTGCGGGAGGTAGCCGAGTCCGTTGCGCGCCCGTTCGAACATCGGCCAGTCAGTAACATTTTTGCCTCGCAACATCACCCTTCCGCGTGTTGGGGCGGCAAGCCCGCACGCCATTCGAAAGGTCGTACTCTTGCCCGCCCCATTGGGACCCAGCAGGCCCACAATTTCGCCCTTGCGAACTTCAAAGTTCACTCCATCCACGGCTCGCTTGCCCGGATAGTCTTTGACCAGTCCTTCGCATTGGAGCAATACCATTTGGAAATCCTTTCCAATCAGTGGTCGCCGAATTGATCAGCGAATTTTCTTCATGCGGGTGAGATTCGGGTAGAAGGGCACGCGAATCTGTGGGTAGTCCTGCGGATCAAGCGCAGCCGGTCCTTTGTGGTTTCGGACAGAAAACCCGCGGCCGTTCTTCAGGAACGGGATGCCATGCGGCCAGAATATAAACAGAGCCTTGCCGATCAGGTCTCTTCTGCGAACCGCGTATCGATGGCTGTAGATATGGTTCAGCGGCCGCTCGCGGTAGTCGAATAGCCGACTGTCTTTGCTCATGGGAGAGTTGTCGCCGAACATCAGGAACTCATCCGGCCCCAGTTTGTAGTCACCGTACTTTCCATAACGCGACAGCTGACTGGCTGATTCCTCAGCGTAAAACCGAGCGTATTCTGAAGGGGAGCTGAGTTTCTCAAGCAGCAGTGACTCTTGCTGCACCTCATCTGCGGGGTGAATGTTGACCCGGAAGTCAACCACGCTCTTTTCATCGAAAACACGAATGTCATTTCGGTAATAGATGTCCCGTTCAATCAGCAGATTCTCAACCTGCGCCGTCGTGTTCCTGAATGCGATCCCGCACGGCACGAGGTCCGACTCTGTCGGAGCGGGCGGGTCAACTCGTTCGTAGGCCCCCTCCGGAAATTCGTAGGCAACTCCATCAACGAACAGGCAGACTCGATCGTCCACGTTAGCGAAACAGATTTCCCATGCTCCGCCGCCACTCACAGGAGTGTCGACTTTTGAAAACGGGGTCCATTCTCCGTCAGCAACTTTTTGGTGAACTGTTGCACTGCCGGTGATCAGGTCAATGTGTACCTGAAACTGGTAGGTCCCTTCGACGAGTTCCATCACCATGAGGGCGCCGTCGGTCGGACCTTCCACTGTGACATCCGCCGTTACGGTCAGGTCACCCACCCAGTACCCTCCACCAGAGTAGTTTGAGTCTCTGTAACCTCTTGAGTCTCCGTACCGTCCAGCGCCGGCGTTGAAGCCGCAGTAGTCAGCAATCAACTGGGGTGGAATCGCACTTAGTTCGGACGTGGGCCATCCGTCTGTTGGGTTCTTTTCGCGTAATGTCTGTGCCGCGAAAAAATGCTGATAACGCAGCCATTGCAGTTCACGAGACGGTGCACACTGGTACTGTCGGGAATCCCGATCAGCCGTCCATGAATTCTCGGCTGGACGCCAACCACCCCGCAGTTCATCTGCCTCGTCACGGATCGAAGGTGCCCATCTCTCCGGCCAGCCACCGTCGATCAGCTTTTTAGGGGGATGATTGTCATCGTAGACTGGCAGCTGAATGTCGCGCTGAACGTATGGGTCCTTCCGGCAGATCCTGAACGAATCGTCATCTTTCCCTTTGGCGTACAGGTCTCCGTGTCGGATCCGGATTGTTTCATTCGGAAGTCCGACAAGGCGTTTGATGTAGTTCACATGCCCCTGTTCCGGATTCTTGAAGACCACGACATCGAATCGGCTGTACTCTGAAACGAGCTTGTTGACCACAATTCGGTCGCCGTTGAAAACGGGAGCGTTGTGCACCAGATTCAGGCGGCCACAGTTCGAACAGCCGGAGTATTCAATTCGCTTTTCGAGCAGTCCCGACTGCTGGTTGATCTCAGAGCTGGCTCCAATTTCAAATTTGTAGCCGCAGAGATCGCAGGTCACCTCTTTGTGGCGACCGTACAGGGTGGGGGCCATGGATCCGGTTGGGATCACATAGGCTTCGGCTTGAAAAGTCTTAAAGAGAAACGCCAGAACAAATGCAATGGCGATGGATTCAGCCGTCTCCCGCAGTCCGTCTCTCTTCGGATTCCTGGCTTTTTCGTCCTCAGACTTTCCGTCTGCGTTCTGTTTCTGTTTACCTGACATGGTCGTCTCGTCGAGTGGTGCACTGAGGGCAAAACCTGATCCTCGTGCATTCGCCCGACCGCTTCTGATCCTGGGAGGATTCTGGAGGAGTATTCCTCAGTAAATGTAACGAATCCTCGACCAGTCTGGTATGCGAATCGGAAGTTCCACTCCCCCAACCGAAACTTTGCCCGGCCGAGATGGCAGGTGCACCACAAATGGCTTGCCAATCAGCAGATGGTGGGGAACAAACGGCGATTCCCAGTTTCGGCTGTCAGCCGACACCGGGCTGTTGTCGCCCAGCACAAAATAGTGCCCTGCAGGGATCTTCAGCGGCGCTTTGACAGCGTTTTTCATGCGTCCGGGCGTGTAGTGTACGTCTCGGTAGACGACGAAATCCGAGACCTCTGCTGAACCTCCCGTGAGACTGATGGCCAGCTTACGCTGGCGTTCCACAGCAGCAGCAGATTTCTCGGCCAACTCGGCCGGAGACTGCCACTGATCGGGCAGCTGATCCTGAGTGTCCTTAAGGGTGCGAGGAATATCATACTCGGCAAAGATCTGAGCCCCGTTGATACAGGCAAGCACGCGACGATCGAATCCGCTCCATTCAAGGAAGAGCTCGCCGTCACTGTCGAGCAGTTCTAAGTTCTCTGAGTGACGCACCTTTTCACCAGACTCAGAACCCGGCCCGTTAAGTCGCAGCAAGGAGGCCGATCGATTTTGAAGATCCAGCTGGAGTTCAAACACATGGTGCCCAGCTG
Organism: uncultured Planctomycetaceae bacterium; assembly: GCA_913031625.1. Taxonomy (GTDB): domain Bacteria; phylum Planctomycetota; class Planctomycetia; order Planctomycetales; family Planctomycetaceae; genus Fuerstiella. The sequence continues at coordinate 7,724 of CAJWGB010000200.1, read as the reverse complement.
GCAATCGGGCTCGGACGAGCTGCAGGCCATTCAAATCACGCAATCTGATCGAGAGACCAAGATCATGCACAATGGACTCTGTGGCTGGCAGGCCGGAGTTATAGCCATAGTGGTCTGTCACAGGCGCGAGGTGCGACAGTGCGGCCAGCCGAAAAACGGCCTCTCTGAACTTGTCGTTTTTCGACCACGTGATCAGGTCCTGCTGCATCCGTGGAGGCATAACTCCCTGCAGACGAAGCACCTGCCGATCTTCGTCGTAAGCAAGCCGACTCAACCACGTGACAGGACGATTCTGCATCTGGTTCACGCACTCATTCCAGTTCTGAACTGCTTCCGGGGTGAAAATGGCGACTTCAGAAAAGTGTGCTCCGCCGCTGCGTCTCCAATATCGGAACCGGGTCCAGGAACCTTCTTCCGTCGGTTCTTTTGGTTCTGCAAACCTGATCCTCCCGTTGGAACGTGACCAGCTGGAGCCAAACTGCCAGGGCGACGCCCAGTCGTGCTGTTCCGAGGGACGAAACGAATCGTTGTAGACGGGGATCCTCATTGAGCGAACTGCCAGCATGTCTTTACGCGCGATCTGACTCTCCACGAACAGGTCTCCGTCTGCCAGCTGAATGGTCTCACCGGGAAGGCCGGCTGTGCGCTTCACATAAGCCTCTCCCGGCGTTGCTGGATTGCGGAACACGACTGATTCCCAGCGACCCGGCTGGCGAAAGTCAAAAATACCTTTGTGGACCAGTAACTGGTCTCCGTGAGCGGCAGGGACATCCTGGAGCTGAATGCCAGTCTGACGGCAATTTGGGCACGTGGCGGTCTGAGCGGCATCATCGTCGACCGAGTTGTCGAACGTGGTTCCCAGTGCAAAGCCAAAGCCGCAGCTGGGGCACTTCACCTGCTTGTGCAGCCCCAGCAGCTGAGGAGCCATCGAGCCGGTGGAAATCAGGTATCCCTCAAGGACAAATGCGCGCAGCACCATCACCACAATCACAAACAGGATGGATAATTCCACCATGTTTCTGAACCATTGGGATTCACGGGTGTTGCGGAAACGACTCATCAGAATTCTGGTCAGGAGTTTCCATGTTAGACGGTCCCGGGGCAACGCCACCACAGCAACCTGAGCGGCCCGCCGTGCCGTATTGTTTCAGCCGAACACCTCGCTAAACTACCTCAGAGGAATTTGGGTGCTTTCGACGGCACCTTCTGCTGATCTGACCGAACTGACGGAGCAGTTCCCGGATGAATACTGAAGAAACCGGATTCGACGCTGTGATTCTGGGGGGAGGCCCCGCTGGAAGTACTGCCGCCACCATTCTTGCATCCAGCGGTGCCCGCGTTCTTGTGCTGGAGCGAGATCATTTTCCTCGCTTCCATATCGGAGAGTCCCTGCTGCCAGCCACTGTCTCAATCTTTGACCGGCTGGGCGTTCATGAGCAGATTCGAGAACGTTTTATTCTGAAGCCTGGCGGAAAGTGGCTGTACGGCGAGAAGGAAGTTCCCGGCGACTTTTCGCGGTCGGATCGCCTCGCCACTTTTAAAGACCATCCCTATTCATACCTCGTCGAACGTTCCGAATTCGATGACATTCTCATCAAAAGGTCGGTGGCAGCGGGAGCTGATGTGCGGTTTGGCTGCGAAGCTGTTGATCTCGTGAAGGAAGGTGACAGGGTTGTTGGAGTCCAGTACACCGACGAGCAAAAAAAACGACATGAAGTTCGAGGTCGCATCGTCATTGATGCGTCCGGATTGCGTTCCTTTATTCCATCCCGTCTGAAACTGAGAAAGCTTACTGAGCCTCACCGAATGGGAATCTATGCTCAGTATGCTGCTCGACCAACGCGGGATGACATCAAAGAGGGGTGGTTCATCGGGCAGATGTTTTACGATGGCTGGACGTGGTTGTTGCGTCTGCCGGAAGATCGTTTCTCTGTTGGAACTGTGTTGACCGTTGACCGGTTCAAACGAAGTGGCCACTCCCCGGAGTCTCTGCTGGAGAAGCTGGTTCAGGAAAACCCACTGCTGAGGGAGGGCATGACACACGCGCGGAAACGTATTTCTGACGTGATGGTGACCGGCAACATGGGGAATTCATCGGAACAACTGGCTGGCGAAGGCTGGGTAGCAGTTGGAGATGCCGCGTACTTCATTGATCCGTGCTACTCGTCCGGTGTTCACCTTGCCATGAAGTCTGGTGCCGAAGTCGCGGATCTTGTTCTCAGCCAACAGGGTACTCTGAATCCCCAACTGTTCGACGGCTACCAGCGCGCAATGCGACAGCACGAAAAAACTGTTCACCGCATGGTGGACGCCTTTTATGTTGCCAGTCGAAATACGTCCGTCCAGAAGATGGTGACCACCATGCAGGGAGGTTACTTCACTCGTAAATTTGTGACGTTCGTGGGAGGAGACTTCGACCGAAACGCCGGGTATATCTCTCGTGTTCGCATGTACTCAAAAGTCGCGGCCAGTCTGTTTGGCAATGACTCTCAGCGAGCCCCCGAGAACGACCCCGAGTATCTGTGGGATTCTGCCGACATCTCCTCAGACGATCAGGGCGTCGAGGATTTCGCAGCCTGAGGGCTTTGCGCCTCGGAGTTTCGCTGATAGATTAGTTTCAATTGTGTGTTGCTCTTTGAGTCAGGGTCGCGTTGATGCGAAAAACAGCTGCTTTTATTTTCTGTCTGATTCCGTCCGCTAGTGCGTGGGGACATGCCGGTCACGGTAATACTGCTGATCCCAATTCAGTGCAGCACTACCTGATGACTCCGGAACACGCCATGCCGTGGCTGCTGGCGACCGCCGGGGCAGTCCTCATGATAGCTCTTTTCGTTCGACAGGTGCGGCGGCGAAAAGCAATGCAGATCGCCGAGAGCCGTTGATCTGCAATCTGCAGCCGGGCTCTGTGAGCCGCCCGAGCATCTGATCGTCGTTAACGTAGCCGTGGATTCGAACTTGAAGCGGGCTACAGAGTTGGATCGGCCAGCGCCGTGTCTGGCCGTTTGCTGCGGAACGAGAGCAACGGTAATCAGACGACTGAGCGGCAGTGTTGTCATCGCTCACCGATTACAGCTGCCTGCTCCTCATAGGTGTGTGAGCAGTGACATAATATCCAGAGCGTTTTGCCGTCCACGTGCGTTTTGCTGCACGATAAGACAAGGGGGGCCTGCTTTTTTATTCTTCCGTCGAGTCGAACGCATTTTGAAAGTGTTGGATCTGCGGTTGCTCTTCACCATCCGGCCAGATGATTGAAACAACGTCAAACCGCGCCCTTTGGTTGAAGCGTTTTTTCTTCCTGAGAAATTCAAGTGCAGTTCGAGACAACTGCCGCTGCTTGTGGGTGTCGACGGCCTCGTACGGCTGACCGTGGACGGTATTTGTGCGGGTCTTAACTTCGACGAACACGATCGTCTGATCATCCAGAGCAATGATATCGATCTCCCCATGGCGAGAGCGGTACTGACGAGCAACGATGCGGTACCCGAGATTCTTCAAGTGGCGCGCCGCTGCGCGTTCTCCTCGGTCGCCGAGCAGGAGATGCAGGAGTCGGTTCATGAGTGAGTGCTTCTGGCCCTGTGGAGTCCATTCTGATGGCCGGCATGCGGGAATTCAATGGTGGTTCGCGGAGGACACTGGCAACCCGCTGCTAACTCATAAGAATGCGGAGCAATCTCATAAGAACGTTTTTGTGGAGAGTCACAATGAATCGATTGCGGGACACAGTCATCATAACCACAGGCGGCACTCAGGGTGTTGGTGAAGCAGTCGCTCTGGCTGCCGCTCGCGAAGGGGCACGCGGCGTGGTTATCTGCGGACGCCAGCAGGATAAGGGAGAGGCAGTCGCTGAGGAGGTGAAGAAAATCGGGGCTGAGGGGCTGTATGTTCCCTGCGATCTTGCTGAAGTGGAGGACTGCCGAAATGTGGTTCGCCGATGTGACGAAGTGTTTGGGCGGGTTGATGGTCTGGTCAACGCTGCGGCAGACACACACCGAGGCGATATTGAGAATACCACTGTGGAATTCTGGGACCATCAGTTCGCTGTGAATGTGCGGGCTCCCTTCCTGTTGATTCAGGAGTGTGTGCGGATCATGCGGCGGGAGAAGCAGCCCGGCTCGATCGTGAACATCCAGTCTGTGGCCGGATACGCAGGACTCCCGTTCCTGATGAGTTACAGCACAACCAAAGGCGCGCTTTCGACGCTGACCAAGAACCTCGCCAACTCACTCAGGCAGGATCAGATACGAGTCAATGGGGTGAATCTCGGATGGACCGACACTCCTGGTGAAGTTGTGGTCCAGAGACTTCAGGGGGCCCCGGAAGACTGGCTTCAAAAAGGAGAGCAGAGTTCTCCGTTCGGTCGGCTGATGAAACCTTACGACGTGGCCAACCTGTGTGTGTTTCTGCTTGGAACTGAGTCCGGCATTATGACAGGCGCCAATATCGACTGTGCGCAACGAGTCATTGGAGTGTTTCCGCCTGAGAACTCGCCGGAGGAAGTGGCTGGCTGGGATGAGGTCGCTGGCGGAATCTATCCGATTCCTGGTCTGGAGTGAACGTAAACAGGCGAAAGGTGACGTCGCCGGCTTGCCTGACGAAACCTGTTCGGATTACGCATATTCTGAAGATCATTCAGGGTTTTGTTCCGCACGGTTTTGCGACGGATGAAGAGTCCTCGAAGAACGCGGCAGCGGATGTTCCTTCTGCGCGTACACCAGTCGGTGAAGATTGTGCATCCTCCGATGAGGTTGCCACTCGAATTCTGCTTGTGGAAGACGATTCGATTAACCGGATGGTGGCCACTGCCGCGCTGGAGTCAATGAACGTTGACGTGACGGTGGCAGAGAATGGGCAGGAAGGCGTTGATGCGTTTATGGCCGCTGAGTTCGATATCGTTCTTATGGACTGCCAGATGCCCATCATGGACGGCTATGAGGCAACAGGCCGGATTCGAACGTTTGAAGGTGGAGGCGGGCATACTCCAGTCGTCGCTTTGACGGCGAATGCTCTGATGGGCGATCGGGAGAAATGTCTGACAGCGGGCATGGACGATTACCTCACGAAGCCGCTCAAGTTTGACGACCTCAAACGAGTCATTGACCAGTGGACACGTGGCAAAGCGGGTCAGCGAACTCAGGCGGGCGTCAATCAGGCCTGACCTGAGTCGAAGTTCCAGAGCTCTTGCTCGAAGTCTGTCACCTGGTTGAACCTGCTAATGCCGCGAAGCAATGGACCCAATCTGGGGGCATCGTCGTTGTAGCGTTCAACTGCATCGGCGTCAGCGTAACGCATGAACAGAATGCGACGGTCTCGATCCCGTGAGTGGTTCCCTTCGGAGCGATGCAGGAGGTGGCAGTGCAGGATGAGAGCGTCGCCTGCCTGCATAGTAATCGGGACGGCCTCGGAAGCATTCTGAATGCTCATGTCTAATGGTCGATCGGCAGCTTTGTCTTCGGCAGAGTACACATCTGCGATATCGATCTGGCCTTCCATGTGGGAGCCGGGAATCGCCCACAGACAGCCGTTGTTCTGATCTACGTTATCAAGGGCAGTCAATGTGGAGATGGCATTGGCAGGATGCAGTTCCCCATAACCATTGTCCTGATGCCAGCCGAACGTCTGTGTGTTGCCTCGAAGTTTGAATGTGAGTTGTGACGTGGCTCCCTTAATGTTGGGGCCGATCAACTGTTCCGCGATCTGGACAAGTGGTCCGTCGAAGTAGTAGCGGCACACGGCCGGGCTGTGGTGATGAATGTTGGGCAGCAATGCGTTTTGAAGCCACGATGCGTCGTCCTGAAACTCTCCTTTGACCTTACGCCATGCCTGCATTGATTCGGCAAGCACGTCTTTGCGGACATCCTTCTGAAGGACATTCCGGAGGATGAGGTAGCCGTCGTTCGTCCAGGAGTCGAGCTGTTGAGAATCAAGCTTCATGTTTCAGTCGGGCAAGGAGGGATGTGAATCCGGGCTGCAGGCGTGTTTCCTGCCGAACCCTCAATGATTGATGGTCAAAAAGGAGGCTGCTGTGCGAAGAGCGTGTTAGGTACAGCATCGCTTTTTGCTATAATCGCTGCGTCTGTCCACCCCAGAGCTGAGACGAGTTTATGTCTTCCCGCCGTCGATTTCTTAAATCTGCTGGTGTGCTGATTGCTCTGCCACACCTCGAGTCACTCGACCTGCAGGCTTCCGACCGGAAGACCGCTGCTCCCCCTGTCCGGATGGTCTGCGTTGGGAATGAGTTCGGCATGTACCCGGGTGCCTTCTGGCCTCAGACGTTTGGGCAGGAATACGAGCTGACTCCGTTGTTGAAGCCATTGGGCCAGCACCGCAACGATCTGACGGTATTCTCTCACCTTGATCACGGGCTCAAGGGCGGGCATTTTGCTGTCCACACCTTTCTGACCGGGATCAAGTCTGCTGATGCCCGGTTCGCTGAGGATGGTGGCATCAGTCTGGATCAACGTGCTGCTGAGCATGTGGGTTCACAGACGCGATTTCCTTCGCTGACAATTGGGAGCGAAGGCGGATTGCATGGTGGATGCCAGATGAGCTGGACCCGTGCCGGAACACGTGTTCCTCCGATTCCGGGGCCACGGGAGTTGTTTCGTGCACTCTTCCTGAACGAATCAAAGTCTGCTCGCGCGAAAGCAGAAGACCGAATCTCGCTCCGAAACTCAATCCTCGACTCGGTGCGCGAAGATGCTCAGTCACTCAGGCGTCGACTCAACAAGTCAGACAGTCGAAAACTGGAAGAGTACTTTTCCTCGGTCCGAGATGTTGAAACCCGACTGCAATTGGAACTGCAGTGGCAGAATGTTCCTAAGCCCACGGCGCCGTTTGAAGAGCCTGCAAACAAGGGGCTCACGAAAGACCTGCCGTTAATTTACGACCTGATGGCGCTGGCGTTGGAAACGGATTCGACCCGCGTGGCGACCTATCAGATCGGCCGTGAAAATGGAGTCGGGCGTAGTGATCATCTAGCCCGCGCTGTTGGCTTCAATCTTGCCCATCAATTGTCACATGAAACGAAAGAAACCGGTGGATGGGAAAGATTTGCCATCTACTGTGGTTTTCTCAATGAAGAATATGGCCGATTCCTGCAGCGACTGCGTGAAACCCCTGAACCCAATGGTGAGGGAGCCATGTTGGATAACACACTCACGTTTTTCGGTTCAGCTTCTAGCGCTTTCCATTTGTCACGCAATTATCCGTTGATTTTAGCCGGTGGTAAGAATCTTGGTTTTAAACATGGTCAGTACATCAATCATGCGGGAATGAATTTCCAGGGTGGACCTTGGCTCGGAAAACGAGAACCTTGGCAAGATGAAGCAAAAGGTGAGGATTTACCTCTGTCGAATCTTTACCTAACCATGCTCAAACGACTGGGTATGCCCGTGAAATCCTTTGCTGACAGCTCCGGGGTGATTGATCAGGTCTGAGTAAGCTTGGCTCAACCACCTTGATGGCGGAGTGAATGGGTTGCCGTTTTACTGCAAGAGGGTTGTCAATTGAAAACCGGTCAGTTGCATCACCCATCTTCGCCTTGCGAATGTTTTAGCTCCAGTAACCGCTCTTGGTATTTATCGGCTAAACTTTTCTTCTGAAATGCAATTTTCGTGATTCACCCTGATAGAGAAAAAGTATGCGGTTCATCGTTCAAGTGTTAGTGTTTGTCTGTTGTCTCCTTGGGCAATTCTCACTTTCCCAGCAAATTCGATCAGCGGAGA
>CAJWGB010000199.1 GCA_913031625.1 uncultured Planctomycetaceae bacterium | reverse complement strand
AAAAGTTAATTGGCGGCTTTCAGCTCATTTTTAAGTAAACGTATCCGATCAGCAACGACAGGCTTCATGGCTTCAAGCGATCCATCGGGAAGCGTTTCGTAGTGATCTTCTAGCAAATTCAGCGCTTCCCGCTTGCGCCCCAGCTCGATCAGCAAATCACCGTAAAGCCGATAGGCGAAGTAAGGGGTCTTTCCCGTTTCAATCGCGCTCTTGAAACTATTGGCAGCCGCCTCAAGCTCGCCGAATCCCGACTGAACCGGGTTTCTCAGTCTGAATACCTACAGGAGTTACACGGAACGATCGGAGCAGATCGCCTGAGCTAATCGAGGTGTCACGAGACAGCAGTATGACACAGGAAGTCCGGGGCAGGCAGTCGCCCATGCGATGCCGGACCTCGCGTCGCTCGCCTCGTCCTACTGCAGTGACCAGTAACCCGAAAACACCCGCAGCGGGTCAGCAACAGCGGGATCAGTTCCTGCAGGAGCACGCCTCCACTGCCAGAAGTCCTCAAACAGTTCCCGAGCATCAGGCACCGTCTTATCGGACCAATAACTAATATCGTGCTCGACAATCCCTGCCCGAGACTTTCGCCAGTCTGCGTGAACATTCCGAAACCAGGCGTCGTGTGCCGCCGAAAGACTGCGCACCACATCCGGGTAAACAGCGGCAAGGTCACGCTTCTCTTCCGGATCCGTTTCGAGGTCAAATAGTTTGGGAGCTGGCTGGGGTGTGGAGATTGCCGCAGCAAGTTGTCTGTCCATGGGCATTTCCCAGTGCGGATGAACGACTCCCCGAAGGTAAGACGGATTGTCACGCCCACTCTCCTTCTTCAGTGTGTCCGGACTCCCGGCCCAATAGAGTTTCCAGCGACCACGCCGAATCGCGGCATTGGATCGCGCCACTGGAGCATACCGATTCCGCTGAAAATACAGGGAACGTTCTGTCGCCTCCGGCATCGAATGTCCGTTCAGAACCGGAAACACATTCATGCCATCAAACGGAAGAGCGTCATCCGGCATTGAGGTTCCCGTGAGGGCAAACAGAGTTGGTAACCAGTCACAACCATGAATGGGTCTGCTGACAGTCGTCCCCTGAGGCAGGGCTGCAGGCCACGACACAATTGCTGGAACCCGAATTCCTCCTTCAAGGCTCCATTGCTTTTCGCCATTCAGGCGTCCATTGAACCGCTTCTGCGTGCCCCAGTTCGGGTTGCGTCCGTCACGTCCGAATGATGGCCCGTTGTCACTGGTGAACACGACAATTGTGTTGTCATAGACACCTTCTTTGTGAAGTGCCTCGAACACCTTCGCGAGACCTGCATCCATTGCTTCGATCATTGCATAGACGACCGCGACAGCTCGGTCCGCGTCCGGTCCCAGCCGTCTGGCATACTTTTTGACCAGCGCCTGTGGGGCCTGAAGTGGGACATGAGGCGTATGGTGGGCGAGAAAGACGGCAAACGGCGTCTCCTGCCTGGCACTGTGCTGGATGAAACGAACAGTTTCCTCATTCAAAGCGTCAGAGAGGTACCGGCCATCGTGTGACTCAGGCCCATCATTTCGCTGCAGATTCCACTTCCAATAGTCCTGACCTCCATTGGCGAAACCAAAGAACAGGTCGAAGCCGCGGTTGTGCGGGAGATAATCTCGGCAGTACAGACCGTTGTGCCACTTCCCAATCATTGCCGTGCGATAACCTGCATGGCTGAAGTAGTCACCAAAAGTCTTTTCTTTAAGCGAGATACGATCCAGGCCACGATTGCTGGGAACATCCACCGCGCCGGTGCGGTGGTTATAGCGACCGGTCAGAAACCCTGCCCGTGCAGGAGCACACAGAGGTGACGGGGAGTAGTGAGCCGTCAGCCGGACTCCCCGCTCGGCAAGACCATCGATGGCGGGTGTGTCAACATGCGGATTGCCGAAACATCCGAGATCTCCCCAGCCAAGGTCGTCGGCAAGGATAAACAGGACGTTGGGACGATCTGAGGCTCTCATCGAAGAGCAGCAGATCACGGCCCATGCAGTCAGACAGACAACGTGTGTTCTTACCCCCATGGTGCCCGATACTGATTCTTCTGAAGTAGCTCGTTCGCTTCTGCGTCGTCTTCAACAATCTCCTGTCCCGGGTTCCACCGAATGGCTCTTCCCAGTGCATGAGAAACGTATCCGAGGTGACCGGGTGTAATGGACCGGTGAGCAGTCTCTGCCGGGGCGATGCATGCCCTGCGTGACCTGACGCCCGCCAGGAAGTTAGCCATATGATCGCTACTTTCGTAAACGCGAACCGAGCCAGGAGAGAAACCTGACTGCGCCCACTCAGGGACCGACGCCCGAATCCGGCCACGTGTGACGTGCACCCAGCCGTCAGTTCCAATCAGCCGAGTTCCCATTGGGTGCTGACTGGAGATGGATGACTTTACGCCCCCCTTGTACTCGCACGCGATCTCATACTTCCGGGGAGTGTCATAGACATCAGTCCTGGGGAACTCCCAATTGACCGCTTCGACTCGAACTGGCCCGGAGTCATCCACGTCCATCGCCCAGTGGGCGATGTCGTTGTGGTGGCCAATCCAGTCCATCAACACTCCTCCACCAAATGCTCGATGCCCGCGCCACCAGCGGTGATGCCGCGCTCTCATATAGGGCAGCTTGGGGGCCGGACCACACCAGAGATCATAATCAAGGTGTTCTGGTGGCAGTATCACCGTGGCGTCGCCCTGAGGTTTGTCGTAACCGGGAGGCAAACCAACTTCAACCCGTTGCAGATCTCCAAGGTGGCCATTTCGCACAAGTTCAACTGCCCGGCGAAAGAGGCGGTCACTTCGCTGCTGACTGCCGGTCTGAAAAATACGATTCTGTTTCGCCACTTCGCGATAGACCTGCTGGCCTTCATGGAAAGTGTGAGTCACAGGTTTTTCGCAGTAAACGTCTTTGCCGTGCCGCAACGCTTCCAGCGTACACAGGGCATGCCAGTGATCCGGAGTCGCCACAATCACGGCATCCAGATCGTCTCGTTGGCAGACTTCTCGAAAGTCATCAGTCACTGCCGGAGCAGTTTTGGTTCGCTTGAGGATCTTCTCCTTAGCTGCTCGGCGTCCATAGGCCGTTCCTGTCCCCCATTTCCGGTCGCGGTAGTGGAACTCATCGACGTCGCAGACCACGGTAATCTGGGCAACTTTCTGTCCAAGCAGTGAATCGATGAGGCTAAACGCCCGTGCACCGAGCCCAACGACTCCAACAGTAATTTTGTCATTGGGGGCTGTTGTTCCGCGCCCGAGTGCAGAAGGAGCCACAATTGTGGGCAGCGCGACAACTGCACTCGCAGCACTCAAAAAGCTGCGCCGGGTTGATGAATTTGTCGTACTAATGATGCCTTTCTCCTCGAGTCGTGCTGGAAAGTAACCTCTGTGACTCTCTGTGACTCTCTGTGACTCTCTGTGCTCTCTGTGGTTAACACAAACGTCGCGTCTCCACAGAGTATCACAGAGCAGCTCAATTCCGTTGAGGTGTGTGCATAGACAGTATATCAGGAGGATATCCGAACCCGGATCGTTCTGCGTTTACGAATTCGGTACTCCCTGATTTCAAAGATCCCCCATCATTCGCAGGACCACCGCGGAACACAACAACAGATGGCAACGCCACATCCAGCGTTGGTGGCAGTGAGTCGCCCCGAAACTGAACACCGTCACCCCTTGAACACGCAGGCCGCTGTAGCGACTGCAGGAATCGCAAATCCAGTTTCCGCTGAAGCCTCTGTAGCAGAATACCATGACATCCAGAGGAGGTGAGGACGAAGGCTGCGTCACATGCGGCGGAACCGGCGTGCTCACTTCAAGGACTGCAGTGACTTTGAGAGACGCTTCATATCAACAGTTCCCTCCAGTCCCGGAAACTCTTCTTCAGTAAGCCACCACTCTTCAGTGAATGCAGCCGCCTCACCAGACTCAAGCCGCTGTCGCGGCCCGATCGGTTCCAGCTCAACCATCTCCCGATCCGGATACCAGACGGAAATGGTGAGCCCGGCGGCTTCGTTGTAAACACGATTCGGAAACGTTCGAAATCGCTTCACAAACAGAAGATCATTGGGGGAGTAATATGCGATCACTCCAGCGTAGCTGTCGAATCCAAGTTTTGGCTTTCTGGGGGTCGGATAGATGTGCAATGCGTTGTCCGCCATACGGATCGCCGGATCCTCCGGGCGAAAGTTGATCAGGCTGCCTTCCTCATACATGACGTACTTATGGGGAAACCGACTCATCGGCCCTGCCTTTTCATCAGTCAGCGGAATCACACACACACCCTTGCCCACGGCAAATGTCCGGCTCCAGTGACACCACTCCTGGACTTTCCCTGAAGTGTTCCTGATCGTCTGCCGACAGACGAGGCGAGACGACTCGTCATCCAGCACGAAGTGACGAGTCAACTGGACTCCGGTAGCGGAATCCACAGGACTGGTCAGCACGGCGCTTCGGGCTCCGGTGATCTCTGCTGTCCATTCGCCGTTCCAAAGGGAATTTCTGCGTGGAATCACAAGCTCCGGACCAATATCGAAGCGGCCGGCAGATGACGGAGCACGCTTCCCCGGTGTCCATTCACGCTCCTGCTCTGAAACATAGAGAGCATTCTTTCCGTTGATCGAATACTCCAGAACACGACCACCCACCTGAGGGCAGAGCACAACGCGGATTGAGTCATTCTTCAACTCAATGGCCCTGTCGTAGCCATGCCATTGAATCTGTTCCCCGGCGGACAAACCCACAGCACTCAACATCAACGCAGCAGCAACAAAAGACCAATGGCGTTTCACGGTGTATCCCGTCCTCTCGTGATGCAGTGACCTGTGACACTCAGCGTGACGCTCGTTCAGGAAGCTGCCACAGCCGGAATGCCTCCTGCTGCCTTGACCCAAGTGGAAGCAACAGCCTTCAGGTCCGGTGCAGGCTCTTCAGACTCAGTTGCGAAGTAGAATCGTTCAATCGCCGCAATTGAGCCCGCCAGTTCCGACTTCTCTTCGGCTGAAAAGCCATTGTTGCTTTCAATCTGGCGAAGCAGATTGAGTACATTGAACGGAGTAAGGTCATCCGGCAGCTCTACTCCGACGACCTGTGCTCCTGACGCATCCGGTTTTCTGATCATCAGCCAGGCAATCGCTCCACCGGACAAAATCACTGTCACGGCGATCAATCCGTAAATGCCGGAGTAGCTGGATTCCTCATAGCTTTCCTTCAGCACAACTGCCTTGTCGACCTCAACAAGATCCGCGTCATCGTAGACCTGCCACAACTGTTCCTTGACCTCTACAGCCGGTTCTGCAAATTCGAACGTCCGTTCCGCAACAGCTGCTGAGTCTGCGCTGTCTTGCAGGGTCAGCGTCCACAGTCGATCCGAGACGATTTTGGGTTCTGAAACTTCCGGGTCAAATCGGGAAACTGAAAGACCATTATCTTCCGTTTCAGCAACCTCGAAGTCTGCAAACTTCAGGTCAACAAGGTCCGGCAGATCAGGAATCAGGCCATGCCCTGTTGCTTTGACCTCAAGGATGAGCTTTCCTTCTGCAGACTGCCGTTCGTCCAGTGTCTGTATGATGGAGATGTCGTCGATCGGGCGAAGTGCAGGAGACCTGGTTGTACAGTCGACCTGAATCGGCTGCGACGCGACGGGGAGAACGGCATAACCCGTTGTATCCATGAAGTCCAGGTCCATTTTCAGCGGTGGAATCCGATCAATTTCCGGACCGCGCGCCTGCAGGAGAATGTACGCGTAGGAAGTTCGGCGCCAGCCCTGTTTCTCAGCCGGACGTGACTGAATCGACTCCGGCTGAAACGTCACTGAAAGAACCTCAAAATGTTCATCAAGGGCATCTCTGGCAGATTCCTCAAACTTGTCCCGGTAGTTCTCTGTGGGGCGTCCATAGTTGTAGTAGTAGCCTGAACCGTTGTTCTGATTCTGGAGGTACTTCGCGAAGCCACCGGATTCACGCTCAATGGCTTTCGTATGGTGCAGGTTGACAAAAATACCGAACGGCTGATCGTGACCGACCTTTGAGTTGCCGTCGAGCGCCGTTTCGAGCTCGATTTCCGTCACGAGGTCGTTGTAATATTGAAAGACTTTGACAGCCTCTTTTGCGGTCTCATGTTCGCCAACAATATTCAGCCCCTCTCGGACGTAACGGAATTTGACCGCCGGATTCACACGGCTCATACGAGTAAAGATGTTGTTCGCAAACATCGACAGGTGTTTCTCGCGGGCGGGCTGCGGCAGTGCATCGAGTTGCTGCTTGATCAGCGGAATCTCAGACAGGACAGGCTGTTTGTCCTGCGTGATCTGATCGAGGTCCGGAGCGCCCAATGCAGCGTTGAACCAGAACTGGAACGTATCAACGCTGTATTCAGTTTCTTTCAGGTCCGGAATCGTCTTCACGTAGGACTCGACCGCGTTGCGAAAATCGGTCAGAGCGCCCTTGCGAGAGTTTGCATAGCCTGACGTCGCTGCCAGCGATGCCTGATAGTCGTTTTCATCGTGCTTCAGGGCAGCCTGAACGAGGTGCAGACGCCACGAATCGGGATTGTCTTTTAACCCGTTGGCACAAAGCATCTGAGCAGACGCGTAGCCTTTGACAACTTCCGCCTCTATGTCTTTCTTTTTGCGATTTGTCTTGGCCTGTTGCTGCACTTCCGGCTTCCGCCAGATTCCAGCAAGATTGCTGCGCATCGTCTGCAGCATGGCAGCCAGTGTCTTCGGGTCCATCGAGCCGATATCCCCAAACACCTTCTCCATGTCATCAAGGCGATAGACCTCGGCTGAACTGTGCACTCGAATGAATGCTGCTGAGATCCAGCGTTCATCAATGTCTTCGATCGGCAACTTACGGATTCGATCGGCCCATGTGGCCAGTTCAGCAAGGTTTCGTTCCTGCCGACTGCGGGTCAGCGGGATGCCGCTCGCTCGGCGAGAAAAACCATAGCTGAACATATAAATGCTCGTGCGACGTGACTGCGTGTTCGGGTCGTGATTCTCAGCCCAGACATCGATGAACTCCTGCACAAGATCACGGGCATCGTCTTTGTGCGTTTCTGCCAGTTGCTCAATGTACGGAAACGCCTCTTCCTCTTCCTTCACACGAAGATGCAGGCGAGCGGTTTCGATCGCAAACCGTGAACGATAACCATCGTCGAGGAATTCAAGCCATTCAGGTCCAGGACGCGTATCAAGCACCTCACCAGAGGGAATTGGGCTAGGCATTCCATTCGGCGCTGACCGAGAACTGGAAGAGCTGTTCGTCCAGAAATAGTTGCCGTACATGTCACGCTGCATGTAGGCACCGCGACTGGAGGTCCCATCGTACTTACCTGAATACGTTGCTTCTCGAAGCCAGTTGGTTGCCATCAGATGCATCGTCTGCTGCCACTGCCTGGCATTTTCCGGAGCATTCTTCAGCAACGATGTGACAGCAGTCAGCTGCAGCTTAAGAATTGAAGACCGTTCCGACGGATTACGCATCTGAGTTCGCATTGATTGAGCGGTGGCCGTGCCGATTGCAGACAGGATTTCCATTCCCCGTTCAGGAGCACTGGTAAAGCTTTCCTGCAACCATGCTTCGCCCAGTTCATCCCGCAGCATTGGCACGAGCGAAACGCAGTGCCTGAGTGACTGGGCCCGCTGGCTCTCTTCAAGGTCTTTAAGTCCCAGCAGCGCCTGTGCAGCCTTCCAGGATTCTTCCAGCATCGCCGCTTCCCGTTCCTTTCGGAACAGGCGCAGATACAGATTCATCTGCACCAGAAGTGCTTCGACGTCCTGTTCTTTGATTGCCTCGTCGACCGGAGGCAGGAAATCTCGCGCTTCTTCAATTCGATTGGCAGCGATCAGGATTCTCGCCGCTGTTCGCCGATTGATCTTCTGCCCCTCGGGAACTTCTTTCACGTGCTCTGTAAGAGCCTCGAGCCAGATGTATTCCGCCTGCCCTTCAACCTGGCAGAGATTCACAAGTTTTCCCAGCAGCATTACTGTCTGATCAGCCAGCTTCTTTTCGGGGCAGATTTCGGCAAGAGCGATAACATCACTGGCGCGAATCGTGTTTCGTTCGCCAATGATGATTCCGTTGCGTGTCTTTAGCTGTCCGGGGGGGCCGGTCACCAGTGATTGAACCAGTTGGTTGTAGACAAGTTTAGGTTCATCATCTCTCAGTGAATTGATGAAACCCTCAACCTTCTCCCAATCTGCCAGTGTCACGTTGCGTTTGAAATGCAGGACCTGAAACTTGAGTTCATCAAGCTCTGCCTGAATCTTCTCCTGTTTCTTCTTTTGCTTTTCAGCCTCGACCAGAGCCTTCTTCTCTTCCTCAGTCAGTTCCTTCTTTGGCTCTGTGTTCTTTTGGGGTTCTTCCTTCTTATCGGGGCGTTTCAAAGGAGTTGACCAGGCTTTCAGAATTGCAGACGGACGTCGATCAAACGTCAGTTTCTGAAGAGCGGCCGCACGCTGCTTTGCGGACCCGGAGGAAGACGACGCTGAGGCAGCCGGAGTTCCAGACTGAACGGCCTTGCTGTACGCTGCTTCACCGTTCTTCAGAACCTCCTCAACCGTGACTACGGGAGGCTGTGAAAATGGCACCCCAAGTTTTGGGAGTGGAACGGCGCGGGTGGCAACCTGAGCCGGTGCCGGCGCGCTAACTGACAACAGTAAAAGGGAAGCGAATGCGCAAATCGATTTCATATCTGGAATCCAGCGAGATTCTTCGGCCAGCCGGGCCGTGATTCAGATGGGGATTCCGACGTCCGTTTCGGAGTAAATAATGGCCGACATCCTGTCGACGTTGTCACAAACAATCAGAGGCAGACGATTCCGCCTGCCTCTGATTGTCTGCTTAGGAACCATTGCCGTCAGCAGGTGGCCCTGCAGTTGCACCGCGAGCATCCTTGGGGCCCTGCTTCTGTCCCTTACCTTTACCGTTTCCTCGTCGAGCGCGACCGCGCCCGGTTCCACAACCTTGTCACTGGTTGGGCAGGGGCAGCCCCTGCAGGTCAGTCAGGTCAAGTCGAGCAAGCCGAATTGTAGCTTCGAGGTTTTCCTGCTGGCGTTTGGCATCACTGCTTCGGCCGGACTTCTTCGCGGCTTCGGCCAGCATTCGGTAATTCTGACGAGCGGACTCGATCTCAGGCTCCCACTCAGAGTGAGGCAGTCCTTCAAGTCGCATCAGCCATGTCATATAAAACTGAGAGTTCGCCAGAGACTCACGAACTGACCGTTCGAGTCGATGTGTATCGGGCTTTGGTTCTTTGCTGGGCTCCGTTCGCTCCATCAGAATCTCATCGAGCAGCCCTTTGAGGTCACCGTGAGCTTCCGGAAGCCGCGAAGCGTTCATCTTCGCCTGAGCCATCTCCAGACGAATCTGCCGCGACTGACTCAGCATCTCTTTGGGCAGGCCTCCCAAAGCCGTTTCGAAATGCGGCAGAGCATCGCCCCACTGTTCCTGCTGAACGAGTTCCCGGGCCTCGGCCAGTTCACGACCGAGCTGATCCATTTCCTGATGTTCTGAACCAGCCACCAGGTGATAAAGCCCTCCCAGAGGAAGCAGCGTTATCCAGGCGACCAACAATACGCGACGCATCTGAATTCCTTTGCTGATGAGGCAGGCAGACTTGAAGAAGGTAGTTCAAAAAGCGAGTGCAGTCACCCACGCCGGAAGTCTACACGTTGACAGCCACTTCTTCGACGCTGTTTCCGGAAGTGGCCGGATTCTGAGCGTTTTGTTGCATTTTTCTGACACCTGGCTGCCACTGAGTGCCCAGATAATGCAGTCCTGCTGGAATGATCGTCAAAATAAACAGGCTGACTGCAATCAGGATCAAAGCAACCTCACGGGCAGTCAGCGTGAATTTCGACTCGGCTTCCATCCCTTTTGTCAGTCGTTCGATCAGGGCACTGCTGAGGTGTTTCTCATTTCCATTGTGGTAGGTTCCTTTGAGCCGAGCGGAAATCTGCCTCAGCGCAGACACGTCCTGGCGTGAGTTATGCCCATTGATGAATGTCCCCTTGTTGGGATCGCCGACACCAACGACCAGCACGTCCGCAACAGACGCCGGCATGCGAGGCATCCCGGTTGACGGAACAGTGTCGCCATCGGCAACCAGAATCACCGTCGTACTTCTCGGACGCCACCCCTTTGCCACCTCGGCCGCCTTTTTGATCCCGGAAAACAGATCTGTCTCGCCCGGCACAAAGGCAAAATGCATGGGCAGATCATTGAGGATATTGCGAACCACGGCCGCGTCCTTTGTATCTTCCACGACAGGAAACGCATCTGTGTAAACCGCGATCACCGTTATGCGAAACTCATTCATCGGCACTCGCTGGAAGTAGGACTCCATCACTTCCCGCGCTCGCCGCAGTCGACTCATTTCCTTCTCAGGCCCGGCATCCTGAAGTCTCATACTGGGAGACACGTCAAGAACGAGTACGACATGTTTCAACTTGTCAAAGGTGACCTCGATGCCATCCTTCCGATGCGACATCGGCTTGAGCATCATTAACAGCACGAGCCCGCCGGCCAGCATGCCTCCGGCAACTGAGCGAACAAGGGGAACTGCTCGCGCCCAGGACGCTGGTTTTTGAGAAGGACCAAATGCCAGCCGGCCAATTCTGCGGACACGCAGCACATGGATCCACTCCGCGACACCGATCAGAACTGCGAAGAGAATGCCAGTGCCAAGAGCCGGCAACATCTGCTCGGAGGATACACCTTCTACCATGGCGAATACCTCACGCCAAAGAGAGACAGTGTCCAGACGCCCAACACGCTCAGCGCCGCCAGACTCCATGGAACAAAATTGTCGATCCGATCGGACTCAACCGTCTCAATCTTCGCCGGCTGCATGTTATCGATCTTCTGAAACACTCCGTCCAGCGCCGCTGTATCACCTGGCTGAAACGCCTCGCCGCCCGTGCCTCCCGTCAGCGTCAGAATGTCACCGGGGACTTCGCCACCGCCGATATGAATGCCATAGACCATAATGTCATCCGCCAGCAACTCCTTCACGATCTGTTCTGCACGGCCGCCGCTGAGATCCGCGCTATAACCATCAGAAACAAGAATGATCATCCGGTCGCCCGCTTCACGAGACTTCAGCACCTCACGACACGACTGCAGTGCCATCCCAATTCGTGTCCCTCCGCCAATGGCTCGCTGCTGGTTGGGTTTCATGAATGGAATCGCACATCGAAACGCACTGCTGTCTATCGTCAACGGACACCAGTGAACGACTGACGATGCAAAAAACGTAAGGCCAAACGCATCCCCCTCGCGATAGTCGAGGAACTCATTGATTGCTGCCATGGACGCGTCGTATCGATTCCCTTCGCCAAATGACGCGGTCATGCTCCCCGACGTATCCACACAAAACTGAATGTTGGACATTGTTCGTTTGCGGATCGGACTGCCCTCGGTCAGAGGATTACAAAGAATGATCATCCCGATCCCGGCGAGCAGTGGCACGAGAGTCTCAACACTCGTGAGCAGCGCCCACCAGCCTTTGCCACTCCTGGCCCCGCTTCCGTCATACGGCACCGCAATGCGGCGTGCCCGTCGACGCCAGACCCACACGATCATGAGGGCCATAAGAATCAGGCATCCCGCGAGTACCGGAAATGGGGCCGCAAAACTCAGTGAGAATCCGCCGCCGGACTCTGCGATCGTTGTTTCGACTTCGTCGTTCATGAAGCCTCCTCAGCCGAGACAGCCTCCGGAGTTTCAGCAGGCGAACCTGTATCCTCGGCCTGTGACTCGCTCTCGACGCTATCCAGCGTACCTGGCTGCTCAAGAGACTGCCTCATCGGCTCAAGCAGATCGCGAATCTCCTCTGCACCGGGCGGGCGCGTGCTGTAGAACCAGCGTTCGATCCCCTGAAGCAGCGGGCCGGCTTCTTCGTCTTCCCTGAGTACCGCGATCACAGACTCCATTGACTCAGATTCCAGTGACCTCTGCTTCCGCCAGAAGTTGAAGATACCCGTGTCGAGCTCGGCCTTGTCCTCTGCCGACAGCTCGCCCGATTCAATGGCTGTCAACAGGAGCTGCTGGATGCGATCAACCTCAGACAGCTGCACCTCAGCGGTGTCAACGGCCAGAGAAGCATCTTTGCCGCGTCCCAGGTTAAGAATCACAATCAGTCCGGCAAGCCAGACGAGACCTGCAATAATCAATGCCGTCTGATAACCGCCCACACTCGCCAAAAACCCCTCCGAGGCCTCATTCGGCTTGAGCCGATCAGGTGGCAGAACGGAATTCACGCGAACAGTGATGGCAGGGATCTCGTCCGTGGCACTCCCGTCCTTACGCTCGAGATAATCCACGAGATTATGTTCGCCCGGTTCAAGCCCAAACCAGGTCATGTCGTATCGGAATCGGTCCCCATGAGGAAACACGTCATCA
>CAJWGB010000198.1 GCA_913031625.1 uncultured Planctomycetaceae bacterium | reverse complement strand
CATTCCAGACCTTAAAGTGTCGGGCTCCTTCAGGGGGTTCCATAAAGGAACTCTCACGCGGCATCCATTTGTCTTCTGCGATGTGATAAACAACCGGAAGATTATTCAGTTCTCGGCCCTTGCTGCTCTCGATCCAGTACTGCTGCATATGATGACTCCCGGTTGTCATCACTATTTCCTGTTTTGCAATCGGCGGATCGTCGACAGCGTTAATGTCCGGCACATATTCGTAGTTGCTGAACTCCCAGTCGACATCAACTCCTTCGACAAAGAATCGTTCTCCTTCGCGAAACATGCGATAAGAACGATTGCCGGACGTCACCACTTCACCATCAAACGGCGCCTTTACCGACTCGGGCGACGCGCGTTGAGTCATCTGTCGGTGGTACGAACGGTGCCATGACGCATGTTCATTTTGGTGGCACTCCCTGCAGGCGGAAGAGGCAATATAGTCTTCGCCGGGCCGCTCGAGCGGCCCCGGCAAATCAGCCGTCGGTGTTTGATCGTGGTCTGGGATACCTTGCGGGTCGCCGTATTTCATCATCAGAGCAACCAGCCCTCCGACGACAAAAGTGCCGCCAAAGATCAGTCCCCAGACTACGGGAGCCGACTTAATACCCTGTGATTTCTCAGTCACAATCACACCTGCTGACACACAAACAATGACGGCAGTATAGCATTCCCTGTGAAGCAGATGTCAGCCATTCTCGGTCGACCGGAATTGACACCGTCTGGAACCCCGCCGAGCCCGGGGACGATGGCATTCCTGAGTCGCACAGTTCCCACCAGGGCACAAATGGCGACAAATCGATGACAGATAATCGAGATCGTCCGTTATTTTCAACGCCTGATTGAATAGAATGTCCCCACTGGCCTCCTGATCACCAGAGGTCGACTAACAGCCGACCTGAGTTGCTCGGTTTACGACTCGATCTGGACTGGGCCTGAAACACTCCTGCCCTTCACGGAATCTGCTATGAACAATCAGCTGTCCCGCCGAGACGGACTCAAGGCACTCTCCGCAGGCGCTCTGGCACTGACTCTTGGCAACACTGTAGTTGCTGACGGAAACACAGCCCATTCCAAACCGACGAAAACAAGCTGGACCTCTTTCAGAAACGGCCCCGAGCAACAGGGCATCGCCGGCTGCAAACTTGCGGCAAATCCCAGGTTGAAGTGGGAAGTCAAATCGAAGGATGGCTGGGTCGCCACAAGCGCAATCGTTGGAAACCACGTCTACGCTCCGGCACTGCAGGGTTATCTGCATTGCTTCGACAAAGCGACAGGCAAAGAAATCTGGAAATATCGGTCCATCGACGACCCGAATCCGAAGACCTTCGCGCCGGGCTTTAAAGCCGCACCACTCGTAACTGACAAAGCAGTTTACGTTGGAGACGAAGATGGACTGATGCACGCGATTGATCGCACCAACGGTAAACGACTGTGGAAGTTCTCGACTGGAGCAGAGATCGCGGGAGGCGTCGCAGTTTACAAGAACAATTTGTTGCTGGCGTCGCATGACAACACGCTGTACTGCCTGGATGAAGCAGGCAAGGAACAATGGAGTTTCCCAACGGATGACATGATCAACTGTTCGCCGGGCGTGGCTGAGCACTTCACATTCCTTTCCGGGTGTGACGCTCAACTCCGCATCATCGACCTTGATGATGACGGCAAAGAAGTGAGAAACGTCCCCATGGAATCCCATCTTGTCGCTTCTCCCGCAATCTATGAAGACATGCTCTACGTCGGTAGTCACGCGGGAGACTTTGCCGCCGTTAACTGGAAGTCCGGCGAGATCGTCTGGCAGTATCGAGCAAAACGAGAAATGCCATACCATGCGTCAGCGGCTGTCACCGCAGATCTCGTAATCATCGGGAATCAGGATAAGAACCTTCATGGGATTGACCGAAAGACGGGTAAGGCCCGCTGGGTATTCCCTACGAAGGCGCGAGTGGTAAGCAGTGCTGCCCTCGTCGATCACCGCGCCTTCTTTGGCTCCGGTGATGGAAACATTTATGGCGTCAATATCGGCGACGGCAAAGAGGTCTGGAAATATAACAGCGGCAAACCTGTGAATTGCGGGGTCGCCATCGGTGAGGAATGTCTTGTTGTTGGTCAGGATGACTTTAACGGCAAGCTGATGTGCTTTGAATAAGAGAACTCCTAAATGACCACACTCGACGTTACGAACACGACGGAAGTTGGCAGTTACTTCATCTCCAACTACCCGCCGTTTTCCCTCTGGAACTCCGACAATGTTCCGCAGGCCATTGAAGCCTTTGACCGCACTGCCGACGAAACCCGTCAGGACACGCTGGGGCTCTACATTCACATCCCCTTCTGCCGCAAACGTTGCAAATTCTGCTACTTCCGCGTCTATACGAACCAGAACGCCAGGGCGATCGAAGAGTACGTCCAATCACTCATCAAAGAAATCGAATTGATCAGCCATCGTCCCGGAGTCGCGGGTCGCGAGTTGGAGTTCGTTTATTTCGGCGGCGGAACTCCTTCTTACCTTGGATCACGCCAGCTCCGGTCACTTCGCGAACGAATGAGCGAACATGTGACCTGGGAGAATGCGAAGGAAGTCACATTCGAGTGCGAACCGGGAACACTGAGTCTCGATAAACTCCAGACGTTGAAGGACATCGGTATCACCCGAATCTCCCTTGGCGTGGAGAACTTCAATGACGCGATTCTTGAAGAGAACGGTAGAGCTCACCTTTCGCCCGAGGTGCTCCGCGCTTACGACTGGATCCAGGATGTCGGGTTCCCTCAGGTTAACATCGACCTGATCGCAGGCATGGTCGGCGAGACAAATGAAAACTGGCAGGAGTGTGTCGACAAGGCAATCGAGCTCGAACCGGACAACATTACGATCTACCAGATGGAGCTACCGTTCAATACGGTTTACTCGAAGGAAATGAAAGAAGAAGGAATCCAGTCACCCGTTGCAGACTGGCCCACAAAGCGGCGTTGGGTGAGTGAGGCGATGGACCAGCTATTGGAGGCCGGATACCACATCTCCAGTGGTAACGAGATGATTCGAAATCCGGAAACCGACCACTTCGTCTACCGTGACAACGTATGGCGAGGCTGTGACCTGCTTGCCACGGGGGTTTCTTCATTCGGCCATTTCCAGGGTGTCCATTACCAGAATCTCGATCGCATTGAAGACTACATCGGGACAGTCAACTCTGGTGAGCTGCCAATTAACCGGGCTCTGAAGCCAACAGACCATCAGTTGCTCATCAGGGAAGTCGTACTCCAGATGAAGGAGGGGCAGATCAACGCAGCTGATTTCCGAGCAAAATTTGGCGTCGACATTCTGCTGCTCTTTGAAACAGCACTGAGCAATCAGGAAAAAGCCGGGTACCTTAAGCTGGAAGGGGATCAGATTCGCCTGACACGAAAAGGCCTGCTGCAGGTTGACAGCCTGCTGCCGGAGTACTTCGAAGAAGAGCATCGCGCCGTGCGTTACACCTAAACGTTCGCTACGATCTGTGCGTGACTGCTGCGCTCAGGATCGGTGCAGAGATTCGAACACGAAGGTGCCCTGTGAATCCCATCAAAGAACTCGAAGAGCTATGTGCTCTCTTTCCCGAGGACGACGGTCCCCTCTACCTTTCCGCGGAACATATCCCTCGAGAAGCTACGCCGGAACCTTATCACCGCATGCTGGTTCACGAACACCACATGACAGTGACGATGGAGCGTTATCACGACTGTTCCGTGGATGTAAAGGTCGTGGATTCAAAATACGAGGAGGATCTCTACTGTCGCAAGATCCTGCTGAATCGACACGGGACAGAGACGACCGTGCAGTTTGGCATTGTGCGGTTTAACTTCAGTTTCGTCACCGATTCCGTCAGAGAGCTGATTGAGTCCGAATCCATTCCCCTCGGGCGGGTATTGATACAACACAACGTGCTACGACATATTGATCTGGGTGCCATCGTTAAGTTCCGAGCAGGAAACGGACTCGCACGGTACCTGCAGATGAAAAAAGAAGCGGAAACATTCGGCCGCATGGCTACAATCTTCTGCAATGGGTTCCCGGCAGTCGATTTGCTGGAAATTTCTGCTCCTCTTTCCGAAATTCAGTATCAGGGGCGTTAATCGCCCGCTCCAATTTCGGTTACACCGCATTCTCCCGCGATTTCAGTCGGACGTCTCGAATGATAGAGCCAAATCCTGCATCCACCACGAATTACCTCCCGGAGCTGGAGGCGATGTATGACGTAATCGTCGTTGGAGGAGGACCCGCCGGAGCATCCACTGCCGCACTGGTTGCTGAGCACGGTCATACTGTCCTCCTGCTCGAAAGAGCCGCCCTGCCTCGCTTTCATGTCGGCGAGTCGCTGATACCGGAGACATACTGGCCTCTCAAGCGACTCGGCCTGATTGACAGACTCAAAGAGTCTGCGTTCCCACGAAAATTCAGTGTTCAGTTCGTCAGCGAAGGAGTGAAGGAGTCGGCTCCGTTCTATTTCGACCGCTATAACCCTCATGAAAGCAGTGTCACATGGCAGGTCGAGCGAGGCGAGTTCGACCAGATGCTTCTTGAGCGAGCCGCCGAACTCGGGGCCGTAATTCACACCTCAGCCCATGTCACGGATGTCGTCTTCGAAAATGACACCGCCAAGGGTGTTAAATGTCGCCTGCTCAATGAAGATGGCGGACGGACCGAGCGAGAGATTAAGTGCAGCATCGTTGTGGATGCAACGGGGCAGAGTGCTTTCATTGCCAGTCGCTGGGGCCAGCGTGAAGCCGACCCCCTCCTGAAAAAAGGCACGATCTGGACCTACTGGAGGGGCGCTCACCGAGATTCAGGCAAAGATGAGGGCGCCACGCTGATCATGCAGACCCCGGGCAAAAAGTCATGGTTCTGGTACATCCCCCTGCAGGATGACGTCGTCAGCGTCGGCTGCACCGGCAGCATGAATTATATGTTCGGAAGAGAACACGGAGACGCCGAGGCAGTGTATCATCGCGAACTGGATCGCTGCCCGGCGATGCAGAAACGACTGATGAAGGCCGAGCGCTGCACTGATTTCTTCAGCACCAAGGACTTCTCTTACTACTCGCGGCAGGGAGCCGGAGACGGCTGGATGCTGGTGGGCGACGCGTTCGGATTCATCGATCCGGTCTATTCAAGTGGTGTCTACCTGGGTCTGAAGGGCGGAGAATTCGCCGCGGACGCCATCCATGATGCACTGCAGCGAGGCGATGTTTCAGCAGCAAGGCTGGGCCAGTGGCAGCCGCTGTATAAGCAGGGCATCGAAAACTTCAAGAAGCTGGTCTATGCGTTCTATGCAGAAGACTTCAGTTTCGGAATGTTCCTGAAGGCAAACCCCCAATACAAATCAAACATGGTCGACATTCTGGTGGGCGACGTCTTCAAACCCGGCGTGGGAGACATCTTTGACGCCATGGGGATCGTTGAGCCAACCATGGAGGCCGACGCGGCCTCTGTCTGATTGAATCTGCAGCCGGACTCGGCCGGATTGCACTCCTCGGCCATCATTCGGTGCCTCGTCCGAGCAGCCATTCCAGGACACAGAGCCGTGGTTTTACCTCTGCCTCAGTGCAACCCGCGCCTGCGTCTAATCGAAACAGGCTTCTCGTGCCTCAAGTGGTTGCTCCGGAGTCAAAAAGAACGCCTCATCGAGGTCCTGCAAAAACCTACGCGACGGACTGCGGATGCGGCTTTGACTCAGTGAAGTTAGCTCTGGATCAGTTGCGAAGAGATAGCTGGAAGGGCGGATTACCGAGGGGACTGGTTTTGATTCGTTTGCCGCGGGCTCTCCACGAACCTCTTCCCGCCAGCACCGGAAGTGATTAACGAGGCCGGTCACCTGAGATCGCAACGCGAAGCATTTCGCGTCGATGCCCCGTGTAGTCGTTCAGTGCGTAATGCAGCACGCAGCGATTATCCCAGAAGGCAACTGCTCCGGGAGTCCAGCGAAAACGGCAGGTGAATTGCTCACGACAGGCATGATTGAACAGGTACTCCAGCAGTGGAGCACTCTCCTGTTCCGTCATGTCCGTAAATCGAACCGTAAATGTGCGATTGACGAAGAGTGCCTTACGGCCGGTCTCCGGATGCACGCGAACGACCGGGTGAGTCACCTCTTCCAGCGCCTTCTCACTGGGTTCCACCTGCATATTCTTCCAGTTGCTGGCTGATCGGCCCTGCGGTCCAAATGGTCCACGAGCCGTATGAACGGCCGTCATCCCATCAAGCATCCTCTGCATACCAGTAGATAGTCGGTCCCACGCCAGATACTGGTTGGCAAACAGGGTGTCTCCGCCAACCCGCGGCACATCCAGTCCGTAAAGCACTGACCCCAGCGCGGGACATTCCTGATGAGTCACGTCCGTGTGCCATGCCCCTCCAAAGTTCAGAGTCTCTTCGTCCGCCTCACGAACAACGCGAATGATCTGGGGGTGTTCAGGAAGTCCCTTCACAAAGTCGTGTTCTTCCAACTCGCCAAATCGTCGCGAGAACCGAATCTGCTGGTCGGGAGTCAGCTTCTGATCACGAAAGAAGATGACCTGATAGTCGAGCAGCGCCTGGCGAATCCATGCAATCGTCTCTGCATCATGTTCATCAGCAATACTCACCCCGCTGATTTCAGCCCCCAGTGCGCCAGCGATCGGTGTCGCCGTCAGTGCGTGCGTTGTACTCATAATTCTGTCGCAGACTCGTGAGTTTCGCTGACCGTGCATTGAGGCCACCCTGATCGGGGCCGCCTCAATGCTCACCATGGCGGACTACTTCAGTTCCTTGATGCGAATGTTGCGCCATGCAACATCGAAGGGACCGGTGCCGGCTTTGATACCATGTACCTGCAGTCCGATTTTTCCCTTCTTATGAGTCTCATAGATCCCGGGATGATTCAGGTCTTCAACCATCTTCCCGTTAATCCATGTCTGAATGCGAGGTCCATTCGCCACGATCCGGAATCTGTTCCATTCGCCGTTCTGCATGTGATTGTGCGAATGGCCTTTGTCTTTTGGTGCTGCGGACAGCCATCCAAGTCCGGTGGCTTCCCCGTAAATGTATGCGGACTGCCCGGGACTGGCTTCGATCTCAACCTGAGGGCCGTGAAACCGACCAATATTGTTGTTGCGTGCCGGTTTACCGTTCTTCTTTGCTTCACGCCCAACATCAGATTTTGTCTTGCCGCGTGAACGTATCTGGCAACCCGAGTTCAGCTTGTCATGCACCTTCACTTCGAATTCCAGTTCGAAGTTGGCGAATTCCTTTTCCGTCGCAAGAAAGCTGTTCGGGCTACCTTCAACAGTCTTGCCGTAGATGGTGCCATCCTTCACGACATACTCAGCCTTGCCGTGAGCTGCCGGCTTCCACCCTTTCAGCGTCTTGCCGTCAAAAAGTGATACCCACCCATCGTCAGCTGAAACGCTGGCAGAAAACATAAAAGTAGTGAGAAGAAGGAATCTGTTCATCGGTAGTCCCGTATTGTTGCCTAAGAATGATGTCTTCAAAGAATGACTGACAACGCCGGGAATTTCAAACCGTTCGGGAAAATCAAATGCAGACCTCCCAGGTCTCGTCCACGGGGACCCTCCCAGCCGCAGCAATACCAACGCATGCCTGCTCAATTGACGGTGTCTCAGTCCGCCACTCAGCGTAGATGCTGCTGGTCAGCTGCATATTGTGACTCGAGGCAAAGCGTGGGCAATCCATGAGACGCTCTCTGAACTGCGGCAACCCCGGCGAGGCATCTCCGTTCCTGCGCAGCAGCAGCAGCAGTGATTCCGGGTCTCTGGCTGCCCCGTCGTTTGTCGGAACCCACTTCAAACGACAGGACTCACGACCTGCCGGATAGGTAATCTGTGCATTGATCCGCGACGCTACGGCCGCTGGCAATACTGTCCGGGATGCCTACGCCCCGATATGCATTCCCGGCAAGAAACAACCCGTCGTGCTCTCCTGTTTCTCGCTCGATCTCTTCAACAACGCTCAGATGGCCGATGTGGTACTGAGGCATCGCGTTGTTATACCGAGCCACATGACTAAAGATCGGTGTATTGCGCATCCCGAGAATCGCCCGAAGCTCTTCGTGGACCATCTCATTGATCTGGGAGTCGGATCCTTCGAGCAACTCAGGCTGCATCGCTCCCCCGACAAATGTTCTCAGCAGCACATGCCCCTCCGGGGCTCGCCCAGGGAACTTTCGACTGGTGAAGGACACAGCCAGCACTTTGCGATTCTCTGCGTGTGGAACGACAAGCCCAAAGGCATCCAGCGGATGGCTAAAGTCCTCCAGTTTGTGAGCAGACACAACCAGCGCACTGGATGCATATTCGATCTGACGCAGTTTTTCAGCAAGGGGCCAGAAGGGCTCATCAAACAACATGTCTGCCGCTCGATGTGCGGGTGTGGTCAACACGACCGCTGACGCAGAGAGGTCCTCTTCCGTTGCAGTGTTCACTCGCCACTCGTTCCGCCCACCATGTCCCGTCGCTGAAATCGCTCTGACAGGCGTCTGCAGTTTCACCTCAACGCGTCCGGACTCGTCCAAAACAGTCGTCAATCTGTCAACGAGACTCCCCAGTCCTTCAACAGGGGCAGCAAACAGTCCATAGCGTGCCCCGCTTCCGTCTGTGGCCTTAGCCTGCCTCTTCTGCGTAGCCAGAGTCCCTCTAATGATGCTCCCATATTCCTCCTCCATATCAAGGAAGCGTGGAAGAGTGGCCCGCAGGCTCAGCTTCTCGGGGTCTGACGTGTAAATGCCCCCGACCAGAGGCTGCACAAGGCGATCGAGCGTCTCACTTCCAAATCGTCGAGTGACGAAGGAAGACAGAGTTTCATCATCGCCATCGGAACGTCGCTTAACGAAGGCCTCCCAAAGCAGTCGAATCTTTCCACGGACAGAGAGAATCGGCGTCCGCAGAATAGCCAGAGGTTTTGCGGGAGCCATCAACATGAATCCGTCCGGAACCGGCAGAGGTCGCCCCTTCCTCAGAACAAGTGTTCGACGGTGAGTGTTGTCTGTTGGAATCAACTGGGAGTCGAAATCAAGCTCTTCGCAAAGCTGAACACCACCAGACTTGTTGGTAATAAATGCATCCGGACCAAATTCCGCGAGGAACCCAGCCTCACGGTGGGTATGAATCATTCCCCCGGTTCGATCAGATGACTCAAGCACGGTCACTCGGACGTGCGGGTCATTCCGAATGAGCCTGTGCGCCGCAGCCAGTCCGGACACTCCGGCACCAACGACGATCACGTGTGCGGCAGTTTCCGGCGCACCGGACATTATCGCGCAGCTCCCAACTCGTGGACGTACTCCACAACAGCCTTCACGTGATCAGGACTCATGTCCGGCATCACACCATGGCCCAGATTGAAAATGTGGCCGGTTCGTCCGGCTGCCTGGTCCAGAACGTCCTTTACCCGCTCCTTCAGAATCGGCAGGTCTGCGTAGATCGAAACCGGATCCATATTGCCCTGCACGGCAAATTCCGGCCCAAAGATCTCCCATGCATCGTTCAACCCGATGCGCCAGTCCACTCCCATGACTGTCCCTCCGGCCTGCTTCTGCAACGGTAGCAGAGCAGGATTGCCCGTCAGGAAGTTGATCACGGGAGCATCGTCAATCACGGACGCAATCAGGCGCCTGGTATGCGGCAGTACGTAGCGTTCGTAATCCGCAGGTGAGAGGCAGCCGGCCCAACTGTCAAACACCTGAACGGCCTGACATCCGGAGGCAATCTGCTGCTTCAGATAGATAGAGACCGAATCTACCAGTTTCTCCATCAACGCGTTCCATGCTCCGGCATCGTTGTACATGAGTGATTTCGTGCGGACATAACTTTTGGAACCTCCGCCTTCGATGCAGTAGCTGGCGAGTGTAAAGGGAGCGCCAGCAAAACCAAGCAACGGAATATCGGCCGGTAACTCAGCACGAATCAGTTTCACCGCCTGAAACACATAATCGAGAACATCCACCGACTCCAGAGCCGTCAGGCGATCAACTGCCCCGGGTTCCTGCAATGGGTTGTGAATAACAGGGCCTTCCCCCTTTACGTATTCGAGATCAATGCCCATTGGCTCCAGAATAGGCAGCAGATCCGCAAACAGAATTGCTGCATCCACCCCGAGGACCTCACGAGCAGTGACGGTTACTTCACATGCAAGTTCCGGAGTCTTACACAGATCCATGAATGTCGTCTGACTGCGAACCGCCATGTATTCCGGCAGGTAGCGGCCCGCCTGCCGCATGATCCACACAGGAGTAGTATCAACCGGTTCGCGGCGCACGGCCTTCATGAAGCGGCTATTGTGAAGTAAAGAATTATCAGTTGCTGATGACAAGGGTCTGTTCACCAATGAGTTAAGGAATGGTCACAGCATTCTATCGGCAATGAATCCACACAGCCGATTGCCGAACTAAAACAATGACGGATCTTCGGAATCACCTGAATCGGTAATCGATTCTTCATCCCCAGCGGACTCTGAATGAGTCGCAGTGCCGTCGAAGGGGGCCGTCCGGGGGTTTCCGTCGGAATCAACGCCAGTCAGAATCTCGATTCTCGCTGCGGCAGACTCCAGTTGAACATGGCATTGTCCTAACAGTGACATCCCTCGTTCAAACTTCTTCAGAGAAGACTCAAGGGGTTCTTCTCCTTCTTCCAGAATCTGAACAATCTGCTGAAGTTCCCGCATTGATTCCTCAATCGACAACTGAGGAGTTTCTTTTGTCTTCCCGCGTTTCTTTGCCATGATTTGATATGTGTAGAAGGGCAACTAAGTCAATTCAAGGTGTTCAAGATACGTTTCTGGACTCAGGATGACAGGCCACCCGTCACCGTTTCTGCGTCCAGGAATCCGACGACTGGCCGTGCAGTTCCTGCTCAACCGGTGACTCAGACGTCGCTGCCTGGAAGGTATCCGGCTGCCGGGTAAGAAACCTCGCAACTAACGTAAAGGACGTAAAAACAGCCAGCCATCCCAGGCTACGGTACCCAGGAAACAGCTCTCCGCAATATTGCGCAGCGAGACTGTCGAACTGTTTCCACGCGAGGAGGAATCCCACCAGCAGAAAGAACGTGCCGGGGCCTGCGAGCCGATGCCCTTCCTGCCCCGTCACGCGCGAGACGATGTTTAACACCAGGAGCAATGGCAACAACAGGGCAAGAAAGAGCAGGATCGCCTGCCAGCCAAGGAACGCGCCAATCAGCAGCAGGATCTCAGCAACGCCCAGACCAGACACTCTTCGTTGCTCATCCGACACCAGCTGAACAAGAACGAGTTGCCCGGCGATGAACCCGGCAGCAATACCTGCAATCCAGTCAGCGGCGCCCGTGAGTCGGATAGCAATCTGGGTTCCAGAATCAAGATGCAACACATCAGCGAACTGCTGCAACACCGACGCTGTCACAAAGTGAACCGAGCGGATATGCGGAAATGCAATTCCGAGCACAAGTGCTGCAGCTGCCCCGAAAACTGTCAGCCTCATTACCGGCTGGTGCCGGTCCCACGAAATCATGGCCACCGAAAGCACGACCACTAACAGAGTGCAATGCGAAACGTAGAGGGACGTAATCTTCCAGGATAGCAGGGCATCCAGCCAGAATCGGCCTTCTCGACCGTCGTACTCCCAGTGAGGCATATTTGCCCCCCGTCGAAGCAACTCCCCGAACATGAGGCCCAGGAAGATGAGCCCGGTAGTAGCTTCAATGATCGGGTAACGTGGCGCGATTGGTAGTTCGCAATAACGGCATCGACCGCGGAGCAGGATCCAACCCAGAATGGGAATATTGTCCCGCATGGCCAACTCTGTTTCACAGCGAGGACAGCGTGAACGCGGCTTCGAAAGGGACATCTGAGCCGGCAACCGATAGATCACCACATTGAGAAAACTGCCGATGCAGGCTCCCAGCGCAAATACCCAAAGGGCAATGACAGCCTGCATGCCCGCCCTCGCCACATTCATATCCGCTAACGTCAGGCAGTCTGAAAGCTGGAAAAGGGCGAAATTCACGACGTTGACCAGGACGCAGTGATGAGGGAATACGAGCACTAGTGAAGGACTCTAGCCGCTCCAGTGCCTCCGAGCGAGCCCTTCCCTTTGCAGTCTGCCGATCACCAGCGATTTATCACTCCAGAAGTAAATTCAGACCGACAATATGGGTTCCAGGTACCGCAATGAGGCAATTCCCGGGGTACAATGGCCATCAGGGCGAAGGTGAGGTGGGGTGATTCCCTATTCTGACTGATGGACCACGCATTAGGGACGTTATGCCCTCCCGTGAAGGCTGTGAACATCATAGCCTCTCAACATATGCGATTAGCTATACGGAGGTGGCTGGGTGCACCCGGCGCTTTTCTGGTACAGGCCCCGCTGTCCCTCCCGGCGTCCGGCTCCATGGAGTGGCACGTCGTCGCCGAACTCGAGCAGGATCACAGC
>CAJWGB010000197.1 GCA_913031625.1 uncultured Planctomycetaceae bacterium | reverse complement strand
TGAAACGAAGACGAGTACTGACATTGAAGGGTACTGTCTCGACGCCACCACCGGAAAGATCCTCTGGACGGTGTCCGTCCCTGGTCGCGTGGCTGTTGGCACGGCAGGGATCTTCAGCGACGCCACAGTGTTTGCCCCTGTCACTGATGGCCAGGGCGTCTGGTTCTTCAACCGATCCGGTGGCATCGTGTGTTGCGATTTCGACGGTAAGGTCATCTGGGAGCGTCACTTCACACCCCGGAATCGCCATACGAATCGAGAGGCAGAACCCGTCCTGTTCGGGGACCAGTTGATCGTGGTTGAGGTTAAGGACAAGGACGCTGGTGCTCGAATCAAACGCCATGCTCCGGTTCCGGAAGACATTGATCCAAGGTCAGTCTGGACAGTTCTGCATGGTCTCGACAAACGTACGGGAGAGGTTCTCTGGACAGGTTCCGCCGGGACTGTCTGTCATAATGCTCCTGTGATGGGCCGAACAAAAGACGGTACCCCCGGAATCGTTCACGGGCGTGGGGGAGGTCATGGCCCTCTGGAAAAGCCCTACGGCCTGAGTCTGACCAGTCTTGCCGCAGGAGCTGAAGGCAAGGTGCTCTGGTCCACCGAGTTAAAGGGGCTTGATCCTGCATGGCAATGTCACTGGACGTCAGATCGCGTCGTGGCATTTCAGAATCAGGATCACGTGACACTCAATCCGGCAGACGGCGAGGAGCTGAACAGAAGAAGTCTTGTCAAAGACGTGACTCTCCATGCCATGACGGGTGAAGGCTGGACGAAGCAGGAACATGTCGATTACCCAGTCGGAAAGAAGAAGCCTAACACCAATCAGACAAATATTCTGGCCGGAAAATGGCACTATTTCCTCGCGCACGACCGGATCGCGATTGGCCGGGTTCACATTGAAGATGGACGTGTCGAGTACCTTGAAGTTCCCGTTCAGGTTTCAGCTCTCCCCGGACGTCCAACGACGTGGATCCGCAACCCAAAGCAGGCAGTCCCGCTCGAGACCCTGAACTCACGAGGAATTGACATTGCGCCCGACAAGCGTGCTCGACGCACCGGCTGGGGACACGTGTCAGCTGCCAGCCCAATTCTTGCGGGCCGACACCTGTATTTCCCCGTGATGTCCGGAACGGTTTACGTCGTGGACGCTCAGGCGGAGGAACTCAACGGAGATGCTCTGGTCGCTGTCAATGACCTTGGAACAACCGGCAGCACGTGGACTCTGAGTTCCTTCAGCTGCAGTGCCGGCGCACTCTACATCCGGACGATGAAGGAAGTAATCAAGATCTCCCCGCAGTAAGCCTGAGCCGGTGCCGAGCCAGGAAAACAGTTTCCCGACGCCGTTCGACCGACCTGTCTGCATGCAGGCGGATTACTTGATGGAATGGACGGGGACTTTCGCCTGCCGTTCACGCCCCAGTTCCGATTCATATAACTGAACCAGCCGTCCAAGCTGCTGCCGCTGATTCTGCGGAGCAATCTCCTGGGCCTTTGTGACCCACGAGCGAGCCTGCTGGTAGTTGCCGGACTCGGCGTAACACGCAGCAAGCGTGCTGAGGTGGGACCAGGTCTTGAACTCTGTCAGTTCGCAGGCCTTCTTCGCAAGACTGATTGCCTCCTGCGGATCTCGCAGCTCCGGATCATCAACGGTTGCCAGCAGCCACGCAAAGTTGTCGCACGCCCGTGCGAACCCGGGGTTGAGTTCCAGAGTCATGCGGTAGTCTTTGACCGCGGCTGCATAATGCTTCAGTTCCACATGTGCTGCGGCTCGATTGTTGAACGCTCGGAATTGTCCCGGCTCCAGGTCGATTGTCTTCGTCCAGCATTCGATGGCCTGCTGGAACTCGTTTCGACTGTAGAGCATATTGCCATAGTTGTACCATGCGGACGACAGTTCCGGATTCAGCTCAGTTGCCCGCTGATACTCCGAAATTGCCTGAGCAATATTCCCGGTTCCCGCATAAACGTTTCCCTGGGCATACACAAAGTCCGCGTTCTCTGGCTCGAGTTTCCGGGCTGCAGTCAGATCCTTAAGAGCAGACTGTGTCTGACCGAGTTGATGCCACGCGAGTCCTCGTCGATAGATTGCTTCAGCATACCTGTCCGATGAATCAGGGATATTGGACAGATCCTTGACGGCTGCCTGAAAGCTTCCGGTCCGGTGGAAGATTCTGCCACGCAGCATCAACGCAGACTCATGAGCGGGCTCCTGGTTGAGTAGCGTGCTCAGATCGTCCATCGCTGGCTGCAGTTCGCCAGTGACTTCCAGAAGCCTGGCTCGCTCAAACCTGTAGCTGATACTGTCAGGCTGCTGTTCAATCAGCAGATTGAGGTCGATGACGGCGTCAGCAAACTGCTTCAATTCAAGGTGGCACTGACAGCGTTTCCAAAGCAGATCGCTGTCCGTCCATGCGTGCTCCGGGAGCATTCGATAAGAGTCGAGTGCCTTTTTGTATTCCTTCTTTTCGAACGCCATGCTGGCCATAACAAAATGAGCCTCCGGCATCTCCGGCTCGGCCTGAAGCGCTCGCTGCAGATCAGCAGCCGCCGCCTTGTCTTCGCCCATTCGCCTCAACAGGTGGGCTCGGGCAATCCGAGCCTGAACGTGATAGGGACTCAGTTTCAGGGCACGACTCAGATCCATCATCGCGTAGCGATCGTTGCCGGCAGCCGAATACGCCAGGCTGCGTTCAAAATAAACCTGTGCAGAGTCGCCCTTCAGTCCGAGTGCTCGATTGAAGTCCTTGATGGCAGGTTCAAGCTGCTCGAGATCCCGATAGAGTGTGCCTCTCATAGTGACAGCAGCGGCATTGAATGGCTGTATTGAGATCAGCTGGTCCAGGTATCGAATCGCGTTCTCCGGCTGGTCCTCGCGTTGTGCAAGCTCCGCCTGCAGGTACAACAACCATGGTGCAGCGTTTTCCTTTGCCTGCAGGTCCTGAAGGAGTGCTGCCACACGATCCTGCTGCCCAAGTTTCATGTAAGTGCCGATCAGAATTTCAACAGCTTCGCGATTGGATGGAGCAAACGCGACGAGCGCCGAAAGGTCCCGAATCGCGGGAGCAGTTTCTCCCAGTTCAAGAAACGCCTGAGCACGTCGCAGCATTGCTTTCTGGTTCTGGTTGTCCTGCAGTCCGATCTGGGTCCAGTCAGCGATCGCCAGCATCCACTGCTGACTGTTTTCATAGGCACGAGCTCGCATTTCCAGCAGCTCCGAGTTCTTCGGGGTGCGTCGCAGCAGCTCAGACAGGTCAGTGATTGCCTCGTCCCATTGACGAAGTCCAATTCGGGCACGCGAGCGTTCCCGCAGCAGTGCGGCTCGATCGTGCCGCACACCTTCCACGATTGCCAGGGACTCGAGTGCCGCGTCGTACCGTCCGGCCGTTGAAAGGAGCTGAGCCTCCAGGAGACGTCCCTGACTGTGCTGTGGGTCCACTTCCAGCAGTTCCTCTGCTGCCTTCAGTGCTTCCTTATGCCGGCCTTCTGCCTTCAGGATGTAAACGTATCGATGAATCGCATCTGTGTTCTCAGCGTCCGCGCGGATGGCGGCTTCCAGTAGTTCTCGACAGCGATCCAGTTCCCTGTTGTTCCACGCAACGACAGACTGCTGGATCAGGTCCTCGACGCTCGTACTATCTGGCTGCTCCACGGAACGGAGTGGACCTGCACCACTGGCCTCGACCTCTTTCAGCCCTCCGTCCTCCAGCGGAAAAATGGCAAAGCCGTTGTCTGTTGACGCTCCTTCAGTCTGGTCTGTCGAATCATCAGTCTCCTCGACACCAAACAGAGCGAATGCCTGTTCGGGCTCCTCAGAAGAATCCTTCGCCGCGAAGTCTTTTCGACTGGTGAGGGCCGCTGCCTCATCTTCGTCAATCGGAAACGCAGCAAATGACTCACCCACGTTTGTGTCCGGTCCTGCGTCAGCAGCCGCTGTCTGCTGTGCGTCACTTGCCGGGATTGTATCGGAGGATCCACCGCCAGGTACGGTGACGAACTCTGCCGGCGGCCGAGCGTCCGGCAGAGTGACAAAGGCGCCTGATTGACTCTTCTGGTCCCCGTAGTCGCTATGGTGAGAAGCGTTCAGCAACCTTTCTGCGGCATGGTCGGTCGCGGCAACAGCTGCCACCGTCTGGCTGGCGGCATCACGTGCATGTTCAAGCAATCGAGCAATTTGCGGGTCGTCCGGAAGCAGCTGAGCGGCACGTTCCAGATCAGAGACCGCATCGTCTGCTCGCTTGAGCGCCAGCTGCACGGAGCTTCGTTCCTGCCACGCAACCGCATTCTTTGGCATCAGGCGACACGCGACCGAGAGGTCTGCCAGTGCGCGATCCAGGCTTCCGGTGGAATGATAGGCTCGTCCACGCTCCAGCCATGTGGCCCCATTTCGACGATCCAGTTTGACGGCTTCGCTGAGGCTCTGCACAGCATCGGCGGGAGCCGCTTCCTGCTGCAGTCTGCCAAGGTTCAGCCACGCCGACGCATTGGAATGGTCGAGGCGGCAGCAGGCTGCAAAGTCTTTTAGAGCACTCTCTGGCTGTTTCAGAAGGTTATGAACACATCCGCGATCGTACCATGCATCGGCCGCATTGGGGTTCAGGCGGATGGCAAGATTTAACGCATCAAGTGCCGCTCGCTGATTGCCGGCAGTCCGCTGCATGGTCCCCAGTGCCCACCATGCCCGATCCCAGTCCGGGCGACACTTGGTCGCCTGTTTAAGATCTGCAATGGCTCTCTTTGTCTGACCGTCTGCACCGTAGCAGGTTCCTCTGAGATACAGGGCTTCTGCGGAATCCGCTTTCAAGGCGATACACCGCGTCAGCGTGGCAATCGCATCATCGTTGTGTCCGCCTTCATGCTGCTTTGCAGCTGTCTTGAGCAGCGCATCCACCTTGTCATTCTGATTGCCGCATCCGGGCAGGCTGAGAGTGACAATGAGAGCAGCCAAAGCGAGTCGCACAGACCGGCCTGACATGCGAATTGTGGTCAATGATGTGTTCATGACGCGTCCGTTCATCCACGAATGTGATGCGGGATCTCTTCATTTACTTCCCGCGACAGGGAGTCGCGCACCGCACCCCCTCGGGAAGCCACCCTCATCGTTCATCGTCACAACCGGAGGTCGAAGACCCGACCAGACCGCAAAACCGGATTTATCCCCCTGACCCCACCTTCCCATCAGGTCCTGTTTCGGCAGAGTCTGCCGGACGCAGAGTGGCGTCGCGGTTGAAGCATCAGGATCTGGTCAGGGGTGGCCTCCAATCAGACAGGGCGATTCAGTTTGCCACGGTGTCGTGATCGTCTCAGTCGTTACAACCGGAGCACTGTTGTGAAGCCCGGCTGATGCGTGCCGGCGGTCCTCCAGCCTCGTCCGATGGCGTCCGAAAATAGAAAGGAGCAGGAACTGCCGAAACACGCTTTTCAGTCCACATCTACAGGTGTGCCTTATGGACCTGACCTCCATGTTTTCCCATGATCAGATTGCAGTTGCTGGCTGCTTTGTCGCGCTCGGCGTCTGTGGCCTCTTCATGTCGTTGTCGTACCACTTCGGGTCTGCGGGCAGGAAGTCAGAATCGAAACGTTCTATTCTGATTGCTGAGCACCGTGAAAAGCAGGCCGAACAGGACCGTCGCAAGGCGGCATAACTGCGCCGCCAGTGTTTGTTTTTCCGGAAACCTCCTTGTGAGACCCACTGTGTTGTGCAGACACCGGCGGGACGAACATAATGGCGCGTCCAGACTCCTCAACAGACCGGCCTCATACCATGTCGAAATTCCGATGTTCCCGACGAGCGGCAATTACCACTGCGGCACTTGGCTGTTTGTCTATGACCGGTCGTCCGGCTGTCGCTCAGGAAGACGAATTCATCCAGAACCTGCCTGAAGAGACACGGCGGGCCTATGATCGCGTCACCCTCGCACTGGAGGACCTCAACGGTTACCTCACCGCGATCCGGTTTCACAAATCGGCAATCATCGGTCTGAACTTCTTCGCGCTCTCCGTGGGCGGTATCGATTCCATTCGGGATCTTGAAGAGGGTCGTGGTGTGGACCCGGAAACACTTGCCGCCCTGCACGCTGGTTTCGCGATTCCGTCCGTAGCAAAAAACCTCAACATCGATCGAGACAACGTCGATAGTCCGACGCCGAAGATCACGTCATCTGATGGTCGACTGAGGTATAAAGGGACCGTCGTTCGCCTTTATTCACCAAGTCGCCTTCGAGCCCTATTCAGGCTGCGGGAGCAGTTTCGCGTTGATGACGACCAACGCAGAAACGAAACATTCTTTGACTTCGCAGCGAAACGCCGTCGCGCGATCGGTGTGTCGATTGACGTGACCGGTCAGGGAAGTGAACCGCGAGAATTATCCGCCCGCTACCGCGAACTGCAGCCCCGTTTGCTGGAGCTTGAGAACTCACTTCGAAACAACGGGGCAAACTCGATTCTCGGAGCGGCAGACGCAGCTGGCCAGCACTTCTTCGGCTATTCCGTCGCTGGAATCAACGTCCAGGAAGATCTGACCAAAGGGGCTGTTGACCCCGAGACTTACGCAGCAATCCGGGCTCGCAACGTGTCAATCGATGTTGCCGACTCATTCACGTATCGAAATGGCCAGGTTCTCTACGACGAGGACATCAACATTCAGATGTACGCACCAACGACGCTCACAAAGCTATTTGAGCGTCGTGACCGCCTGACTGCCGGGTAAACTCCGGTCCGGCCCTTGCCCTATGGCTCCTGAACGATTGAATCGGGGGCGGACAAGGTGACATTGCAGGCGCGCAATTCCCCTGATAATTTGCGGGTTCGACTGCGCAGTCTCAGCACAACGCTGCGCATTACCGTGACATTGGCCATGGAGGGGCAATTCGATGACTGACCGACGCATTCCCGTCGCAGGGCCGTCAATTACAGAGAAAGAAATCGGCTACGTCACCGACGCCGCACGCCGCTGCTGGGGAAGCGAAGCGAATTATTTTCACGAGCGGTTTGAGTCAGCATTTGCCGAATACACCGACGCACGACACGCGATCGCAGTGACTCACTGCACTTCAGCCATTCACCTCTCGCTGGCGGCATTGGAAGTCGGAGACGGGGACGAAGTCATCGTGCCGGATTGCACGTGGATCGCTTCTGCAGCACCAATCTCCTATGTCGGCGCAACTCCGGTCTTCGCTGACGTCGATCCACAGACATGGTGCCTGTCAGCAGACGCATTTGAGCGAGCCATCACGCCTCGTACGAAAGCAGTCATCGCAGTCGACCTCTACGGGGGCATGCCTGACCTCGCAAGGATCTGTGAGATTGCAGAGACTCACGGGATCGCTGTGATTGAAGACGCGGCCGAAGCATTTGGTTCGATGCGCGATGGAAAGATGGCAGGCACGTTTGGGCGAACAGGAGTCTTCAGTTTCCATGGATCGAAAACGATGACGACGGGCGAAGGAGGTATGCTGATCACTGATGATTCGACGATTCGTGATCGAGTCCTGTTCCTGCGGGACCATGGGCGGGTTCCCGGAGACGTCAGCTTTTTCAATCACGAAGTCGCCTTCAAATACCGCATGAGCAGCATGCAGGCAGCACTGGGGTTAGCTCAGGTTGAACGAGCGGAAGAACTGGTTGGTGGCAAACGACAGATCTTCCAGTGGTATGCTGAGCACCTGGCAAATGACCCTCGACTCACTCTGAATGCCGAACCGCCAGGGGTCCGAAACTCCTACTGGATGATCACTGCCGTTCTGAGAGATGACTGTGA
This sequence comes from uncultured Planctomycetaceae bacterium, assembly GCA_913031625.1. Lineage (GTDB taxonomy): Bacteria > Planctomycetota > Planctomycetia > Planctomycetales > Planctomycetaceae > Fuerstiella. Next base: position 4,978 of record CAJWGB010000197.1, on the reverse strand, counting down.
TTGTGACCGAGACACATTAATGGCATCCCTCAAAACACGAGGGATTGATACGCGTCCGTTCTTTCATCCCCTGAGCGCGATTCCTGCGTATGCCGACAGCCCTTATTCAAAACCTGCTCGTGAACAGAACTCAGTCAGTTACAGCATCAGTCAGCGAGGGCTCAACCTCCCATCTGGTTTGAGTCTGACACAGGATGATGTCGCATTTGTCTGTGAGCAGATTGGCGAGATTCTGGATGAGTCTCCTGCAGCCCGCAGCGCCGCTTAGACACCTTCACGGACGAACCAATGACGGCTCCAGTAACACTTGTCGTGCCGACCTGGCAACGTCCCGGCTTCCTGAATCGACTGCTCACGTACTACGCATCAGTAGACTGCGAGTTCCCGATTCTGATTGCTGATTCGAGTGAACCACAGATTCATCGTCAGAATCTCCAGACGGTACATGGCTTCAGCGATTCGCTCGATCTGTCGATCCACCTTCTTCAACTGGATGTCACCGAGAAGTGCAGCGCCGCTGTTGACCTGGTGCAGACTCCTTTTGCCGCATTCTCCGCTGATGATGATTTCCAGATCCCTGATGGTGTCCGTCAGTGTACAGAGTTTCTGTGTCGTCATGACGACTTCCAGGTCTGCTCCGGGCGGACTGTCTTTGCAGCGGCCGGCCGTGACACGGTTGCCGTTCGGTCGTATCGTTCTGTTTTGCACAATGGTGTCATCAGCCGACTGAATCAAACTTCAATGGGGCAATACTACTGTTTGTTCTATGGAGTTCACCGAACAGCAGATCTGCGTCGCCGACTTCAGATCGCCGGCGCAGCGACCAACACAGAGACATCCCGAATTCTGCCGGAAGCCATGCTTGTCCAACTGCTCGCCATGGACGGTAAGTCAATGCAGCTGCCGGTAACCTCGTACATTATGGAAGGACACGCTCAGAACTTCTCCCGCATAGCCAGTGACGTACAGGACCCGTCTTTGTTTGCCTCAGATTTCAAACGTTATCTATCCGCGCTGTGTGATGCCGCGGTGGAAGCGGGAGTCGCTGAAAACAATGTCGAGCGAGTGATGACGCAGTCATTTCTGGATCTTGTACCGGGGTGTGCCGAGCTCGTCCGTGGGAAACGATCTGGCTTCCGACGGATCTCTCGGAAGATCAGAAGAGCCCTCCGCAGGTTTGCTGTGATGGGAACACAGCCTGCAGGCCGAAAGAAGTGGGTGCGGTTAGACGCCGCGGCCGCGGAAGGCGAAGAAGTGCGATTGGGACTGGAATTGCTGCAACGACCAATGGACGACTGGGAAGTCACTTCCTCTCGCGCGGCCTGATCTCGATCGACAGTGGGGCTGGGTCTCGACGCGGTTTGATTCAGACCAGGATCTCCGGGAATATTTCGGCAGACTGTACGTATTGCGTCAGGTTGCTTTAATGATGATTCGGGCGCTGCGCGAGAACCTGTTTCGCGCAGCGATTCTGGTCAATTGTTTTGTTTACAGGAATTGCATTATGCAGAATCGTGTTTTGAGCATTCCGCTGCTGGCGGCGCTGGCGACTATCCCTGCGATGGCGGGGGAGAATGTCGTTCCCGTGAGAATGGGATCTGGCGATATGACCTTCGACACCGTCCCCGGCTGGGGACTGGGAGCAGATGGCAAGTCAATCCTTGGCGGCACTCACGGCGGCGTTGTCGTCGACAGTGAGGGGCTGATCTACACAAGTGCCAACATCGGCGTATTCGTTTTTACTCCCGACGGCAAATTGGCGCGCCGCTTCCTGGGCGATGACTACACTGCGATGCATGACCTCGAGATCCGTAAGGAAGGGGACGACGAATTCATTTACGGCGCTCGCAACAACGCCGGGGAAGGAATCAAGTTTCACGCCGTGACCGGTGATGTTGTCCTGAGACTTCCCTTTCCGGAAGAAAGTGGCCTGAACATTAAGAAGATGAAGCCAACTGCTATAACAGTCGCGCCCAATGGAGACATCTTCCTGTCAGACGGTTACGGCAGTAACACGATCTTTCGATTCGACAGGGAAGGCAAGTATCTCGCGCACTTCGGAAAGAAGGGCAACGCGATGAAGGAATTCAATACTGCTCACGGAATGACTCTGGATACGCGATTCGGTGAGCCTCGACTTCTGATCTGTGACCGCAATCACCAGCCCAAAGGTCGTCTGCTGCACTACTCACTCGAAGGTGAGTTCATTCAGGAGGTCGTGACGGGACTTGGGATGCCAACATCAGTCGCCATTCAGGGAGATTTTGTTTCTGTCCCCGACCTTCATGGACGAGTTGTGATTCTGGATAAGAACAACACGATTATTTCCGTACTGGGTCACAACCCGGGCAAGGGACTGAACTACAATGTGCCCCAGGAAAAATGGGTCGAAGGCATTTTCAGTGGAACTCACGGATCATACTGGGATGCAGAAGGCAACCTATATGTTCAGGACTGGAATGTCTCCGGTCGTCTGATGAAACTGGTTCGCGTTAAAAACTAGATGGCTCGACCGTCAACGAGAACAATCGCTGAACGATGAAGGCTGGCCCCAGGGCCAGCCTTTCGCATGCGCCGAAAACTCCTGTCGTGGCAAGTTGGATTAAGACATTTCCTGTTGTGCATGTTCGTTCAATCACTGGATTGTGTGATGCGTCTTGAAACCCCCACCGCAACAATCCAAAATACATGTTTCCCGCCATCACTCCTCCCACCTGGAAATGTCCCATGAATGCACGCCTCGTTAACATTCTGGCATTCCTGTTGTTTCCTGTTTCAATGAGCTGCGCTCAGGACGACCTGACTGACCAGCAAATTGAGTATCCAGGCCTTGGAGCCCCCGGCACGTTGAAGGCCATTGAGTTTGAGTCGGGCGGGCTGACCGAATTGGTTGGTCAGAATGCACGTCGTCAGCTCGTGGTCAAAGGCGTTTATACGTCAGGGCAGGAGCGAGACCTATCGGGACAGGTGAAATGGCGGATCAATAATTCGGCCGTGGCGACAGTTTCAGAGACTGGGCTGGTGGCTCCTCTCAGGGATGGCAAAGTCAAAGTCACGGCAGTTGGCCCGGATAACACACAGGCCACAATCGAACTCACCGTCACTCGTTGCACCGAAGAATTGCCGGTCAGCTTCCGCAATGAAGTGGTGCCGATCTTTACGAAGCTGGGATGTAACGCCGGCGGCTGCCACGGCAAGTCAGACGGGCAGAATGGATTCAAACTGTCACTGCTCGGATTTTACCCGGAAGACGACTACGAATATCTCGTCTACGAAGACCGAGGCCGACGGATTTTTCCAGCAGACCCTGAGTTCAGTCTGCTGCTGCAGAAACCAGCCAATCAGTTGCCTCACGGAGGCGGCCAGCGAATGTCTCCCGGGACTTATGAGTGGGAACTGATCCGCCGCTGGATCGCTCAGGGTACTCCGGAAGGTTCGGAAGAGGACGCAGTCCTTGAGCGAATCGAACCGATCCCGAGTGTGCGACGAATGAACTTTTCGTCGACTCAGCAGCTTTCAGTCCTGGCTCACTACAGCGACGGTTCTGTACGAGATGTAACGCAGCTGGCAGCCTATGAAGCAAACTTTCCGGAAATGGGCGACATCAGCCTGTCCGGGCAGGTGACGGTAAACAGGATTCCCGGTGAAGTTGCCGTAATGGTTCGATTTCAGGGAGCGGTCAGTGTCTTTCGGGCAGTCATCCCACAGGGGCTGGACGTTAAGGAGACGCCACCAGAGCAATCCTATATCGACACACATGTCTTCAACAAACTGAAGCAGTTGGGCATCCCCCCCTCGGAACTCTGCGACGACTCCACCTTCCTGCGACGAGTCACAATCGATATTGCCGGGCGGTTGCCCACCCTGGAAGAAACAAAAGCGTTTCTGCAGAACAAAGATCCTGATCGTCGCAACAAGCTCATCGACAGACTGCTGGCAAGTCCCGACTATGCGGACTACTTCGCCAACAAATGGTCAGCCGTTCTTCGCAACAAACGCCGCGCGGCAACTGATGTCCCTTACACGTACGCGTTCCACTCATGGATTCGCAGGGCAATGCAGCAGAACATGCCCTACGACCAGTTTGTCCGCAGTGTGCTGACGGCAACTGGTGATGTGAATTCTCATCCGCCAGTCGCATGGTATCGCGAAGTAAAGTCATCGACCGCCCGGATGGAAGACACGGCTCAGCTGTTTCTCGGCCTTCGGCTCGCGTGTGCCAAGTGTCACCACCATCCGTTCGAACGCTGGAGCCAGCAGGACTATTACGGATTCCAGGCATTCTTCGCTCAGGTGGACATGAAGTCGAGTAAGTACAACCCACAGCAGAACATCCGTGATGCTGTCTACGTAAAGGCCGTGGTTCCCAAATCGCGCAACCCACGATCCGAACAGGACGTTCTGCCAACAGGACTGGGAGCTGAGCCACAGGAGATTCCGGCATGGCAGGATGCACGACACAACCTTGTTGACTGGATGACGCAGCCCGACAACCCGTTCTTTGCACGAGCGCTTACCAATCGATACTGGAAGCATTTCTTTGGTCGTGGCATTGTCGATCCGGAGGATGACCTGCGAGTAACAAATCCGGCCTCCAACCCGGAACTGCTTAGTGCTTTGTCAGCGAACTTTGTCAAAAGCGGCTACGACCTGAAGGCTCTTGTCCGGGAGATCTGCCGTTCCAGCACCTATCAACTCACGGCCATCCCTCGTCAGGAGAACATTCTCGACAAACAGAACTTCTCCAGCTTCTACCCACGTCGTCTTTCAGCGGAACTTCTGTACGACGCGATCAATCAGGTGACTGAAGCGCGGAGTCGATTCACCGGAATTCCTGAAGGGACCACGGCCGTGCAGTTGCCGGATAACGGATTTAACAATTACTTCCTGAAAGTGTTTGGAAAGCCCGAGGCGGAAAGCGCCTGTGAGTGTGAACGCAGTGTGGAAGTGAATCTGTCTCAGTCGCTCCATCTGCTAA
>CAJWGB010000196.1 GCA_913031625.1 uncultured Planctomycetaceae bacterium | reverse complement strand
AGCACCGGATGCATGTCGCACGCAGAATGCTGCGATCAATTGCCCCAAATTGAAGAATCCGGATTGATAAATCACAGGACCATCCAAGAATCAACCCGTGCGACCCGATTCACGAAATATATTTCGTGTAATAAATGACGTGATGACACGTCTGACTGCTGAACCTCGTTGAATCCTCAGATGTCACAGAAGGCGAATGTAAGAGAGTCCACAGTGAAGCCGTCTGCGAACAATCGAACATCCGGTCCGCGAGCCACCAATCGCTGGACGTTTCTGACGAACCACTCTCACGTACTTGTGGTGATCCACGCTAATCCTGATGCAGTGCTTCGCGAAGTTGCTCTGGAAGTGGGCATCACAGAACGAGCCGTGCAGCGTATCATTCAGGACCTCGTCGCAGCAGGGTTCATCGAACGAGAACGAGTGGGACGCCGAAACCATTATCGTGTGCTGGTGGAAGAGTCACTGCGGCACCCGATTGAAAGCCACAAAAAAATCGGCGACCTGCTGAATCTCATCGCCGGGGACGGAGTCGAAAACTGATGGCTGACGTTCCTAATGATCGAGTCGCTCCGGGATCATGGATCCTCGAACAGCTGACACAGATTCTGCCCGACGTGGAAATGTCGGCCGGACGTCGCGCGTGGCATGAGGCCCAGGCGGCATGGCCCGGTCAGGAATCACGTCTGTGGTGGAAATGGACAGCTGAAGCATCCGAAAGTATCGGGCTGGCAACCAAGACCATCGACTGCACAGCGGCAGAGGCAATCCAGTTGCTGGAAAGTGGCAGTCGCCTGATTACATGGAAAGAGCAGGAAATTGACGGCCCGGGTGAATGGCTGCTGCTGCACCGTAGCGGACGCTCCTGTCAGGTTGCGCAGGCCGACACAACTTCAGAGCTGAACACAAAATCAGTTCGCAAAGCGCGGAAGATTCTAAAACACTACGAATCAGACGGTCGCATTCGCTGCGTGGTGATTCGGCACAATGCTTCGTCGACAGAGCCGGAAGAACGGGGAATGCTTCCGTTCTCCCGAGCATGGTCCCTGATGAGACCGGAATGGCCGGACATCTGGATCGTTTTGGTATTCGCCTTTGTGGTTGGACTGCTGACGCTGGCAACTCCAATCGCGGTTGAGTCGCTTGTAAACACAGTGGCCTTTGGGCGGGTGCTCCAGCCGGTTGTGGTTCTGGCCATCATCCTGCTGACGTTCCTTACGTTCTCAGCCGCGATGCGTGCCCTCCAGTCGTATGTGGTGGAGCTGGTCCAGCGTCGGCTCTTCGTGCGTGTTGCGGGCGACCTTGCCTATCGACTGCCACGAGCAAAAACAGAGGATGTCGATGCTCACTATCTGCCGGAGCTGACAAACCGTTTCTTTGACGTCGTAACTGTGCAAAAGGTAACAGCGCAGCTGATGATCGACGGAATCGGCCTGGTGCTGACCGCAACAATCGGCATGGCAGTCCTCGCTTTTTATCACCCGTGGCTGCTTGGCTTTGACCTTGTCATGCTGGCCAGCATCGCATTCCTGATCGTGGTTCTTGGGCGCGGAGCGGTCCGCAGCGCCGTGAAAGAATCAAAGCACAAGTACTTCATGGCGTCATGGCTGGAAGACATCGCCGCCTGCCCCATTGTATTTCGAACATCCGGTGGGACAGCACTGGCCCTCGAACGTGCCGACAGGCTTGTTCACGAGTACCTTGAAGCTCGCCAGAAGCACTTCAGCATCCTGATGAGGCAGATCCTGTTCGCGCTCGGCCTGCAGGCGGCTGCGAGCACAGGCCTGCTGGGAATCGGTGGCTGGCTGGTCATTTCCGGTCAGCTGACACTTGGGCAGCTGGTGGCAGCGGAGCTCATCGTAACGATGATCGTGGGGGCTTTGGCAAAACTCGGCAAGCACATGGAAAGCTTCTATGACCTGCTTGCCTCAGTGGACAAACTGGGAGCTCTCTTTGATATCCCCACTGAGCATCATGATGGAATCATGAATATTGCTTCGGACGGTCCAATCCAGGTGGCTGCATTTGATCTGCAGTATGGGAGCCGCGCACGGCAGCCAACCTGCTTTGTCGTCGAACGGGGAGACAGTTGCGCTCTGTTCGGCGCCTCCGGAAGTGGCAAGAGTACAGTCCTCGATATGATCTACGGTCTCCGGACGCCCACAAACGGTCATGTCACCATTGAAGACTTTGATCCACAGGATCTTCGGCCGGACATTCTTCGAAGTTATGTGACTCTGGTTCGAGGTGCTGAGATCTTTCACGGCACGCTGGAAGAAAACGTTCACCTGCATCGTCCGGATGTCACGTCGGCAGATGTCCGACACGCTCTGGAAGCAGTCGGACTTTACGACCGTGTTCTGCAGCTGCCGGACGGTTTTGACACGCGACTACACGGGGACGGTGTGCCACTTTCTTCCTCTCAGCAGAACCTCCTGTGCCTCGCACGAGCGATTGCCGGACGCCCACGGCTGCTGATGATCGATGGAATCCTTGATGGGCTCTCCGACGAAGAACTGGAGACTGCGAAGTCTGTGCTGCTTGATGAGGAACGGACATGGACCCTGCTGATTGCAACCGGTCGCAAGGCTATCGCTGATGCATGTGCCCACACAGTTGATATGAAAAACCCTGGCGGGCAGTCCACAAACCTCGCTCGGCCTGCAGGGATCTCTTACACCGCCAAACAGACGGACGCGACATGATCTCACGAACCGAAATGGTCGAGTCTGCCGATCCTGTTCCCAACAGGATGTTATCTCCGTCCGCGTACAGCGAAGCACTCCTGCCTTCACTGCGACTGGCTCGCTCTTCTCTGTTTGCCCGCAAGATCGGTCGCCTGCTGCTCATTTTCCTCATGGGAGCCTTCGCTTTCGTCGCGTTTGCTCCGTGGCAACAGTCCGTAACTGGCAGCGGCGATGTGATCGCATTTGCTCCTCTGGAAAGGCAACAGACGATCGAAGCCCCCATCAAGGGGCGAATCGAAGAATGGGGCGAGAAGGTCTACCCGAACGCACACGTCAGCAAAGGCGACCTCATCGCAGTGATCCAGGATATTGACTCCAATCTGCTGCCTCGACTCCAGCAGCAGGTGGCAGCATCACAGGGCCAGGTGCAGGCGGCCCGACAACTGATGGAAGCGAGCGAGCGGAATAAGGAAGCAGCCAACCGCATTGTCACATCGCTCGAGTCTCAGCTGCGGACTTACGAAACTGTTCAGGAACAGATTGTTGCCTCGGCAGAGGCGGCGATCGCCTCTGCAAAGAATAAAATCGAGGCCGAACAAAAGCAGCTGGAAGAATATGAGGCAGCCCTGACTCAGATTGAAGCGGACTACCATCGTCAGCTGAAACTGTTCAAAGAAGAAATTGTGGCCGAAGTGAAGTTTCAGGTTGCAGAACGAAAGTTTCTTGAAGCCACGGCCAAGGTCAACAAAACGCAGGCTTATGTTGAATCCGCAAAGAACAATCTCGTCGAAAAGCAGAGAGACAGAGACGCCAAGGAACAGAAAGCACAGGCAGACATCAACTATGCCACTGCATCGCTCGAAAAGGCGCGCGGAGATGTGGCCAAGGCAGAGAGTGACGTCGCAAAAGCTGAGTCAGAAATGAATAAGGCCAAAAAGCTGCTTCTTGATGCTGAGTCCAAAATGGCACGTCAGGAAAGCCAGAGGATTCTTGCGCCGTTTGACGGGTTCCTGAACAAGATCACAGCCAACCAGGGCAGCCAGTACGTCAAAGAAGGGGACACGCTGTGCGTCATCGTACCGGATACCAGCGACCGTGCTGTTCAGGTCTGGCTCGACGGGAATGATGCTCCGCTGGTAGAGCCTGGTCGCCACGTCCGACTTCAATTTGAAGGCTGGCCCGCAGTACAGTTTGCCGGCTGGCCATCCGTTGCCGTGGGCACATTCGGTGGCACGGTTGTCTCAGTGGACGCCACTGACAATGGAAAAGGCAAGTTTCGTGTGATTGTCCGCCCGGACAGTGATTCCGATCACTGGCCAAACGAGCGCTACCTTCGGCAGGGAGTCAGAACCAATGCATGGGTCCTGCTGAATCAGGTCCCGCTATGGTACGAAATCTGGCGAAACATGAATGGCTTCCCACCAGTCGTTACGCCGGAAGGCGAAACGAAGGCCATCGATAAGAAGTCAGAGAAAGACACGTCGAAACAGTAGTGTCTGGAATTGTGAGCTCAAACTTCGGCAGGATCTGCAGGTGGCAACTGTTAATGCCCTGAGAATCCAGGGAGTAACTCCTTCCGGATTGCCGATGATCGATGCAGAGGGAGTAATCCGCATAATCGCTTTCATCAGCATCGCGAATCAGCTCGCAAAACCATGCGTCGGCCACTTATCGCCTGCCTGCTTATCATCGCTCTGAACGGCTGTCGGTCCGTCCGGAAGGATGTCGCTGTGCGCGAATGGAGTGACCCGGATTCGCCGGCCGCTTCAATTCGAATCACGGGCCCTGCCAGGCCCCAGGAGACGCTGGCTGTTGCACAGACTGAGACTCAAGACCCGGTCGATCTGCCGCCTGTTGAAGACAAGGTCACAACAGAAGAGCCCGCAAAGATCCATCTGGCTTCTTTGGAGCTCTACAACGGTCAACCTGGAAAGGGAATTTCACTGCAGCAGGTCATTGCTTCCGTGCATCATTCTTATCCGCTGGTGCAGGCGGCCATGCAGGAACGAGCGATTGCCAATGGGGAACGGCTTGCGGCCTGGGGAAGTTTCGATACCAAAGTGAAAGCGTCGACAGAAAACGGACCTGTCGGGTTCTATGAGACATATCGTCACAGAGCGGGCCTCTCAAATCCCATCTACAGCGGTGGAGAATTCTTCGCAGGATACCGATCGGGCCGAGGCGACTTTCAACCATGGTACGGCGAACGAGAGACCAACGATGGTGGCGAGTTCAAGGCGGGTGTAAGAGTCCCTTTGATGCGTGATCGTGAAATCGACACTCGGCGCGCACAGCTGTGGCGAGCTACATACAACCAGCAGATCGCGGCCCCTGTCATTCGTGCTGCGCTGGTGGCCTTCGCCAGAGAGGCAGGACATGCGTACTGGAAATGGGTCGCAGCCGGTCAAAAATACCAGGTAGGAAAGCTCTGGCTCGACCTGGCTCAGGAACGCAACGAGAAGATTGAGACTCGCGTCAAGGCACAGGACCTTGATCCGCCGGAGCTGATCGACAATGAACGAGCCATCGCCAAGCGTGAAGCGAAGCTTGCTGACTCACTCCGGGAGTTGCAGCAGGCGGCCGTGAAACTGTCCCTTTATCTACGCGATGATTCGGGGACTCCAATCGTGCTGACGATCGAAGATGTTCCCGAGTTTCCACTTCTCCGACTGGTCGATCCGGCAACCGTGGATTCGGACATTGCAAAATCATTGACGACTCGCCCTGAACTCACTGAATTGAATCTGCAGCTGCAGCGACTGCGAGTTGATTACGCAGAAGCCAGCAACATGACTCAACCAGGCCTTGACGCGATGCTTGTCGGATCTCAGGACGTGGGTGCTCCAACTTCGAGTAAGCGTGATAAGTCGGAGTTTGAAGTCGAAGCAGGGCTCTATTTCGATGTCCCTCTGCAGCGGCGCAAAGGACTCGGAAAGATGAATGCCGTTCAGGCAAAGATAGCTCAGGTCAACGCCAAACGTCAGATGGTCAGCGACAAGATTACGGCGGAGGTCAGATTTGCATTTGCCGGGCTGATCCAGACTCACCAGGAAGTGCTCAAGGCCCGCGAAGCAGTCCGACTGGCACGTCGGATGGCGACAATTGAACGTCGAAAGTTTGAGCTGGGTGAAAGTGATCTGCTCAAAGTTGCCCTTCGTGAGCAGTACAGCCTCGAAGCTGCGGAAGAAGCTATCTCCGCGACACTGGGACACTTCCAGGCTTTCTCTAATTACGCCGCCGCGCTGGCAGTCGATCGGCCGGACGAATCACTGCTGCCAGCAGACCTACCGCTCGAATGATGGCACAAATCGATTGAGCGTCTTCCGCGCATCTGGCGCTCCTGTTGGCCCTGCGCTCTTATCTGACGCTGTTGTCTCGTGAAACCCGGTCAAATCAGTGTCAGCCGACATGCGGAACCGGAATAGTCTGTATCATAACTCAGCACCCAAAGTACCTGGTGACAGAAAGATGGCCATGCGCACCATTCCTGTATTGCTCATCCCATTCCTCACAGTGGTCGCCGTGAGCGATGAAAATGATTCCAGAATCAAGGAGTTGAATAAGTACTGGCAGGAGGTCTCCCGGTCGGTCGGGGAAGGCGACTTTGAGTCCTACGCAGCATCCTGTCACCCGGATGGAATCCTCGTCGCAGGGACCTCCAACAGGACTCAGCCACTCTCAGTTGCTCTCGCGCGCTGGAAACAGGGCTTCGCTGACACGAAGTCCGGCAGGATCAAGGCTTCTGTGGAGTTTCGTTTTTCAAAGCGAATCGGTAACGCCACGTCAGCTCATGAAACGGGCATGTTTCTCTATATGACGGTCGATGCCGACGGAAAAGAAACGCGGCACTACATCCATATGGAGGGTCTGCTGACCAAAAAGAAAGGCCGCTGGGTCATGCTGATGGAATACCAAAAATCAAATGGAACGAAGGAAGAATGGGATGCGCTCAGCAAGCTGACAAAGACGCCTCATAACAATTGATTAACAGGAAACAGGCTCTGCCTTTTGCTTTTCACCTTCTGCCTAAATCCCCTCATCCACAATTTCTTTCAGAGACCGCCCCATGGTTTAATAAAGGCACAAGCGAAGGAATGTTGTCAGCTGATTGACAGTCCGTTGAAAAGCAGGGAATGCATGCCCCAGCCGGAAGCAATCAAGAGTTGAGGTCAGAAGACTCCACACCCGCGGGCATAAGTCGGCAACGTCACGGTATTACCCACGGTAGTGATGTGCTTGTATCGTCCCGCTCCCAACGTCGCACGTGTCATTGAGGCGGCGGAACAGGAGCGACCGAGACGGGCCTTTCAGAATCTATGTGGATTCGCTAATGTCGTTTGTCAGAGGCATGACTGAACCGTCCACTACAACAAAAAACGTTGCATGGATCAGTCACTGGAGTATCTCAGGGAGTGCGTTGGGCAGATTTGCGATACCGTGTCTTTGAATCGCAGCGAGGATTTAAACTGGTGTCAGTTGACACAGAGAAAATCACTGAATCCAGCCAGACTGAATCCACCGAATCGAGGAGCCTGCAGGTCCCTGAGCCAGCAACGTCCGCGAATCCGGGCGTGCAGTTTCCACCTCCGATTCTGTTCGTCGTCTCATGCCTTGCCGGCGTGATGATCGAATCACAGTACCCACTGCCATTGTCAACACTGGTTGAGATTTCCGGACTGATCCCGGTGGGCTGTGTGGCTACAGGACTGGGAACTGGATTGCTGTTGTGGGGGCTGCTGACCTTTCGCAGAGCGCAAACAGCCGTCTACCCGAACAAGCCGGCGAAACAACTTGTTGTTCACGGACCATTTCAATTCAGTCGCAACCCAATGTATGTCGCGCTGACGTTGATTTCACTGGGAGTCAGTCTGCTGGCGGACAACATCTGGATGCTGATGCTGTTGCCATTAACTCTCGCTGCGCTCACATTCTTTGTCATTCAGCAAGAGGAAGCCTATCTGGCCGACGAGTTCGAAGAACAATGGACCGAGTACAGCAGCCGAGTCCGACGTTGGCTGTAGAACCAGACGTATGACTGACTCTGCGAGCAGGAGACTCACGGCTGCAGAACGGGGGGACCATTAATCTGAATCTCGATTGCCCCACCCGCCTGGCCGGGCAGAGGAACTCCCTGCATCATTTTTCGGGTGCTGAGTTCACCTGAAAATGATCGTTTCCACACTGAAAACTGAGGTTCACTCAAAAGCGTTTTCAACTGCTCTTCTGCGATTGCCGGAAGCGTTTCACCAGCTGGCATGAAGACGACGTTTCCGAATGGATCATGCTTAATCAGCAAGTCGCCAACTTCAGCATCAACAATTTGAATGAGTTTGTCACGTTGTTCATCGGGGATCAACAGCCGCGCGTCGACCCGGGCAACAAACTTCGCGACGGAAGCCCTGCGTGCGAATACTTTTCGAGCTTTGACCCTTGCTGCATATTTTTCACGTTGTTCTTTTGTCAGCACCTTACTGACCGTGGCCTCCCAAAGAGGTTGTTTCATCGGACTGACAGGCTGACCGCCTCCCGGTTCGCCAAGGGCCATGGCAATTGCCTCAAAGCCCAGATCCACTTCTTCAACGGCAATCCCGATCCCCACCTCTTCCTGCTAATCGGCAACCTCATTCTCCCCATCTCCATCGGCTTCGACTTCCGGAACCGGCAGTGCCAGATTCAATTCTTCCCGGAGCATTCCCTGAAGATGCTGCATCTTCTTTTGTAGCTGGCCATTGCCATCTTGACGGCACCTTTCGCAGCCAGATTCAGTTTCCGGACCTGTTGCTCCGAGAGATCGCAAACACGCTGCATATCGTCGATCAGCACTGCCATTTCGCGTTCAAAGGCCTGTTCCTGAAGCGCAACACGCGGAGCCTGCGCGCGAGCCCCAATGACAACATCCTGAGCAAACGCATTCGCAGTACAGGAAAATGCAATCAAATTAAGAAGAACACGATTTCTCATAACGTCCCATTACAGTGGCTGATGCTCATGGAAAAGTGGCCTGACAGACCGCGATAGATCCCGCCGGAGTACTGGTACGTCAAACCGAGATGGTCAAGTCCGGGGAGATGCTGAATCGTGGCGTGTCCGTTATCGGACAGAAAACCGGATTCCCGACAAAACTGGTCAGAAACCCGACAGTTCTGGTACGATGCAGACATGAGGTGCCAGAAAACAGATGAGCGAAGAAACTGCAGTTGCGTTTGCATCTTTGCGCCAGTGCCAGGTTGATGTAGCGAGGACTTTCTCATGCTGACAGTATCCGGTCAACGACAGTACGGGAGCTCCTTTTGTGACCGCCAGTCCCGTCGGAACTTCCTGCGTATTGGATCGCTGGGTGGGGCAGGACTGACTTTGCCCGGACTGCTTCGTGCGGAGGCAGCATCCGGTGGTCGCTCCAGCAAGTCAGTGATCATGATCTATCTGGTAGGTGGGCCACCTCACCAGGACATGTTTGATCTCAAACCGAACGCACCAAAGGAAATCGCCGGACCGTGGCGTCCCATTGCCACGACAGTGCCCGGTATGGAGATCTGCGAAGCGTTTCCGATGCTGGCGTCCATAGCGGAACGATTTGTCACGATTCGCTCCGTCGTGGGGTCACAGGCTGGTCATGATGCCATCCAGGTCTTTAACGGTCACGATCCGAAGAAAGCCAAACCAAGCGGCGGATGGCCCCAGTTTGGATCTGCTGTCGCCAAAGTGCAGGGAGCGACCGGGGCTGCTGCTCCCCCGTACGTCAGCCTTTGTTACCAGTGTACTCACGGTCCATACAACGAACCTGGGCCAGGATTCCTCGGGACATCATTTGCGCCGTTCCGTCCGATGGGCCCTACAAAAGACGACATGATTCTGAACGGAATCACTCTGGAAAGACTGGGAGATCGTCGGCAGCTGTTGAAGAGTGTTGACCGTCTGCGTCGGGATGTTGACACCACCAGCATGATGCGTGGAATGGACACGTTCACTGACCAGGCAATGGGGCTGCTCACATCTTCGAGGCTGGCAGACGCGCTGGACCTGTCAAAGGAGGATCCCGCAGTCGTTGCTCGTTATGGAACAGGTGATCCGACTGTCTTTATGGATAGCAACGGTGCTCCCCGCGTGCCACAAAGCATGCTCGTCGCAAGACGACTCATCGAAGCGGGGGCTCGCGTAGTCACTCTTAACTACAGCAAATGGGACTGGCATGGCGGACGAAACACCGAGGGCCGCAAAGACAATTCCATCTTTGTTCGTGAAGCCGAGGACTTTCCGATCTTCGATCAATGCATGAGCGCTCTTATTGAGGATCTCCATGACCGCGGCCTCGACAAAGATTGCGCCGTCATCGTCTGGGGGGAATTCGGCCGCACCCCCACTATTAGTGCGCGAGTCGGTCGCGATCACTGGCCGCGTGTCAATTGCGCTCTGATGGCAGGGGGAGGAATGAAGACCGGGCAGGTCATTGGAGCCACCGACCGTCTCGGCGGTGAAGCTGTTTCCCGGCCTGTCACATATTCCGAGATCTATTCAACGCTCTATCACCACCTTGGCATCGACCCCAGCACTACCACTGTGACTGATCTGAGCGGCCGGCCTCAATACCTTCTCGAAGAAGACACCCCACCACTCCGCGAACTCATCTGAGTTGACGGAGTGAATCCAGGTAAAGCGATCGCAATCGATCCGAGAGTTCTTCATCAGAGAGCCGGAGGTGGCTTCAGCAACATTGGCCACAATCAACAGATCGCCTGATCAGGTCACGATTGTACCGGCGTGAAGCTGGGAAATCGTAGGAACACGCGACAGCATTCTTGTCAGCGCGAACCTGCATCGCAATAATCACGTCTCTTCGCTCAGAGGGCCCGGCCGCTTGCCGAATCTCCCCCTCTTATTGCCCCGATAGCTCAACTGGATAGAGCAGCGGTCTTCTAAACCGCAGGTTGCAGGTTCGAGTCCTGCTCGGGGTAATCTCCCTCTTGCGTTTCACCAGCAAAAACGCTACTTCCCAACGTTTTTCGCGGTTTCAATGTTACCACCTGTGTGACCACTTCCTGCCGTTTCGCACCGTTTCGCGTATCTACTGTGCCACCTGGTGAGCCACCTTGGAAGACGGGTTTTCGGTTGAACGCGTCGACGTCTTCAGCAGTGTGTTGAACGTAGTTCAGATTCTGAACTTTGACACTGTGCCCGATCCAGTTCGCCACCAGATCCGCCCGTTCGCCGTCTTTCAGCCATTGCGTTTCGCACGACGCCCGCAGATTCTGAAACCGCTTTGGCCACGGTATCATTCCAGCAGCTTCGATAATCTTTCCGAACGGTTTGTCCAGATTGTTATTGGTTGGCGAGAATCGTGTGATGATCTTCGCATCATTCGGCAGACTCCGTTGACGGTCTGGCAATGCCGCCTGAAACGCGTCTTCAAGATATTGGCGAACGTCTCGGATCGGAACGTACCGCATTTCGCAGCCGTCTTTGTGGGCCGTTTTCTGTGATCGGACTCTCAGCTTCCCGTCAGTCCACAGAACATCGCCCCACGTCAGGCTGAAGACTTGCATTTTGCGAAGTCCGGCCAGCCGCCAGAGTGAAATCAGCAGCCGCCACTGTGCGTCTGGTGCGGCCTCCAGAAGCTTCGATGTGTCCCCAGGTGTCAAATAGTAGTCCCGACTCCGATTCGCCTCTGTGGCCGAGACCTGGGACTCAAACGGATTGTTTTCAATCAGGCCACGACGTTTCGCTGCATTAAGCCAGCGGCAGAGCAGTACTTATGAACAATCAGAATGATTGTCTGAAAGTTTCCCGGCGTCTGGCTGTGATTGATGGTGTTATGCTTTAGCCTGCACTCCTCTTCTTAAGGAACCGTCATGTCGCGTCCCAGTCGAGCACTGCTGTTCGTGATCATCACGCTGTGCATTTCATGCGTGACTCTTCTGTGGTTTGCAGCCACGTCAGATTCTGACGGTGTTCCCAGCGTCGGGCAAACCTGGGCACCTCCATCTGAAATAGGATTTGTCGGGGACAACGCATGTGCAAGGTGCCATGATGTGCATACCAGTTCGTTTCACAACCATCCGATGTCACAGAGCATCAGAGCTGTCCCGTCAGACCTTGTGGTAGATGCCTCTGGTCCATGGCGGCCTGAGAGGGTTGACGGCCGGCTGCGCCAACTCACCGTGTCAATAAAAAATGGCGGGCTCTGGCACGGTGAACATATGGTCGTTGATGACGAGACTGCCTTTGAGCAGTATCACCAGATGAAGTTCTCAATTGGATCGGGACAGCGGGCAACCGCGTTTGTTCGGCAGGATGGCGACTCCCTGTTTGCATCTCCTCTGAATTGGTACGCACCTACTGACTCATGGGATCTCAACCCGGGTTATATGGTGGATGATCCACAGAGGTTTGACAGGCGGATTACTGAGGACTGTCTTGGATGCCATGCCGGTAGGGTGGCGAGCCTGGGAAGATCCGAACACCGTTTCGAAGAACAACCATTCGTCCAGCAGGGAATCGGGTGCGAGAACTGTCATGGCCCCGGTGAACAGCATATTCGGTTGATGGAGTCCGGTTCCGATAGAATGGGCATTGTGAATCCTTCTAAACTGAGTTTTCGTCAACAGGAAGCGGTTTGCTATCAATGTCACCTGCACACCAATTACAGAATCCTCCGGGCAGGCCGCAGCCATCTGGACTTTCGTCCGGGCGATGTACTTGAAGACATCTGGCTGCACGTAACGCTAAACCCGACAAAATCAGCTGTCGTTGGTAAAGCAAACTCCCATGTGCAGCAAATGCGCATCAGTAGATGCTACGAATCCGGCAAACTTGGGTGCATCTCATGCCACGACCCTCACAGTCGCCCTTCTCCGGACGAGAAAGATGTGTTTTATCGTAGTCGCTGTATGGAATGCCATGAGAGCAATCCCTGCTCGGAGAGCGCAGACGTTCGTGCTCAGTCAGGTGGATCCTGTATTGAATGCCATATGCCTGCGGCCACAACACGCAATATCGCCCATGTCTCTCAGACTGACCACCGGATACTGCGCTCAGCGGATTCCGTTAGCTCGGCAGGGCAGCAGG
>CAJWGB010000195.1 GCA_913031625.1 uncultured Planctomycetaceae bacterium | reverse complement strand
GCAGTGCGGACCCTTCAGGGAGGAGGGGGTCGGGCAGTTGCTGGCGGTGTTGCACCAGCCAGACGCTCAGGCCGAGACCGAGCAGCAGCATGCCGCTGGAGAGACACGCCAGCCAGGCCATCATCTGGTTGATCCCGGCCAGCGTCATGGCTGAATCCGGTAGATCCTGCCGTTCTCCTGACCGTGGCTGTCTTGGTAGAGCAGCTGCGTGGGCCAGCGCTCCAGCAGGGGTTGGAGGGTGCTGGCGTCTTTGTCGATCGTGAACAGCAGATCACCCGCCTGCGGTGTGTAGAACTCGCCTTTGCCTGTGCCTTCCTCGATGCTGAAGCTGTTGTTGAAGTTGGCGACCTTGATGCCGCGAAAGTCGATGTGATCCTCAACCACGCTTCCCGGATTCACATGCGTCTTGCCAATGAACCCGGTGTAGTAACCCGCCTCCTGAAAATACGCTGGAAGAGTCTTAAAGTCGCGAAACATCGAGAACCGGTGAGTGGCGAGGCCAATATGCCCGGTCTGTCGCGTGTACAGTCCAGTTAGAAAAGCGGCTCGTGACGGACTGCAGACAGAATAGGGCACGTAAGCTCTCGTGTAACGAACGCCTGTTGCCGCCAGACCGTCGAGATGGGGAGTCTGCACTCGCTGCTCACCGTAGCACCCAAGATGTTCACTGTTATCCTCAGACACAATGAACAACACATTGGGACTGTCCGGTGCCGCATCAGGACGCGTTCCTGCAGTTGACGCCTCTTCATGCTGAATGCTGACATCGTCGATCAGAACACCCGTATCAGGTGGACTGGTCACGCGAAATCGGAGCCGTCTGAGCCCCCCTTCACCCAATGGCACTCTCACGGTTGAAAGGAAACCTCGTCCGACCTTCACAGTTCGGTCACCGCTGTAAATCTCGCCCCAACCGGAAGTCGTTTGTCTGTCGATGCGAAACGTGAACGGGGCACGTTTCGTCCATCGCTCAGCACGAAAACAAAGTACGCCCGTCCCGTCGACCGAGTCGTCCAATTCAAGAATAACGGACGTTGCCTCGCCGCCCTTCAACTGAAGGCACTGACGCCCCGTGCTGGCGTGTTTGTCATCGACGATTGCTGCTCCTGCCTCAGGCTTCCATCTGCCGACTTTGGTTTGCAGTTCCCTGAACGGACCGGACTTCAACGATTCGAAACTCTCGACAGAACTGGAAGGGCCACCAGATAAATCGCTTGATTTGATTTCATCAAGTTCCAGGCCCGCAATGAGTTGAGCGGTAAGCTTTTCCACTGTCGCTGGTGACTTCTTCGCGATGTTCTGTGATTCGACTAAGGAGTCAGAGTATTCATACAATTCAGTCCCGCGGACCTCTCCACTTTGCTTGTGAATCCACTGCGTTAACCGATGTGTGGAAGTTCTCATGGAGTATCCCATCAGTCCTCCGCACCGAGGATACTGACTGAACGCCGCACTTTTTGTTTTGTGACCGGGGTCCTTCAGCACAGGAATCAGACTGCTTCCCTGCTGCTGTTTGCTGGCTGGCAGTCCGGCCAACCCAGTGAGAGTCGGATACAGATCAATCAATTCAACGAGGGATTTCGTGGACACGCCATTCGCCATGCCCGGTGCTCGAATGATCAAGGGCACCCGCGTATCGAGTTCGAAGTTGGTCGTCTTGCCCCACAGTCCCTGTTCACCAAGGTGATAACCGTGATCGCCGTAGAGAACAACAACCGTATTTTCGTCGAGCCCCGTCTCTTGCAGGGCATCCAGAACCCGACCGATCTGCGCATCGATATAACTGACACACGCATAGTAAGCGTGACGCACACGCCTTTGCGCGGCCTCAGCAATCGAACCGGACTTTGGTTGATCCGTGTAACGGCGCAACTCCCCTGATCCATGCCCTGCAAACCGAGGAGCGTCGACCGGAAACTCAGGCTGAGACGGTAAGTCAACATCCTCATAAAGATCGAAGTACTTCTTTGGCGCGATATACGGAGAGTGAGGCTTTATGAATCCGACTGCGAGGAAAAACGGGGAATCGCGATGTTTTAAGTCCTTGAGTCGCATCACCGCCGCGGCCGCGACCTTTCCATCGTACAGGGTTTCGTCACTCACATCGGGAGCCTCTGTAGCTGGCCCGAACACCAGCTTCTCTGTCCAGTCGTCCGGTTGAGGATTCTTCGGACGATAAACGCGTTGAAACGTCTGCTGTGCTGCGGCAATCCCTTCTTCGGTGTAGTAATAGCGGGGACCAAACCGAACTGCCGGAACCGACCAACTCTCGGGATCACCCATGGTGTCCCATTTCGTATTGCTCGCTCCATCCGGAAAAACGCCATGGTAAATCTTCCCGATTGCTGCTGCGTGATACCCATGCCGTTTAAAGTGCTGCGGCAAAGTCACAACATCAGGATGATTGCTTCGAAAATGGGAGTGATTGCCCGTCACGCCGATTGAATCCGGACGCATGCCAGTCATAAGACTGGTGCGCGAGGGATTACAGACTGCCTGCTGACAGTACGCCCGATCAAACCGCAGCCCGCTGGCTGCCAGCCCATCGATGTTAGGGCTCTGAACATGGGGTGAGCCGTAGCACCCAAGCTCGGGCCGCAAGTCATCAACAGCAATGAACAACACATTCAAGTGTGAATCTGCATAACTCCCCCCCATTGCTGCGACGAGAATCAGCCCGACAGGAGCCATTCGGATCGCCTTGAGGCAGAGAAGCCTTTTGGCAACAGTCAATCCGTGCATGAGCAAGCTCTTAAGAGTCTGGTTCCGGAGGTACAGGCTGGCTAAAGCTAAGCGGGGCGACACATCTCGTCAAATGGACTTCCTGCGAAGTCGACTACGCCACCAGCAGAACAGCCGCAACGACACGTACCTGCGGCACCATGAAGGGACTCCGGCCACTTGCTCGCCAGAAAACTGCATCCGTCGTCGTCAGTCGCTGGCAGCAATACTTGTGTTAGCCGAGACGCGCGAGCGTCCGGGCGAAACACACCGTCTGACCGCTCGTTGACACCCGTCCGACTCTCACATGAACCCAACCTCGTCATCTTCATCCTTGAGCGGGGCGACGCGAATCCGGCGTCCTCTAAGGACTCATCTTCGCAGCGGGGACGAAGCTGCGCCGGCCTTCGCATCGCTCAGCCCGACCGACTTGCTACAGGTTGGCGGCTGCGATTTTTTCACGGAGAAAGTTGGCGGTCTGTTGTGCAGCCTCGGTGGCAGACATTGTTCCCTCTTCCGGGCCCGCCTGATGAACAGAGATGGTCCCGTTGTATCCGATCTGTGACAGGCCATGGAACACCGCATCAAAATCGATGCCTCCAGCTTCCGGGATCTGCATGATCCTGAGCGTGACCGGGCCGCGAACCCATGTCTCCAAAGTCACGCTGCCGTTCTCGTCGACACGTTGATTCTGAAGATAGACGTTAAAGATCCAGGGCGCCAGCCGTTTAATGACCTCCGTGCCGTACGGTTCACCACATTCGTCGAGATTGCCAGCCTCAAAAATCAGTCCAAAGTTGGGACGAGCGATCTTTTCAAGCGTATCCACAATTCCGTCCACGGTCTCGAAGAGGCTCGTGGCGTGGCATTGGTGAACGAGCTTTAATCCACGATCTGCTGCTTTGTCGGCGGCAGTTTGCGCAGCGACAATGTCATCCTGAGTCCGCAGACAGACCCGCAGCATCGGTGCGCCCAGTGTTTCGGCAAGATCCAGGTACGGATCAATCTTTCGCAGGCACTCAGGCCCCTGATCGTTGTTGTAGACGGTCGCAAAGTCACCGGTGAGCATGGTTACGTCAAGCCCTCGTTCGTCAAGAATTGCGCGGGCTCGCTCAACGTCCTCACTGGGGGAATGCACTCCCACCTGCGAGGCTCGCATGCAGATTCCGTCATAACCGGAGGCCACCGCCAAATCTGCCAGATCCTCCAGAGACATGCTGGGCACCTCTTTCGACAGGAAACTCTCCGCGATGCGGCATGAAATAGACAACTTCATGAACTTCTTTCACTCCCTGATTGTCTGCGGTGTTGACCCGTTTCGACGGGTCAGGTCCAATTCGCCGACCTGAAAGACCCAGTCCGAAGCCACTGCCGGATGTGCGACGCAGCGGCTGGACACCTGAGTGGAAAACTGATGACCGAACGCAGAATCCTTGTCACGTCAGCCCTGCCCTATGCTAACGGGCACATTCACATTGGTCACCTCGTGGAGTACATTCAGACTGACATCTGGGTGCGATTCCAAAAGCTGCGAGGCCACCGATGTGTTTACATGTGCGCAGACGACACGCACGGCACAGCCATCATGATTCGCGCGCGACGGGAAGGTCGGACGGAAGAAGAAGTCATTGCTGACATGCAAAAAGCACATGTGGCGGACTTCGCGAAATTCGACATTGAGTTCGACAACTACGGGAGCACCAACAGCGACGAAAATCGGATTCTCTGTGAAGAATTCTGGCAGGCCGTCAATGACGCGGGACTGGTGACAGAGCGCGAAATTGAACAGTTCTATGACCCGGACGCCGAGACTTTCCTTGCGGATCGCTTTGTGAAAGGGACCTGTCCAAATCCAAAGTGTGGCGCAACGGATCAAAACGGAGACGCCTGCGAAAAGTGTCTGATGACATACTCACCGGAAGACCTGATTGATCCCTACAGCACTTTGTCTGGCGGCAAACCGGAGCTTCGAAAGGCGCCTCACAAGTATATCCAACTGGAGAAACTGCACGGCTTTCTGGATGAATGGGTGGGAAGTGGAGAGCACCTGGAACCTGAGGTCGCCAACTACCTCAAGGGACAATTCCTGTCAGACGAACTGCGGGACTGGGATGTCACTCGGCCACCAAAATACTTTGGCTTCGAAGTACCGGGATTCCCTGGGCATTCATGGTATGTCTGGTTTGACGCGCCTATTGGATACCTTGCGTCAACACGACAGTGGTGCGACCGGACCGGTGAGGACTTCGATCAGTGGTGGAAGAATCCAGATACGGAGATCCATCACTTTATTGGCAAAGACATCACGTACTTCCACACGTTATTCTGGCCCGGCATGCTCAAAACGGCAGGATACAACCTGCCTGATCGAGTTCACATTCACGGGTTTCTGACTGTGAATGGTGAGAAAATGTCCAAGTCGAAGGGGACGTTCGTCATGGCGTCCACCTACGCGAATCATCTTCCACCAGAAGCCATTCGATACTACTACGCCAGCAAACTTGGGCCGGGCCTCGACGACCTCGATCTGGAGGCGGCCGAATTCGTCGCAAAGTTCAATGCGGACCTCGTCGGCAAAGTGGTGAACCTGGCCTCTCGTTCCGCAAAATTCGTTTCCGAACAAAGCCTTAGTGAAAGTTATCCGGATGACGGCGGGCTGTTTGTCGCTGCTGCTGAAAAAGGAGAAGTGATCGCTGAAGCTTACGAACGCGGCAATTACAACGGCGCCATGCGGGAGATTCTACTGCTGGCAAACGCCGCCAATGAATACATCGATCGAATGGAACCGTGGGTCCTGCGAAAGGATCCGGAGAAAGCAGAAGAGGTGCGGGAAATCTGCACCGTTGCGCTCAACCTGTTCCGGCAGATCACTCTTTATCTGTCTCCCGTGTTGCCTCAACTGGCAAAGCAAACCGGTGAGTTGTTGAATAACCCTATTGAACGCTGGGACCAAAGCCAGACTCCGCTGACCGGAACACCCGTCAGCAAATTCCAGCACCTCATGAAACGCATTGACGAAAAGCAGGTTCAGGCCATGGTTGAAGAGAGCAAAGAAGATAACGCTGCTGACGCAGCTCCTGCTGGTGATTCCGCAGAGGCAGCCGCTCCAGCAGAACCGGACTTTCACCCGGCGGACACATGGAAGGACAGCGGTGCTGCTCTGGAAGCAGAACCAATGTCCGAAGAATGTACGATTGATGACTTCTTTAAAGTTGACCTGCGTGTCGCTCGGATCATTGAAGCCACGCATGTCGAAGGTGCGGATAAGCTCCTTGGACTGACTCTGTCACTCGGCGGCGGCGAAACGCGAAACGTGTTTGCCGGGATTAAAGCTGCCTATGAGCCGGAGAAGCTTGTTGGGCGACTCGTCATCTGCGTAGCGAACCTGAAACCTCGTAAGATGAAGTTTGGTTTGAGCGAGGGCATGGTGTGTGCCAGCGGACCTGGAAAGTCGGAGGTCTTCCTCCTGTCTCCTGATGAAGGAGCAGTACCCGGACAACGCGTGCATTAATAATGCCGTTCGACTCTCCGAGTCGAGTCTTTCACCGCTGACTTAATGGGTTGGCACTGGCCCGGCCGGTGCGCCCTGTCCGCTCGGAGCTGCCGGCCTTCTCTGCGCTCGCCCGCAGACTGGTGCGACCGAACCCGGCAATCAGACGTAGATCGCAGCTGCCCGGAAAGGGACGCCGAGTGAAGGCATGATCTACCTGCTGGCCGAAAAGACTGGACAGCTCGATTTACCCCCACGTGGGTTATGCAAATTCCGGAGTCACCAGAGAAATAGCTGAGGGGAAATTTTCCTCAACGGCCACTATACTTCTGTGCGATCGAGATTCGATCATCTGCCTGCAATGGTCTGCAAACACAGAACGGAGAGAGGCCGTGGTTCGGTACTCAACACTGATTGCCCTTTTTATTTCCTGCACACTCTTCCTGAACCGTTCAACTGCTCAGGACGAAGACATCACGGTCACTGACCCGGCGGCGGGAGCCAAACTGGAGCGGCGGCTGATTACTCGCACTCGGCAGCTGACCTACGAAGGGCGGCGCGCGGGAGAGGGCTATTTTAGTGCCAGTGGGAGACAGATGGTCTTCCAGAGCGAACGATTCCCGGGCAATCCATTCTTCCAGATTTATCTGATGAATATGGACACCGGGGATACACAGCAGGTTTCTCCCGGGCATGGCAAGACCACCTGTGCGTGGATTCATCCGGACGGCGGCAGAGTCCTGTATGCGTCGACTCAGGACGACCCTGACGCCAAAAAGGAGCAGCAGGCTGAGCTCGACATGCGAGCCTCCGGCACACAAAAGCGTTATTCCTGGGACTACGACGAGTACTTTGACATCTATGAGTATGACCTCAAGTCCAAAGAGTATCGCAACCTGACGAACACGCGGGGATACAACGCCGAGGGATCATGGTCCCCTGATGGCAAGTTGATCGCGTTCGCGTCAAACCGAACCGGGTACACGGAGAAGCTGACCGAGAAGCAGCAGAAACAGTTCGAGCAGGATCCAGCGTGGGCGAATGAGATCTACGTCATGAACGCGGACGGATCGAATGTCCGACGGCTGACAAACTCACCAGGCTACGACGGCGGACCATTCTTCTCCGCGGACGGCAAAAGCATCTGCTGGCGACGTTTTTCTGAAAACGGCGCGACGGCAGAAATCATGACGATGGATGTCGACGGGAGTAATCAAAAACAGCTCACCAGGCTGGAAGCCATGTCGTGGGCTCCATACTTCCACCCGTCCGGTAAGTACCTGATCTTCACGACCAATCGCCACGGCTTTGCGAACTTCGAACTGTATATCGTGGATCGGGAAGGAAAACACGAACCTGTTCGAGTCAGCCACACAGCGGGTTTTGACGGACTGCCCGTCTTCACACCACAGGGTGACGAAATTTCATGGACGACGAATCGAACAGCGCAGGGGAAGTCTCAGATTTACCTGGCGAGCTGGAATCATGAAAAGGCACTCAGCCTGCTGGGCCTCGACTCTTCTGGCTCAGGAAGCAACAGCACCACGGCGGGCCATTCTCCGTCGGGGCGCGCCCCGACTGCCCGGGCTGACTTTGCTCCGGCAGACGCAGTTCGTCACGTTGAGTACCTCTGCCGACCGCAGCTTCAGGGACGACTGACCGGAACGCGTGGAGAAAAGCTGGCCACAAACTACGTAGCCCTCTACATGGAGACACTGGGACTTGAGCCGGCAGGAGATGACGGATCATGGTTTCAGGAATTTGAGTTCACGTCAGGAATCAACGCGGGCGACAAAAATGTGCTGCGGAGCACCTCTGCAGAATACACCATCGATAGAGACTACCGCCCGCTGTCATTTTCAAAGACCGGAGATTTCGGAGCGGCTGACATCGTCTTCGCCGGCTACGGCATTCAGGCACCGGCCAAAGACGGCTACGACGAGTACGACTCGTATGTGCACCTTGATGTGAAGGGAAAGTGGGTCGTCTGCTTCCGTTTCATGCCGGAAGGAATCTCGGCGGAACGACGTCAGTTTCTGAACAGCTACAGCAGCCTGAGGTACAAGGCAATGCGTGCTCGCGACCTGGGTGCACGAGGACTGATCGTCGTTAGTGGCCCGACCTCTGGAGTGCGAAAACAACTGGTCCCAATGCAGTTCGATGGCTCTCTCGCTGGAACAAGCCTTGCCGTGCTCAGCGTATCCGATGATGTTTTTGCGGCATGGCTCAAGTCCGTCAACAAAGACCCGGAGAAGATTCAGAAACGACTGGATACGGGCGACCCCGCTATGGGGTTCCCGATTAAGGGACTCAAATTGAGTGCAACCGTTGATATCACTCAGGAAAAGAAGACCGGTCGAAATGTACTCGGTCGGCTGCAGGTCGATGACACACCTGCTCATGAGATCGTGGTCGTGGGAGCACACATCGACCATCTCGGTGCTGGCCCGAACGCCAATTCACTGGCCAAAGGGGATGAAGGAGGCACGATCCACTTTGGTGCCGATGACAACGCGTCCGGTGTGGCGGCAATGCTGCAGATCGCGGAGTCCATGGCGACAGCACGCGATGCCGGCAAGCTGGACGGTAAGCGAGACGTCGTCTTTGCGGCCTGGTCCGGCGAGGAGCTCGGACTGCTTGGCTCAAGTCACTATGTCAAAGAGCTGGAGACAATGTTCTCGCAGCACGCCGCGGCGTTGAGTCCTCCTGGCGGGAAAGAAAACAAGGAAGGCGACGCTGATGAAAAGAAGAAGCAGGAAGCAAAAGACGAGAAGAACAAAGATGAACAATCCGGCCCGAACACGGGGGGACTTCATCTGTACATCGCTGCCTGCCTCAACATGGACATGGTCGGCCGCATGCAGGAGAAACTTGTCCTGCAGGGTGTGGGCTCATCGACTCAGTGGCAGAAGATGATTGAACGTGTCAATGTGGCCACGGGACTACCCATCACCATTCAGGAAGACAGTTACCTGCCAACGGACGCCAGCGTTTTCTTCCTGCACGGAGTCCCCATTCTGTCAGCGTTTACCGGCAACCACAGCGAGTATCACACCCCGAGAGACACTCCGGAGAAGCTCAACTACGAGGGAATCTCTCAGGTGGCCCGCCTGATGAATCTGGTATGCCGGCAGCTCATCAGTCAGAAGAAATCGCCAGACTTTGTCATGCAGGAGCGTCCCAGCGACGGTCAGCGGCGAGCTAACCTTCGAGCGTACCTTGGTTCAATTCCTGACTATGCCGAGTCGGACACCAAAGGAGTCCTGTTGTCAGGCGTCGCAAAGAATGGTCCGGCGTCAAAAGCCGGAGTCAAAGGTGGCGACATTATCGTCGAACTTGCTGGCAAAAAAATTGAGAACATCTACGACTACACATACGCCATTGAAGCGTTGAAGATCGGTCAGGAGACAGAAATCGTGGTGCAGCGCAAAGAGAAACTCATCAGGATGAAAGTAACACCCGGCTCGAGGGACTAGGCGGTGCCGACGCGGAAATCGCTGGAAGCGGAATTCGTGAGAATTACGGATCAATCGAACCTGCGGTAAACTTTCCTGCCGCCTGAAGCCTGGCTGACACAGGACTACGTCTGAGTAAGGCACTGCGATCAATGGCAGACACTCCTGACACGGGCTTCGATCCGAAGGACCCTCGCATCCAGGAAGGGGTCGACCTGTTTAACGCGCAGGAATTCTTCGCCTGCCATGACGTGTTCGAAGATCTCTGGTCCGAACTAACTGGCCCGGAACGTCCATTCTTCCAGGGCCTGATCCACGCTGCTGTCTGCCTGTTTCATTTTGAAGGCCGGAACCTCACGGGCGCACGGAAGATGTACCACAGTTTTCAGCTCTACGTCGCTGAGTTTCTGCCGTCCTTCTGTGGCATCGACGTCGAGCGACTGTTGCTCGACATGGAACAGTGCTTCGCCGAACTGCTGCAGCATGATTCAGGGTACCCACGGGGAGTCGAACTCGACCCCGACAGGATCCCACGGATTCAGAGGTCGACAGAGAATTAAGGGCGTGGTAGCCGAAGTCTGACTCTGCGCGTGCGGTGCAATGCCTCATGAGCAGGTTGTTCCTGCGATGTACTACACCTCTGGTCGCTCCATGAGCGTCTTGCTCGACTCCCCCGGCAGTTCCTGAACAAACCGAGGCACCGCGTAGCCGGGCAGAATTGCTCTCAGCCCCTCAACAATCTGCGGCCCCTGTTGCAGCGGTGTCTCAAAGTGGGCTGCCCCGTTAACCCGATCCAACTGGTGCAGGTAATAGGGAAGTACGCCGATATTCACCAGCCGTCGGCACAACTCAGCCTGAATCGCGGTTGAGTCATTAACACCATGCAGGAGAACGGCCTGATTGAGGACTGTGGCTGCTGACTGTGTCAGTCGCCGCAGAGAATCCTCGCAGTCAGCCTGAACTTCTGCCGGATGATTGGCATGGACCACAATCATCACCTGCGCTCTCAAATCGCTCAAATTGCTCATGAGTTCCTGCGTAATTCGAGCAGGAAGAACGATCGGCAACCGAGTGTGAAATCGAAGTCGTTCGATGTGAGGGATCTGGTCCACAGCCGTGCAGAGCTGATGCAGTCGCCGGTCGGACAACATCAGAGGATCACCGCCACTGAAAATCACCTCCGTCAGTGACTCATCTGCACGAATTGTGTCGAGTGCCGGTTGCCAGTCTTCCAGCGTGCGAGGTTCCTCCTGATAGGGATAGTTCCTGCGAAAACAGTACCGACAGTGAATGGCGCACGTTCCGGTGGCAATGAGCAATGCGCGACCAACGTATTTCTGCAGGAGCCCGGGAGCTCGGCGGCTGGCAAGGTCTCCCACTGGGTCGGAGACGAATCCGTTGGAATGCACCTCTTCAGCACCGATTGGAAGGACCTGTCTGAGCAGCGGGTCCAGAGGATCTCCCGGACGCATTCGTCTGACGAAACTCTCCGGTACCAGGAGAGGGAATTCGGAGTTCGCCAGTTCGACCTCATCCGAGGCGATTTGCAGTCGTTTGAGAAGCTCGGACGCGGATCGCCATGCGGTCGACAGCTGTTGCTGCCATGACTGGTGCTCAAACGCAGGGATGGCTTCAAAATCCGGAACCAGCGACATCTGCAATTCACTCCACTCAGAGCATTTGATAGGATTCCGCAGCTTTGCGGGGCTGACCTGTATCCCCCGTTTCGCGGGATTCCGCAGCCAAAACGTATCAGAATCAGAAATCAGGACCAATGGCCACACCGGTTGAGAAACTCAAGAAAGGCACCAAAGTTCTTCAGAACGATGAGCCATACGAGATCGTAGGGATTGAATTCAAGAAGCCTGGGAAAGGCCAGGCAATCTATACGACAAAACTGCGTCACCTGCTCAAGGGCGGCATTGTCGAACGCAAGTGGCGCAACGGTGAAAGTGTCGAAGTTGCAGACGTGCATCGCAGTGACGGCAGCTACTCCTACCGTGACGGCGACAACTACTACTTTCTCGACAATGATTCGTTTGAACAGTACGGATTGCCTGCAGATGTCTGCGGAAGCCAGATGACCTTCCTGATGGAAGGTTCCACCGTTCAGCTGCTGTTCTGGAACGGACAGCTGATCAGCATCACGCCTCCGCAACAGATCATTCAGGAAGTCACGTATACCGAACCTGCGGCTCGTGGTGATACCGCCACAAACGTGACCAAAGGTGCCACACTGGAATGCGGAGCAGAAGTACAGGTTCCGGCATTCATCAAAGAAGGCGACAAAGTCAAAATCGAAGTCGAAACCGGTAACTATCTTGAGCGTGTCTCAACCTGATCGTTGCCCTTCGACACACATGCACCAGGGAAGATGTCATGATTGGTCTTGAAACTGCCTTATATGCTGTCGGTCTGATTGTCGCATTGTGGTCTGCTGACTCATTGCTGCAACAGTCCAGGTAAAACAGCTCCGACGGATCGCTGAGATTACGAACCATCCGCGCCGCGCCGTGTCTGCGCGCTCAAATGCCCGATGACTGACGAATCCTCCCACAACCACAAACTCTATATCGAGACCGTTGGCTGCCAGATGAATATGCTGGACAGCGAAATGGTTGTCGCGTCTCTGCGGAAAAAGGGATACGAGCTGACCGATTCGACGCAACAGGCCGATACGATCCTGTTCAATACCTGCAGCGTGAGAGAACACGCCGAACATAAAATTTACAGTGCACTCGGCCGACTGAGGCAGCACAAAAAGGAACATCCCGAAAAGGTCATTGGAGTCCTGGGGTGTATGGCACAGAAAGACCAGAAACTGATTTTTGAAAAGGCTCCCTACGTCGATATCGTTGTGGGACCGGGGCAACTGCAGCAGGGTCCGCCTTTTCCTCCGCCCCTGGCGGCTCCAGCTCGGGCTCTGGCGCTCGTTCTACTCCTGACATTGCCAGGCCTTCCGATCTATTGATCGTTGAGGCGGCGAAGCCGCAGTTACCAGATCCAGAAATCGATGGCGGCGAGCTCGTGCTTGATG
Organism: uncultured Planctomycetaceae bacterium; assembly: GCA_913031625.1. Classification (GTDB taxonomy): domain Bacteria; phylum Planctomycetota; class Planctomycetia; order Planctomycetales; family Planctomycetaceae; genus Fuerstiella. The sequence goes on along the minus strand of CAJWGB010000195.1, from coordinate 81 downwards.
ACCCACTGGCTTCGAGGTCTCACGCAGAGATTGAGCGTACGTCGTCGGCCACAGGCCAAGAGGGCTGCGTCAATTGCGCCG
>CAJWGB010000194.1 GCA_913031625.1 uncultured Planctomycetaceae bacterium | reverse complement strand
ACTCGATTCGAAAAGGCAGAACTCCCCTTACGATTGAAGTCTCCCTCTAGACCATGCCCGACAGCCTCATGAAGTAATACGCCAGGCCAGCCAGGCCCGAGGACAACAGGCATTGGCCCGGCTGGAGCATCAACCGCCTCTAGGTTGACCAGCGCCATGCGCACCACTTCCTTAGCAAGATGCTCGGTCCAGTCACCCAAAGTAAGCGACTCCAGGCTGCGACGACCGCCACCCCCGGCGTTGCCGCGCTCGTGACGACCGTTGTGTTCCACAATTACCGATACATCGAGTCGCACCAGAGGACGAATATCGGCCGCCAAAGTGCCGTCACTGGCCATAACCAGTACGGATTCATGATTGCCTGCAATCCGCACTGTTACTTCTTTAACCTTATCGTCCTGGGCTCGCGCGGTTTGATCAATACAGCGCAGCAATTCCACCGAGCAGCATCATCACTGTCGTCTGTATCGGCGAGGTCGCCCGATCTGCCGTGGACATCCCGTCATAAAACGACTGAATGACATCAAATGCTGATGAGTTCTCAAGAGCCTGAGCGTCGTCTGGCGAAATCGTCTGGAGGTTATCTGCAGGCATTGGAACCGTAAGCTGCTAATCAATACGAACAGGTATCTGAAGAGGGTAAACTACCTCCACGCACTTCGGACACGCTCTTTCCACTCGATTTTCCAATTTTGCTCTGAGTCGACAGGCGTTATCACGACGGCACACCTGCCCCTTGTGCCCACGCCAACATTTACGGACAATGCAACTCTCACTGTTGGGACAGGTTCAGGAGCAGAAAATGCTGAGGATTCAGGGACCCGGAGTAAGACACTGCGACGGTATCCAGCGCAGAACTGCTCTGCAGATTGGCAGTCTGGCAATGGGAGGTCTTTCACTGCCCCAGTTGCTTCAGGCAGAAAATCGCAGTAATGGCAACGGCCAGCACAAGTCGGTCATCATGATCTTCCTGACCGGCGGGCCGCCCCATCAGGACATGATTGACCTGAAGCCCCACGCTCCGGTCGAGTATCGAGGAGAGTTTCAGCCCGTTCGTTCGAACGTTCCGGGAATCGACGTCTGCGAACACATGCCACTTCTTGCCCAGCGCATGGACCAGCTCGCTGTTGTGCGGTCGCTTGTTGGTTCTGAAGGCCGCCACTCTGCGTATCAATGCCTTCACGGCCACCCGACCCTGAATCAACCGCCAGGAGGCTGGCCCTGTTTCGGATCCGCAGTTTCAAAACTTCAGGGACCTGTCAACGAAGAAGTCCCGGCAGCCGTGAGCCTGCAGCCTCGCATCGGAGGCGCTGCATGGTCTCAGCCGGGCGACCCAGGCTTCGCCGGGATGCGGCATGCTCCATTTAGCGCTAATGCTCCGGGAAGCAGTGAAATGGTGCTCAACGGAATCACAAAGCGCGGGCTCCAGAATCGCCGAGACCTCCTTGCCGGGATGGACCGGCTGCGCCGCAAACTTGACACAAATGACGCCATTGATGGCATGGATTCATTCTATCGTCAGGCATTCGAAATCCTGACGTCCGGCCGCCTGATGGATGCCCTGGATGTCGAAAAAGAAGACCCGACAGTCCGCGAGAAGTACGGACGTGGTTCCAGAGAGCCAGCCGGTTACGGTGACGCCGGATGGTTACGAAACGAGGACTTCCTCGTAGCGCGTCGCCTTGTCGAAGCCGGTGCTCGAGTCGTCACACTTTCCTTCGGTCGCTGGGACTGGCACGGACAGCCGCATGGGACCAATTTCGACAACGCGCGCGACCACATCCCCGCACTCGACGTCGCACTTTCAGCCCTGCTGGATGACCTGAAGGATCGGGGCCTCGACAGGGACACGTCAGTTGTAGTCTGGGGAGAATTCGGACGAACACCAAAGATTAACCCTCGGGGTGGCAGAGATCACTGGCCGCAGGTTGGCTGTGCACTTTTGGCAGGCGGTGGAATTCGAACAGGCCAGATCATTGGAGCTACCAATGAACGGGCCGAGCATGCCGTTCGCCGCCCGGTACACTTCCAGGAAATATTCGCCACGCTGTATCACAATCTTGGCCTCAACGTGGATGAAGCAACGATTGAAGATCTGACCGGGCGTCCTCAGTACCTGGTGGATCATGCGAAGTATCAGCCTCTCCCGGAGCTTGTCTGATGGATGAGCCGATGGTGCGTTTTCGACACGACAACGCCGCGTACTCGGTCAGCTTCACCTCAGACAGTACCGCGCTGGCGGTCGGCAGTCTCGACAAATCGATTCACCTCTGGAGCATTGCGACTCGGGAGCGATTGCATCGTCTTCGCGGTCACGGTGAGGCAATCTGTAGTGTCAGTTTCCTGCCGGCTGACGGGACATTGATCTCTGCCAGCCTCGATCGAACGATCCGCACATGGGACGTGAAGGAGGGCAGTCAACTCGGCACGATGACCGGACACCAGAAGTACCTGACGGACATGGCAGTCTCGACCGACGGTTCCTTTGCAGTGACTGCCGCACACGACAAACAGGTCATGCTTTGGGACCTGAAGAAGTTTCAACATATCAGGACGTGCAGCGGGCACACAGACCTCGTCTCCTGCGTGGCCATCTCACCGGATGCAAAACATGTGCTTTCCGGAGGACTGGACTTTCTCATTCGCGTCTGGTCAGTGGCTGATGGGACACAACTGAAAGAGTTCGGGCCTCACAAGCGAACGATCCAGTGCCTTTCCTTTTCCCCGGACGGGAGGCAGTTTGCCACGTCAGATGAGTCGCCCGTTGTGGTGACTCGGGACTTCAAATCGGGCCAGATAGTCGCGGAATTCGAAGATCACCGTTTGGGTGTTCGCTGCCTCGCATGGTCACATGATGGGTCTCGCCTCGCCAGCAGCGGATCAGACGGACGCATTGTGATCCGGTCAACCGCCGAAAACAAAGTGCTCCGCACGATTACCGCCCACCGTAACACCGTCTACGACCTGACATGGTCAAAGGACGACCGTCTCCTGGCCAGTGCCTCGTTCGACAGGACGGCCGCTGTCTGGAAAACCTAAACGCTCTCTCACACTATGCTGCGTCTAATCCTGCTGCTTTCATCCCTCACAGGGTCCCGTTTGCTCGCTGACGGACCCAATGTGGTCGTGCTCCTCGCCGATGACCTGGGATGGAAAGACATCGGATGCTATGGCGGCCCGGTTAAGACCCCCACTCTGGACCGTCTCGCTGCCAGCGGGGCTCGCTTTACCGACTTTTATTCCGGCGCTGCTGTCTGCTCTCCCTCTCGGGCAACGCTCCTGACCGGCCGCAGTCATCTACGCAGTGGCATCTATAGCTGGATCAGCGACTGGGATCAGAATGCCCACCTCCGACTGGAAGAAGTTACCCTGGCAGAGATCCTGAAAGACGCTGGCTACCAGACAGTTCATCTCGGCAAATGGCACCTGGGAATGCCGACGCCACTGAAACCACATAAGCCCCTGCCCGATCAACACGGGTTTGACTACTGGTTTGCGACTCCAAACAACACTCAGCCCAGCCATCGGAACCCCGACAACTTCATTCGCAACGGCAAACGCGTTGGACGAATTGAAGGGTATGCATGTCAGATCGTGGTCGACGAAGCCATCGCGTGGCTGGACCTCGAACGTAATCCCAACAAGCCATTCTTTCTGAATGTCTGGTTCCACGAACCGCATGCACCAATCGCAGCACCGGCCCCGGTCGTAAAGCGCTACGGCGAGCTATCTGATCCAGCGGCCGTCTACTCCGGAACCATCGAGAACACCGACCGCGCTGTTTCACGTCTGTTAAAGAAACTCTCTGAGGTTGCCCCACCCGAGGAAACTCTCATCATCTACGCTTCCGACAACGGCAGCTACCGAGACGATCGGGTTGGTCATCTCAGGGGAACAAAAGGCTCAAACTACGAAGGCGGCATTCGTGTTCCTGGAATCTTCTCCTGGCCAGGACAGATTAAGGCTGGCAAAGTCGAAGCCACTCCGGCAGGACTGGTTGACCTGCTGCCGACCGTCTGCGGTCTCCTTAAACTTCAGCCCCCACAGCGTCACCTTGATGGTGCCGACCTTTCCCCTGTTTTGCGTGGAAAACAGGATAACTTCGCTCGCTCCCAACCTTTAATGTGGCTGTTGCCACCTGCCGCCCCCGTCGGCGCCGTACGAGACGGGCAACATGTCTTGATCGCCCACCGAACCTACGAATTTCCGAGGGACCAGGAGAAGCTGGCTGACCTGAAAAAACAGATCGAGCGGATTTTGCGCGAAGCCGGAACCTATGAAGAGGAAATCCGAGGCTCCACGTTCCAGAAGCAGCTCTTCGAAGGATTCAAAAATCCGCAGGCTGAGCGACTCAGAGGGCAGTTCATTCGACTCAACATGTTCAACGAGAACTGGATCCCAGCCATTCAAACGGGCACATACGGTCGGTTCGAATTGTACGACCTCTCAGTAGACCCCAGCCAAACAACGAACATTGCTTCGGACAACCCCGCTCTCGCTGCTGAACTCACCAAACGATTCCTCGATTTTCACAGCAGCGTGATGGAAGACGCGCCTGACTGGCAACAAACAGACAAAGACGAGTAGAAGATGGTGAACAAAGCGGAACGAACAATGGATTGATCAGGTCGTCGCTGTGAGCCTCAAACCCAAACATTCCGGGAACGCAGAATGAAACTCACCGTAATCCTTGCTCTGCTTGTTGCCGGTGCCTCCGCTGATGAGCCGTCTGAAGAAACCCAAAGACTCAAGAGGCAGGTAAAACAACTACAGCAGGAGAATCAGCAACTCAGAGAAAAGCTCAATGCGATCGCCCGTCTGGCTGCACCGCTCGAATCAAGGCCGCCAGAACAACTTAACATCGTGATCCAGTCTGGCGACTGGGGGGACGCAGCAAGTCCTGACATTCTGAAAGTCCTCGAGTCTTCCGCCAGTCCACTTTGGAAATCATCCGGCAATCCGCACCTCCACCGCATCTCAGTTATCCGAGACAGCGAGGGCCCACTAGTGGCCTATCAACGGGGACAGGACAACGCTTACCGAGTCTTACTCAATGTAAAAGGCCGCCTCTGGTCACAGTTCAGTTATCAGTTTTCCCACGAAATGTGCCACATCCTGTGCAATTATCGGGACGCGCCCAACAAACAGAAATGGTTTGAAGAGAGTCTGTGCGAGTGTGCTTCCCTCTATTCTCTCAGGTCGATGGGACAGTCATGGAAAACAGCCCCTCCGTACTCCAACTGGAAGTCATACTCTGACTCACTGACCCAGTACGCCACCAACAGAATGAATGCGGCGAAGAATGTCCCCGACGGGAAGCTCACACGATGGTACGAACAACACAGGACGCAACTCGAAGAAAGTGCCGTTCGCCGAGACCTGAATCTTGTTGTGGCGTTGAAACTGCTGCCAATCTTCGAACGGCACCCACACAGTTGGAAGGCAGTCCGTACTCTTAATCTGGGAGACCCTGACGAGAACCAATCTCTCAGGTCATACCTGCAGGGCTGGCTAAATCGGACGGATAGCGACAACAAAAAGGTCGTGGCCGAGGTGGCAACCATCTTTGGATTCAACGACCTCAATCACTCTGATGAATGAAAACGCGCTCGCATCTGATGCACAAAGAAAACAGCCACCGCAAATGCGGTGGCTGCAGCGCAGGCTTCGTGGTGATTTGATTGACTTAAACGAGTTCTTTAATCGGCTCGCGTCGATCGACCAGATACTGTGGTCGGCCGGTCGGATCCATAATGGTCGTGGTCATGGGGTCCAGGCCAAGGTTGTAATAGGCAGTCCCAACAATTTCCTGCATGTCAACAGGTCGTTCGACAGCTCGTTCACCAAGACGGTTCGTGGAACCAATGGCCTGCCCGGTCTTCATGCCACCACCAGCAAGCAGACAACAGGAAACCTGCGGCCAGTGATCTCGTCCGGCATTCTTGTTAATGCGAGGCGTACGACCAAACTCGCCCCAGACAAGTACTGTCACATCATCAAGCATACCTCGTTCATCGAGATCCTGAACAAGAGCACTCACCGCCTGGTCAAGTTTGCCACCGTGATCACGAACAAGGTCGAAGTTGGCTCCGTGGCTGTCCCAGCGTCCGAACGACAGCGTTACTGACCGGACACCCGCTTCCACAAGACGCCGGGCCAACAATAAATGATCATTGCAGGTCGGTGCCCCGTCATACTGATACTTGTACGGCTTTCCGTCCCCGTATCGAGCTCGAACTTCTTCGGACTCTTTGGTGACGTCAAGAGCATCGGCCAGCTTGCTGGAAGTCAATACTCCAAAAGCGGCCTGACTGAAGGCGTCCATTCCGTCCATCATGCCGGTCGCGTCCGCGTTACGCTTCAGGCCGTCCAGACTGGTGAGCAGTTGTTCGCGGTCGTTCAGTCGTTCCAGCGTGACTCCATTTAATGTCAGGTTCTCCATCCCGCCGCCGTTGGGACGGAATGCCTGATGGGAGGCTCCCAAAAACCCAGGTGCTCCCGGTTCAGACCATGGCGTGTGGCTCGTCTTCGCCGCGAGTGCTACTGTCGACGGCACTGAGGGGTGAGTTGGTCCCTGCACCTTTGAAAGGACACTGCCAATACTTGGACGGCCGCCGATGGACGAAAGACTGCTCCGATTCCAACCACTAAAACACTGGAACGCGTCGTGGCCGCCGGAGCATCCAACAACTGACCGAATGACGGCCATGCGGTCCATCATTGAGGCGATTTTCGGAAAGCACTCGCCGATCTGAATGCCGGGAACAGCAGTTGGGATCGGAGCAAATTCACCGCGAATCTCGGCAGGCGCTTCCGTCTTGATTTCCCACATATCCTGGTGAGGCGGCCCCCCGCCCAGGAAAATGTTGATGATTGCTTTGTCGCTTTTCTTTTCCGGTGCCGCTGCTTCGGCTCGCATCAGATCCGCGAGTGTCACTGCGCCAAATGCACCGGCAGTCAGTCCCCCGATGCTCAGGAAGCCTCGACGAGAGAGCCCGTCACAGCACCTTGTTTTCCTGCCAGAAATCGTAAGCATTGTCAGACCTCATGTGGTGGGATGGGATGAGGAAGGAGGGTGTTGTGTTTTATCGACCACTCACATCGAGGTTCGCCACGTGTGAATGACGGAAACTAAAACAGTAAAACAGGGGTGGAGCTTAGGAAGCCTTTAAACAGGATAAGACGCACAGCCTGATCCGTCAAGAAGATCCATGGTGGAGACCACTGCGGCACCGGGCAAAAGCCCTGTTTTTGCGGGTTCCGTGCCGAATCCGGCGGAGATTCCACACACGTGATGCTGACCGACGATCGTGTTCAAATCGGCAACGACTTTGATTGTAGGCCGCAACGAGCAACGCGAGGTCACCGGTTCATGACGCCATTCCTCCCGGATCCGCCGAAGCGAGGCTCACCTGTCGCAGCTTCGCTGCTGTCCATGCGGAACACGGGATGAACACAACCAATCGCCGTCGGCGTGCGGTTCGTGGCGTCTACAGCCCGTCGTACAACCGTCGTCCGATTCGAACAATCGTGGCGCCCGCTCGAATAGCGGTTGGGAAGTCGCCACTCATGCCCATTGACAGTTCGGAGAACGAATGACCGACTTCCTTCGCGGCCGATGACTCGCGAATTTCATCACGCAGATCCCGGAGACCGGAGAAACAGGCGTATGTTTCCTCATCCGTGGCGCCCGCCGGGGCCATCGTCATCAGGCCATCAAGATGGACCGAGGGAACCTGCAGAATCTCATCAATCCCCTGCCGCAATCCATCCGGTGAAAAACCGGACTTGGACTCTTCACCGGTGACGTTGACCTGCAACAGAAGACGCTGCTCAACATTCAGGTCCCCTGCAACGGATGACAGACGTTGCAGCAGGCGGAGTGAGTCTACTGAGTGAATGAGGGAGGCGTGCTGGACAGCAGACCGTGCTTTGTTTCGTTGCAACTGACCAATCAGATGCCACTCCGCGGGCTGTGACAATTCGTCGAGAACAGCTCGTTCCGCCAACTGCTGTGGACGATTCTCTCCAAAGACCGCGTGCTCTCGCGACAACGCCCGCACCCAGTCCCATTCAGCGTACTTGGTAACAGCCACCAGTTTGACAGCTGACCGATCCCGTTCAGCGGCGTCGCACGCCTCAGAGATCTCCTGATTGACTGCCTTCAGGTTGACCGCAACCCGATCGCAGATTTCTTCAAAGCCTGCCGACATCAGTTCACTACATTCTGAGGTACGCCGCTGATGAACGAGGCCACATTATCCACGGTCGTTTGCAACAGCCGGCCTCGAGCCGCCGCCGTCGCCCATGCAATGTGTGGTGTGACATAACAGTTCTTCGCATGAAACAATGGGTTATCCTCAATGGGGGGCTCCACGCAAACCACGTCCAGACCAGCCCCGGCAATTCGGTCGCTGTCGAGCGCTTCCACCAAGGCATTCTCATCAACCAGCGGACCGCGGCTTGTGTTGACGAGAAATGCGGTCGGTTTCATCAACCCGATTCGTCGAGCATCCGCGATGTGCTCAGTGTCTGGCGTGAGAGGGCAATTCAGCGAAACAACATCACTGCGACGAAAAACCTCGTCCGCATCCACAAACTCGGCAGCAGCACCGTCGACTGGTGCGCCAGTCCGCGTCGTTGCAAGAACTGACATTCCAAATGCTCGGCCCAGCTCCGCAACAGCCCGCCCAATCCTGCCGTAACCAATCACGCCCAGCGTGCCGCCTTCCAGATCATTGAGGGGATAGTCCCAGAAACACCAGTCTTCAGACTCCATCCACCGCCCCTGAGCCACCTGAGCCGCATGGTCGCCGACTCGATGGTAGAGATTCAGGATATGTGCGAAGACCATCTGAGCCACACTTCGAGTGCCATAGATCGGCACATTGGAAACAGAGATCCCGCGTTCACGAGCCGCTAAGACATCTACCACGTTGAAACCAGTGGCGGTCACCGCAATGTATTTCAGATTCGGTAGAGCATTGATCGCGTCTCGACTCAGAACTGCCTTATTCGTGACGAGTATTTCCGCTTCTTCCGCACGTTCTAAAACGAGCTCAGACGGTGTTCGATCGTGAATGGCGCAGGTACCGAGTTCGTGGAGTCCATCCCATGACAGATCACCCGGATTCAGCACATGACCATCAAGTACAACAATCTTCATCGGTTCAGTTCGTTCCGTTCAGACGATAATCTCATTGACAACCCGCCCGTAAACATCCGTCAGGCGGTAATCGCGGCCAGCATGACGATACGTCAGGCGTTCATGATCGAGGCCCAACAGGTGCAGGACTGTAGCGTGCATATCATGCACATGAACTTTGTCGACTTCGGCTTTGAATCCGAAATCGTCAGTTTCTCCGTATGTCATGCCGCCTTTGATGCCACCACCAGCCATCCACATCGTGAACCCATGGTGGTTATGATCGCGACCATTGCCATTCTCAGAGGTCGGAGTTCGCCCGAACTCCCCACCCCAGATGACGAGGGTATCTTCAAGCAGGCCCCGCTGCTTTAGGTCGTCCATCAATGCTGCGATGGGCTGGTCGATGTTTTGACAGAGTTTCGGCACAGCCGAATCATGATTGCTGTGAGTATCCCACGGCTGGCCATTGCCATAGTAGACCTGCACAAACCGAACGCCGCGTTCGACCATTCGGCGCGCAAGCAGACACCCGTTTGCGAAGTGGCCGGCTCCATACGAGTCACGAGCCTGCTTTGACTCTTGATTGAGATCAAATACTTCGCTGGCCTGAAACTGCATTCGAAATGCAGTTTCCATGCTCTGAATGCGAGCATCAAACCGAGCGTCCTCTCCCTGGCGCGACTGTACTTCCCGGTCCAGCTGACGCAGCAGATCCAACTGCCGACGCTGATCCTCAGGAGACCAGCGATCATTCGTCAGCCACGGAACCATTTTCGAAGGATCTATCTTTGAATGATTGATATACGTTCCCTGATGCGAAGAAGGAAGAAATGCGCTGTTCCAGAGAATGCTGAATCTCACCGGACGCCCCGGGCAGAGCACGACATAGCCGGGCAGGCTGGCATTGTCAGTTCCCAGTCCATACAGAAACCACGCGCCCATGCTGGGTCGCGTCGGGAGAATGGTTCCGTTGTTCATTTGCAGCAGTGCCGGACCGTGATTCGGATTGTCTGCATGCAGCGAACGAAGCACACAGATATCATCAATGTGGCGACTCAACTGCGGCAGCAGGTTGCTCACCGGCGTGCCGCTTTCTCCGCATGGACGAAATCGAAACGGGGACGGCAGCAGTCCGCCAGTTGGGCGTTCCGTTGCGAGGTCCGCACTGGCTGGACGTTGCCCCGCATACTTTTGCAGCATTGGTTTGGGGTCGAACAGGTCAGCCTGGAACGGCCCTCCATTCATAAAGAGGTGAATCACGCGTTTGGCTCGGGGGGCAAAATGCGGTCCCTGCCCGTTTACGTCGGCCGCATCCTCGGCCATCGCCGCAGCGGCACCAACAAGACCGAGGCCCCCGCTCAGACCCGCCAGGGCGTGCCTTCTATTCCAGAGGTTGGGAATGTGGGCTGACATGTTGTGCCCTTTCACCATTTCCTGAAGGGTGACGACTGTGATTACTGCTAGATACTATAGACTCTGAACCCGTCGAACGACATCGCCCCTTACTCCCGACGAGAACATTATGAGGGCTATTACCCTTCAGGAACCGAGGAAATTCGAGCACGTAGACATTCCTGACGCCGGCGAACCCGGTCCGGGAGAGGCCCTTGTCCGCACTCACCGAATGGGAATCTGCGGCACTGACATCAGCGGCTACCTCGGGAAAATGCCATTTTTCAGCTATCCGAGGATTCCGGGTCATGAACTCGGGGTAGAAGTGCTGGCAGTGGGCGACGGAGTCACGAACGTACAGGCGGGCGACCGCTGCAGCGTAGAGCCGTACATGAACTGCGGGAACTGCTACGCATGCCGCCGAGGCTCCACAAACTGCTGCGAGTCTCTGAACGTGATCGGTGTGATGGTGGACGGAGGACTCTGCGAGCGATTCCTCATCCGCGCCGATAAACTTCACCCGTCAGCCAAACTCTCAATGGAACAGCTCGCTCTCGTCGAGACGCTTGCCATTGGCTGCCATGCCAATGATCGTGGAAACCCGGGTAATGACGATCACGCATTGATTATCGGTGCAGGGCCCATCGGTCTGGCGACCCTTGAGTTTGCCCGGCTGACAGGCGCTACGGTCACCGTGATGGACATGAATCCTGATCGTCTCGAGTTCGTGCGCCAAACCTACAATATTGAAAACACAATTCAATTTACGGGCGACGGTTCTGAGCTGGAGAGGGCACTGGAGATTACCGGGGGCGACCGGTACGCCGTCGTGACAGACGCCACGGGAAGTAACAAAAGCATGTCGACTGCCTTTCAGTACGTGGCAGCGACCGGATCACTGGTCTACGTCGGCATCACGACCCAGGACCTTACCTTCCTGCATCCAACTCTGCACAAGCCGGAAATCACACTCAAGGCTTCAAGAAATGCAGTCCCATCAGACTTCACCCGCATCATCGGACTCATAGAAGACGGCACGATCAACACGGATCCCTGGATCACTCACAGAACCAGCTTTAATGACGTGGTTGGCGACTTTGATCGCCTTACGAAACCTGAAACCGGTGTCATTAAGGCGGTCATCGAAGTTGCCAACTAGCAGCGCCAACCCACCAAAGGTGTGCGTTGGCTGTCGCACTGCCCGGAGCTCCTTCAGGATCCGCACGTTCGTCCCTGAAGGACTTTGCCGGAAGTCTTCAGAACTTTCTACAGATTTACCGCAACCATCTGCTCGGTTTCGGTAACAGATAAGAACTCAACCCAGCTGCTTCGCAGCGATGAATCACGGAGAATGACAAATGCAGTGCGAACCTCTTGGACTTGCTCCCTCCTTCGGCTTTGGCGACCGAATCGGACTGGCGACACCCGGCCACGTGGAATCAATGAACCGAGCCGGCGACGGCATCGAAGCCATCTACCCTCAACAGTCGATTCGCGAGATGACCCGAACGCAGAGGACCGCTCAGGAAGTCATGGATGATGCCATGAACGGCGCCGCCGCTGCCGGATGGTCCAGAAAGATCGGGGCGGACGCTGACCACCTGAAGACCCCCGAAGATGTAGATGTCACCGCAGCAGTTGGCTTCACTTTCTTCACGATTGATCCATCTGACGATGTGGATCAGGCAGCCGACGACTACGACGAAGCCACAGTTCGTTCAAAGTTTGACGGCGTCCGGGAATCTGCCGCATGGTATGACGACTACGTCGGCAAATCTGTTGGGCTCTCCACCGGAACAACGATCGAACTGACAGAAGAAGCCTGCATGCGTGCTGCCGTCAAATACGGCCCCGCGATCGCGCGAGCTCTCAGCATGGGCAACTACATCAGGAAGGTTCATGAGGAGGCGGGGAAAGACTATGAGATTGAACTTTCGGTTGACGAAACGGAGCAACCCACAACTCTGGCAGAACATTACATCATCGCTGATCAGTGTCTGAAAGGCGGCATGAAACTGGTGAGTCTGGCTCCCCGATTCATCGGTGACCTGGAAAAAGGAATCGACTACAAAGGCGATCTTGCCGCACTCGAAGAAAGTCTTGGCGAACATGCGGCAATCGCAACGCTCCTTGGCGGCTATAAACTAAGTCTGCACTCAGGCTCAGACAAACTGTCGATGTACTCACTGCTTTCGAAGCAGACGAAAGGGCAATTCCACGTGAAGACCGCCGGAACCAGCTATCTGGAGGCTCTGCGAGTCGTAGCACGACACGATGAAGCGCTATTCCGCGAGATCATCAACTTTGGCCGTTCGCGTTACGACGTCGACAAAGCAACTTACCACGTTTCTGCAACTAACGATTCGGCTCCGGCACCGGAGAACGTCAGTGATATTGTGGA
>CAJWGB010000193.1 GCA_913031625.1 uncultured Planctomycetaceae bacterium | reverse complement strand
TGGAAGACCACGATCGTATTGCCATCAAGCTTGAGCTCCTTAAGGCGGTCCAGCACGCGACCAATGATTTCGTCCGTTGTCGATACAAATGAGGCGTACATTCGACGAGGCGCATCCATGTCTTCATAGCGTTTGCGCCATTTTGCCGTTCCCTGGAGCGGGTAGTGCGGTGTGTTAAGCGCCCAGTACAACATGAAGGGCTGGTTTCGACTGGACTCCACGAATCGAATTGCTTCGTTCGCCATCATATCCGGAAAGTACTCGCCGTCCCGGAATATCTCTTTTCCGTTCTGCCAAAGGTCATGGCGATTGGGGCCGGCCCAGTAAAAGAAGTGAGAGTAGTTGTCGATGCACCCGCCCATGTGACCGAAGCTGCTTCCAAATCCCTGTCCGTTGGGCATCGTTGGAGGCGTGTAACCCAGATGCCATTTCCCAACGTGACCGGTGACATAACCGTTGGCAGCAAAGAGCTCTCCAACAGTCTGCGTGGTGGATGGCATTCCCGCACCTCCTTTGCTTGAAGAGACATTGCCGGGGACACCCGCTCGCTGAGGAAACATGCCCGTGATAAAAGCCGCTCGCGAGGGCGAGCAGACAGGAGCTGCTGCGTAGAACTGGGTAAAGCGAATTCCCCGACGGGCAAGTCCATCCAAAACAGGAGTATCAAGGTCTTTCGCGCCGTAGCAGTTCAGGTCAACGGAACCCAGGTCATCTGCCAGAATCATGATGACATTGGGGCGGTCTGACTGTTGAGCGTTCAGCAGCTCCAAAGAGAAAAAGAGGAATGCAATGGCCAGCCTGTTCAGGTTCATCCATCCACTTTCTTCGTGTGTTCTTCCAGGTCAGATGACTCCATCACCCCGATATACGGCAGGTGGCGATACTCGTCGTCGTAGTCGAGGCCGTAGCCGACGACGAACTCATCCGGGATTCGAAAACCAAAATAGTCAGGTTGAAAATCAACGACTGTGCGATCAGACTTCCACAGCAGAACGGCGGTCGCCACCGACAGTGGTTCAAAATCTTTGATCCGTTCCATCAGTCCGGCCATCGTATTGCCGGTGTCAAAAATATCATCAAGGATGAGAACATCTCGTCCCTTCAGGTCCGGAACCAGGTCGGCATTGATCGACAGTTCACCGGGTGTTGTATCAGTTCCGTGATAACTCGCGGCCTGGATCAACGCGACTCGCAGCGGCACTTCGGTCGCGCGAATGAGGTCTGCCAGCAGAACAATGCTTCCGGTCAGCACCCCCAGGATGGTGAGCGGGCGGCCGCTGTATGTTTCGCTGATCTGTCGCCCGAGTTCCTCGACGCGTCGCTGAATTTCCTGTTCGCTGATTAAGACCTTCATCGGACCTGAGAGTTGCTTCAAGATGTGCCAGGTATTGAGCTGGATTCAGTCTAACAGCATGAGAGACAAATGAGCACCGGGTCGGTGCGATCGCGTTATATCCGGTCAGCAGCTGTGGGCGAGAGGTGCACTCAACGAGATGGCTTCACGGTTTCGACGGCCGTTCGCATGTTGGCCGAAAAGTTTCGGACAGCAGCTGCTGCATCTTCTGCGGTGTCTGCCTCGGCAACCCGCCGGACGATGGCAGAACCAACAATCACTCCGTCAGCAACGCCTTCCAGACGCGAGACGTGCTCGGGTCCGCTGATGCCAAAGCCAACAGCCAGCGGAAGGTCTGTCGACAATCGAAGCTGCTGCAGCTGTGTGGTCAATTCTTCGGGAAGATCATTCCGTACTCCCGTTGTGCCGGCCACGGAAACGCAATACACGAATCCACTGGACGCATCCAGAATCTGTTGAGTGCGTTCAGCAGTTGTGGTCGGTGCGATCAACTGCACAAGGTCAAGGTTATGCTGCTGAGCGATTGCTGACATTTCTTCAGCTTCGTCAGCAGGCAGGTCAGGAACAATCAGCCCTTTGAAACCAACATCTCTTGCTGTCCTGGCAAATTCTTTGACGCCGAATCGAAAGATGATGGCAAAGGACACCATCGCCAGTACAGGCGGCAGCCCGAGTTCCTTCACACCAGCCATCAGGTCCATGATCTGATCAACGGTGAGCCCATTGTCGAGGGCTCGAGTGTATGACGCCTGAATGACGGGGCCATCGGCGATCGGGTCGCTGTATGGAAATCCGAGTTCAATCAGGTCAACTTCGGCATCTCTCAGTCCCAGCAAAACTTCACGAGTTGTCGCCACGTCCGGGTCGCCGGCTGTCACGAATGGCATAAAGGTCATTCGTCCTGCGGCCTGAGCCGCCTGAAATACGTCTGCAATTGCCGACATTCTGTACCACCTGAGAATTACTACTGAACCGCGTTCCGAGGGTGGGAGCAGATTAACGGTAAGCGGATCCTCGCTGAATTCCGAAGCCCCCGTTTCCACGAATTTGGAAGAAGGGAGCGGCAGTGTCTCAAGACACGGCTCCGCTACTCTGAGTTCCGCCGAGGCTGCGTTAAGCCCTGAAAGTCAACGCTGTCTCTCTGCCGGAATGTCTAAAGCCAGGTGGCACCAGTTGCTCCTCCCTTAAGTCACCATCACTGGACACCTTGACACTACCTTGTCACTGCCACTGTAGACACTATTGAAAACATTCTTATGATTGGGAATGGGTGGTAACGAGTGGTTGGCTCCGGCAGCGGAATCTTTACCGCCGATGAGGTAACCGATTGATGGCAACGATAACAGTCGCACAGCGGGTTTTTCTCGTTGGGTGACACACCAAACTGGAGTTCAAACTATGTCGTCACGTCGAAATCTCCGTTCATTTTCTCCGTTTCTGTGCGAAATCGAAACCTTCGAACGAAAACGTCTGCTGACGACATTCGCTACAGATTTCAGCCAGCTCGAGCCAACTGACTACACACACACGGAGATCCTTGTGCGTTTTCGCGACGGGGTCGATGTTGCAGAACTCGCGACATCAGTTTCCGCCGCTCCCTTTGATGTGTCGCAGACCATAATGAGCGGTCCGTTGGGGCAGGGGTTTCCGGCTGATCCGCAACTTTGGGAGATTCCCGTTCTCCCGGGACAGAGCGTCGAGTCGCTGGTTAATCATTACAGCACACTGGACGTTGTCGACTATGCCGAACCGAACTACCGGATGGAATCAGCGGCTGTTCCCAACGATCAGTTCTATAGCGTTTTATGGGGTCTTCCAGACATCGGTGCGGAGAGCGCATGGGACACGAGGACCGACAGTTCCTCAGTCATCGTTGGCGTGATTGACTCGGGTGTGCAGTATGACCATCCAGACCTCATCGACAATATCTGGACTAACTCCGGCGAGATCGCCAACAATGGCATTGACGATGATGGCAACGGCTATGTCGACGATTTCTGGGGTTACGATTTCGAAAACGATGATGCTGATCCGATGGACACAAATGGGCACGGCACACATGTCGCCGGCACCATTGGTGCAAGGGGCAACAACAATATTGGTGTGACCGGTGTCGGATGGAATGCAAGCCTGATGTCCCTGAAAGTCATCGGTACCGGCACCAACGCTGATGTTGCTCGTGCGATTGACTACGCGACCGACAATGGCGATCGAATTACAAACAACAGCTACGGATATGCCGGTAACTCCGTCGGCGGAAGTAACGCAATCTCCAACGCAATCGGACGGGCAAAGGATGCTGGAGTTCTGTACGTTGTCGCAGCCGGTAACTCTCGCTCCGGTACTCCGGCGTCCAACATGGACGGAAATTTCAATTCGTGGCCTGCTGAATACAGCAAGGTCCACGACAACGTGATCACGGTGGCTGCTACCGATTCGGACGGCTCTTTCGCGTCTTACTCTCACTGGGGTGACGAGTCTGTTCAGATTGCGGCTCCCGGCACACAGATTGGCAGCACTTACACGCAGGACGGTTACGTCTACCTGTCTGGCACTTCTATGGCGGCTCCGCATGTTTCCGGAGCCGCAGCGTTGCTGTGGGCGGAGCGTCCTGAACTTTCGTACCTTGACATCAAGGATGCAATTCTACAGTCCGCTCGTCCTGAGCATCTAAGTCTGGTGGCTAGCGGCGTACTGGATCTCGGTGCAGCCATGACGCTCATCACTGACGATTCATCACCGAATCAGGCTCCGGTCGCCGTTAATGATTCTGTCACAGTTGATGAAGACAACGCGGTTGCCATTGCCGTCCTCAACAACGATTCAGATGCGGACGGTGACCCGCTGACAGTCGACTCTTTTGCTCAGGGACAGAACGGAACCGTGACCAACAGCAATTCCGTGCTGACGTACACCCCCAAGGCGAATTTCAACGGCACGGATTCCTTCACCTATACGATCAGCGATGGCAGAGGCGGCCTTGCTACGGCGACGGTCAACATTGTTGTGAACTCAGTGAATGATCGCCCGGTCGCTGAAAATGACAGTGTCAGCACAGACGAAGGTGTGGCTGTCAGCCTCAACGTTCTGAACAATGACGACGATGTCGACGGAGACGATCTGTCTCTGACCGGCGCCAGTGATCCAGCGAATGGAACGGTGAGCAGCAATGCCAATGGGCTCATCACGTACACTCCAGATCCCGGGTTCTTCGGCTCAGACACCTTCACTTATACCGTCTCGGATGGCAGCCTTTCTGCAACTGGCTCCGTCACAGTGACAGTAAATGAAGTGAATGAGGCGGCGAAAATTGGCGTCTCAGGCATCGCCACCGGTGTCACACATGTCTGGAAAACCGTGAACCTTCCAGTTTCCTTCACCAATCCGGTGGTCGTCGCTGGTGGAGCCACACGAAACGGTGGACATCAGGGTGTGGTTCGCGTTCGGAATGTCACCTCCAGCAGTTTTGAAGTCCGTTTCCAGGAGTGGGACTACAGGGATGGCCGTCACACAACCGAGGACATTGGGTACCTTGTTGTGGAGGCCGGCACACACTATCTGTCAGACGGCACCCAAATCGTCGCCAGTACGATTGATTTAGTAAACGAATCGACACGGACAGTAACGTTCGATACGTCGTTCGGAGCAACTCCACTGGTACTTGGCCAGGTGATGACCGACAACGACACTGCTGCAATCACCGAAAGAATCCGCAACATAACGTCCAGCAGTCTGCGCATACAGTTGAATGAAGAGGAGGTCGCTGACGGGGTCCACTCATCAGAAACGGTCGGACTGGTTGCCATTGATCGCGGCACGGCTTCGGCAGACGAAATCTCACTCAATGCTGTCGTGACGGGTAACTCGGTGACGCATCGAAATGCCACAGTCAATTTCCGCAGCATTGGAGGGGCCGTCAACCCAGTGATTTTGTCCGATATGCAAACTCGAGACGGAGGGGATGCGGCGACCATTCGACATCGGTCCAGCAACAGTACCAGTGTGACTCTGTTTGTAGAAGAGGAAGCTTCTCGAGATACCGAATTGAACCATACGACAGAAGTCGTCGGAGTTCTGGCCCTCGAGCCTGGTGTTTTACTGGGAAGCCCTGCATCTGCAGCTGCAAACGCTTCCACCGCTCCACTCAGTCTAGACGATACGAGATCGGAAGGAAGGTTTCTGAATATTGAAGCCCTTCCACAGTTTTCGCTGGTTGCCGAAAGTTCTCCGAACGAATTGGTGAATTGGCATTACACACGCTGGGTGATGCAGAGCAACGACCAGACGCCAGCCGCCGTTCTCTCGCGTGAATCGGCAGGCGGTACGGTGAAACGAACTCCCATCGATTCAGGCAAACTTCTTCAGGGCCGCAAATCCGGTTTGCTGAACAGCCTGGTTGATGCGGAACTGGCCGACAGAACTGACAAAGATCTCGACACACTGTTTTCTGCCATGGCTGTTGGAAGGCTGCTCGAAAGTCTCTGATGCGAGCGGTGTGGTCGCAGTTCAATTCACATCATCTCTGACACCCCAAATGCGTGCTGGTTTTGTGTCTGCACATAAAGGCACACTATTAATTGGGTGTCAAAAGTGGGGTTCGTATGGAGGCACAGCATCAAGAGTTTGTCGGAATCTACGATGATGCGTTAACCGAAGAGTTCTGCGCTTCCATCATTGACGCTTTTGAAGCCTGCCCTCAAGTACACTCCGAAGGGAGAATTGGATCCGGCGTCGATGTGCAGAAGAAAGAGAGTATCGACTGTTGTATTTCGGAGTACAAAGAGTGGACGGGCATCAACCAGAGTCTGCTGAATATTACGGCTCGGTTTCTCGTTCGTTATGTGCGTGAGTATGCGTTTCTCGCCTGCGGAGCATTGAGCCCTGCAGTCCGACTGGATTCTGGTGAGGTACTCGAGCTTTCTCCTGAGAACATCGAACGTATCCCGGAAGAGCAACTTCTGAATGTGATCTTGAAACTGTACCGACCTGGCTACCTGAACCTGCAGAAATACAAACAGGGAACCGGCGGGTATCACCATTGGCACTCGGAAATTTACCCGCAGGACGAAAGTTGCGAGTCACTACACCGGGTCCTGCTTTTCATGTTTTTTCTGAATACAGTCGATGAGGGTGGTGCAACGAAGTTTCACTATCAGGACATCACCATTAAGCCCAAAGCTGGCCGTATGGTGATTGCTCCTGCCGGATTCACCCACACCCACAAAGGGGCCATTCCCGTTTCCAGCGATAAATATATCGTTACGTCGTGGATCCTTTTTCAGCGAGCGGAACAAATCTATAGCGGTGGCCACTGACCTTCCAAACAGTTCAGAACCACTGTCAAGGACTACCGGAGTTGCCAGAGAATTAGTTGCCGGTCTGCGTACAGCAACAGATGCTTCAAAAACAGCGAAACATCAGCCGGCTCTCTGTGAAACTCAGGATTTCTCTGCGGTAAGTAATGGCCTGCTCTTTCGCTTCCCCCTTCTGCAGGCAACCGACAAAGATTCGGCCCAATTGACACGGAATCCATGGGATTCTGTCACCGGCTTGTCCAACGGACTGGAACATCGCCAACACATCTGTCACAAATGCTCACCCTCCAGAATTCTCAAATCCTCATTGATTCGTAGAGACAAACAGAATGGCAAATTCTGCCCCCCAGAAGAAGATCCTGCGATGGATGCTCTGTCTGCTTCCCCTGTTGATGTCAGCCGACACGTCTGCACAGAAATTCGAATTTCGGAAGAACGATGTCGTTGCCATCTACGGCAATGGACTCGCCGACCGAATGCAGCACTCCCCGTGGGTAGAAACTGTCCTGCAAAGTCAGCTGAAAGGGAAGAACGTCCGCTTCCGCAACATGAGTTTTTCCGGGGACATGGTGAATCGCCGCCCTCGAAACAAGGGCTTCACCAACGACGAAGAATACCTGCAGCATGTCGCTCCCAGCGTTGTCTTCATGATGTATGGCTACAACGAATCATTTGCCGGCCCTGATGGAGCGGCAGCATACGAGCAGGAACTCGTCAAACTCGTCAACCGTTATCGCAAGCTGCGAACGGAAAAGGGCGTCGACGCTCGCTTTGTGCTGTTCAGCCCGATCGCATACGAAAACACGGGCAACCCAAACCTGCCGGAAGGGACGAAACTCAACGCCAACCTTGCCGCGATCACTCAGGCCACACGCCGAGCAGCGACAAAAGCCGAAGCAACGTTTGTCGATCTGTACTCTCCCACATTCCAGCTCTACCTGGCGAACGAAGATCAACTGACGCTGAACGGCATTCACCTGAATGCAGTCGGATATCGAAAGCTGGCCAGCGTTATTTCTCAACGGCTGCTCGGCAACGCGGCTGAATCAGACGCCGGCCTCAAAGATCTTTACACAGCCATCGAAGACAAAAACTGGCACTGGCACAACCGATATCGCGCCACCGACGGAAACGACATCTGGGGCGGACGATCAGGCCTCACTTTTGTTGACGGACAGAGTAACGCCGACGTTTTGAAGCACGAGCTAACGATGCTCGATGTTATGACAGCGAACCGAGACATGGTCATCTGGGCGGCTGCCAACGGGCGAGAATTGAAAGCAGACGACAGCAATGTCCCACCTCCGGTCAAGGTAACCTCGAACGTAGGCGGCGGCAGCAAGAGCTCCAACAAGGACAAGGAAGGCAGCGTTGATTACCTGAGCCCGGAAGAAAGTGCCAGGAAGATCAAAGTCCCCGAGGGCTTCGAAGTCAAAGTCTTTGCTTCCGAAGAGATTTTTCCGGATCTCGCCAACCCTGTTCAGATGCAGGTCGATGCCAAAGGTCGACTCTGGGCAGCCAGTTGGAACACCTATCCTAAATGGGAACCGCTCAAAAAAATGAACGACAGCCTGATGATCTTCGAAGACGAAGATGGTGATGGCGTCGCCGACAGTCGCAAGATCTTCGCCCACGTTCACAACCCGCTGGGTTTCGAATTCTGGGGCGGCGGAGTGCTCGTCACATCAGGACCGGACCTGCTGTTCCTGAAAGACACAGACGGCGACGACAGGGCTGACGTCCGATTTCCGATCCTCCAGGGCCTCGGAACCTCAGACACTCACCACGCAGCTAACAACCTGATCTACGGGCCGGACGGTGGCATTTACTGGCAGAGTGGAATCTTCCTTGTTCACAACCACGAAACACCGTGGAAGCAAAACCTGAACATCGGCCAGTCAGGCATGTACCGCTTTGATCCTCGGACATTCGTGATTACGCCTCACGCCGGTAACTCCCCAAACCCACACGGCACCAGCTTTGACTACTGGGGGTATTGCTACGCAAACGACGGCACCGGAGGACGCTCCTACCAGGTCCGCCCGGAAGGAAAAGGCTTCAAGATGCACACACTGCTGACAAAGGAATTCCGTCCTGTCGCAGCAGACGAAATCCTGTCCTCGGAACACTTCCCGGAGGATATGCAGCAGGACTTTCTGATCTGCAACACAATCGGATTTCTCGGAGTCAGGCAGTATGACCTCGACCGGGATGGCGACGGAGACAAACGCAGGTTTGGCGAAGTCTGGGGGACGCCGGTTAAAGATCTACTCAACAGTACAGACCGTAACTTCCGCCCGACAGATGCCATTGTTGGTGCTGATGGTGCACTCTATGTGTCCGACTGGTGCAACGTGATTATCGGCCACATGCAGCACAATATCCGCGACCCCAACCGTGACCACTATCACGGACGAATCGTTCGACTGACCATGAAGGGGCGTCCTCTTCAAAAGCCTGTCAAGATCGCAGGCGAGCCCATTGAAGCGCTGCTGGAGAACCTGAAGCACCCCATCAATGGAGTGCGCCACAGAACTCGAGTGGAGCTCAGCGGGCGGGATTCCAAAAAGGTCATTGCCGCTGCCCAGGACTGGATTGTTGGTTTCGACAAGGATGATGAACAGGAAGCTCATCACCTGCTTGAGGCACTTTGGCTCCACCAGCAGCACAACGTAAAGAACGAGGAGCTGCTCAACACTCTGCTGAGTTCAAAAGTGAAGCATGCAGTCGTGGCAGCCAATACCGTCAAACACTTCTGGTACAACGTGGACGCTAAGGGCGCCAGCGGATTTGCTGCCCCTGCGGAAACGGAATTTGTCGAGTTCGAACCTCCAAAACGTCTGAGCCCGAATGATCAGAAGATCTACAAGACGGGTGCCGCCATCTACCAGCGTGAGTCGCACTGTGGCACGTGCCACCTCACTCACGGAAAAGGGAATGGAATTACCTATCCATCACTGGTCCGCAGCCCCTGGGTCAACGGCAGTGAAGACCGCCTGATCAAGATGGCACTGCACGGCATGTGGGGCAAAATCACGGTACACGGCAAGACCTATGATCCGTCTCGTGGTGTTCCACCGATGACAGCTTTTCGCAATCTGCTCACCGATGAAGAGATTGCCGCAGTACTGACGTTTGTCCGCAACACATGGGGCAACAGTGCTTCGACGATCACGCCAGCATCTGTGAAACGAGTCCGAGCCGAAACAATCGACCGCACGACATTCTGGGTACCGGATCAACTGCTTGAAGAGCATCCCCTCGAAGCAGCCCTTGTCCTCAAAGACATCGGCATCGATGTGGAAGCGTTCTCCAACAAGAAGCTGGAGGACGAACTCCTCCAGATTGCCCCCGCCAAACTCGCTGAGGTTGCTCTGGCGCAGGGAGACTCGAATCGCGGAAAGAATCTGTTCTACAAGTCAGCGGCCGCATGCTTTGCCTGCCATGACCCTGCTCCCGGAACAACCCGACTGGGTCCGAATCTGAAAACGATGACCACCAAACTGGATCATGCCGAACTGGTGGATTCTATTCTGCGGCCATCGAAGCGAATTGAAAAAGAGTTCGCTCAGGTCAACGTGATTACGGATCAGGGCAAACAGTTCACTGGAATCCGGGTTTCAGAGACGGATGACGAACTTGTCATTCGTAACCTCGCTCAGCCCGAACCAATGGTCTTCAAAAAGTCTGACCTCGAAGAGGTGCTGGAATCACGCACCTCCTTAATGCCCGCCAATCTGACACGGATGCTGAAGAACCGAGGCGAGTTCAATGACCTGATGAAGTATGTCCTTGAAATCAGAAAACGCTGATGCGTTGACTGTAAGCGAGAATTCCGAACAGCCGGCTCATACGGGCCGGCTGTTTCTTTGCGCCCCACATCCCGCGCTCCGCCCCAATCACTCCGTGATCCTCCGTGATCCTCCGTGTCCTCTGTGGTGAAACCGCAATTTCATACCACGAAGGGCACAGAGATTCACAGAGGAACTGCAGAGCCTCGACTCAGGACAGTCGGGCTACAGACACCTACACGGACAGTATCTCGTCCAGATTCCCGGTACTGTCGCCGAACTGTTCCGTTTCAACGCCCAGCACGTTCAACATCGTGACAAACATATCCGACAGCCGAACCTTGTTTTCGTCGAACTTTCGGAACTGCCCGTGGCTCACCCCGAACTGGCTGCCGCCAGCAAGAATCAATGGGTAATTCTTTGCGAGGTGCGTGGTGCTGGTGGAGCAGCCGTACATGATCAGTGAACGATCGAGGACCGAACCGTTTCCTTCCTGAGCATTCTTCAGCCGGTCTAAGAAGTAGGCGAAGTTCTGATTCATGAACTGATCCCAACGCCCCCAGTCTCGGAAATCAGAGCCTTTGCGGTGACTTAACGCATGGTGAGGCTTAAGGCCGAGAGCTTCGGGGAACGCGTCTGACTTTGAGCCGCCTCCCTCAATCCCCAGCATGTGAGTCACAACACGCGTTGTATCGGTCTGGAATGCATGAAAGATCAGATCGTAAAAGGCACGCACGTAGTCCTTCATCTGTGCGCTGGTGGCGTCAACACTCATGGACGCTTCGTCTACTTCCGCTTTGGGCTTATCAAGCCAGGACTCCATCCTCTGAATCCTGCGCTCGTAGTCCCGCATCGATGACAGGTACTCGTCAAGCTTTGCTCGGTCCGGAGCGTTGAGTCGATTCTTCAGGGACTTCGAGTCCTCCAGAACCTGATCCAGCATACTCTTACGGATCAGCAACTGGCGACGGGCCGACTGGAGACTCATATCGTCCTGCCCAAACATCATGTTAAAGCAGCGGCGAATACTGTGCTCTGCCGGAATCGGCTGCCCGGTCTTTGTGAACGAAAGGGTGTGCGTCCGACCAGTTGTTCCCACGCCTCCACCAGTGGAAAGGGCCAGCGACTGAATTCTCGTTTCTCGCCCGAGCTGGTCGGCAATCACCTGGTCAACTGAGATGGTGTTGTTGTACGCATTCGCATCAACCGGGCCGGCCGTGAGGTAAACATCAGACACACCATGACCGGCCATCTTCCTGCCTGCCGGATGAGAAAGCCCACTCAGGAAAGTAATCTCATCTCGATGCGGTTCAAAACTCTCTGTGGACAGGTTCAATGTGTAGTCACGCCCCTCCCCCTGTGGGAACCAGTGCCAGTCGTCGTGATACTGATCCTTCTCCGGAGGCAGTGCTACCCCATTGGGGAAGAAAAAGCAGGCAACGCGTTTCGGAAGTTCACCAACAGACTGCGCTGCTGACGACATTCCTTCCAGAAACGGCAGTGCGAGAGCCACCCCGCCCGCCCCACGCAACACCTCGCGCCGATTGAGATGCCATGATTTTTGTGAACTCATGATCATTCTTCAGTTACGTAAAGCTATTTCGTCAGAAACACTTCACTGGTCACGATACCGTCGACCAGTGTGCTGACTCGCAGATCACCGCGAATGAATTGATCTGTCAGCTGATCCACCATTTCATTATCGGAAAACTCAAGCCTGCGTCCCAGAGCATACTCCGCCATTCTGCGAGCAATCGCATTGGCCAGATCTCCGGACCTGTGTTTTATAAGCCAGCCCTGCAGATCCACCATCCCATTGACGTGCGACCCATCGGGCAGGTCTGTCGAAGCATCAAACATCACACCGCTCTTTCCACGTCCGGAAGCAGCCTTCAGCCTGCCCGTCGCACCGTACGCCTCAAATGCAATTCCCCATGGATCGATCTGGCTGTGGCAGCGGGCACAGGCGGGCTGTTTTCGATGCCGTTCAATCTGCTCCTTCAGCGTCAACTTTGATCCATCGGGCTTCGCCAGTGGAGGTGCTCCTGGTGGAGGCGGAGGGGGTGGATCTGCAAACAATCGCTTGCGAAGCCACACCCCCCGATAAATCGGATTCGACTCGGTGCCGTCACTTCCGATCAAAGCAACACTGCCCTGGGTGAGAATGCCTCCCCTGTCATTCGTGACCCTGACCGGGCGGAAGCGGGATCCGTAGACCCCCTCGATCTCATAATGACTCGCTGTCACCTGATTCAGAATCGCAAAATCGGACTGAATGAATCGGAGACAATTCAGATCATTTCTGAACACATGACTGGCAAATGCAAGCGTCTCGGCGCGGAGATTCTCACGGACCGCGTCAGAGAACTCCGGGTGGGCCTTTGGATTGACTGCCACGTGCTCCATCGCAGACAGTCCCAGCCACTGGGACGAAAAGTGTCGAATGAATCGTTCGAAACGAGGATCCTGACGCATACGCCCGACCTGACTCTGTAAGACTTTGTGCTTGAGCAATTCCCCCGATGACGCAAGCGCAAGC
>CAJWGB010000192.1 GCA_913031625.1 uncultured Planctomycetaceae bacterium | reverse complement strand
TGCTCCACTGAAGCGGCTGATTCAGGTTGTTGTAAGCGCGGACCCAGTAACGGTATTCGCCGATCCCGATTTCCTGAGTCGGTGTGAACGACTCATTCGCAGCAACTTCTACAGAATCAAGATACCAGTCGTCGAAGACACCCGAGATGCCATCCTGAACGGTTTGCCCAACCGTGCTGAACCGCAATGCAGCGGAACTGTGCAGTGCTTCTGCGGGCAACTGAAGCATGACCGTCTGAAAACGAGTCATATCTCCCTGTCCACCAGCCTGGGAATCAAGGAACCGCCAGAATCCGTCGGCATCACGAAACTCCACCGTCAGATCCTGTTCGAGATCCGGAGTGTCGCCCAGCCCGGTTCGCTGGAAGGCATATCGCAGCTGGCCGCCTGGGATAGCAGACAGATCCATATCCCGTGTTGTCAGAGTATCCCCGCCGTTTGGATCTCCGTTCAATCGTGCACTGGCACCACCCGATGGGTCATTGATGCTCAATGTGTCGACGGTCACGTCCGACGTTGTC
Source organism: uncultured Planctomycetaceae bacterium (assembly GCA_913031625.1). Lineage (GTDB taxonomy): Bacteria > Planctomycetota > Planctomycetia > Planctomycetales > Planctomycetaceae > Fuerstiella. The sequence continues at coordinate 12,488 of CAJWGB010000192.1, read as the reverse complement.
CACAGGTCGGGATCAACAGTTCGGACATTGTTGGAGTCCAGGAACAGTGCGTCGAAGTTGTCCGAGAAGATCGCAGGAGTTGGCTGAACGTTCGTAAGACGAAACAGCTGCGGAATACCTCGAGACTCATCGTTGACCCACAGGTCGTATCGAGTTGCTCCCGGCAGCGGTGCCCACTGAATAGTGGGTGACGGATCAGTCGTGACAATATTCGGTCCAACCGTCTGAGCGGGTTCCCAGTCTTCAACCGTCACGTCCACCGTTCCGTCAGTGTATCCGTTAGAAGAGCCTGTGATAGTGACAGTCTGGTCTCGGTCCAGTTCGAAATCGTCAATCGCTTCGATCTGGAATGTTGCTGAACTGGACCCAACCGGAATCTCGACCTGAGCCGGAACACCAAGTTCAGTCTCATCACTGGCCGCAAGGTTGACCACGATTGGCTGGAGGTGGCCGGTGGAAGATACAGTGACCGTTCCTGTTGCTGCAAAAGCTCCCGCATTTTCCCGGAAGGACTCTGAACCAACCGGAACGGATAGCGTGATGTATTCCGCATCGTTGACCGTGATGTCCACAGCCCCGGAGTTCAGTCTGGCGGGTGCGACAGAGTCTTCGGCCGTGATTGTGACCGTCTGAGGTCCGTCCAGCAGGTTGTCGTCCACGATCGTGGCAAGAAAGACAACGCTGCGTTCGTTGATCGGGATTGTGACGTCAGCGGGAACAACCAGTTCACTCGTATCACTACTGGTAAGATTAACAACCAGTTCAGCTGAAAGGTCGGAGGTATCGATCCGTGACAGAGCGATCGCGACGGTGGTTCCGTCTTCCTGAACAGAAATGTTAGACGTCGTAAGAACCAGCTGCGGCTCCTGGTCGATGATTGTGATTGTTTCACTGGTGACAGGCACGTACCCTGGGGCTGTCGCCAGAATCGTAGCTGTCTGATCCCCATCGAATTCCACGTCATCAACCGCATCAATACCGAAAGTGGCTGAGGTCTGACCAGGTTGAATCGTGACAGTTGCCGGTACAGCGAGCTCTGAGATATCGCTTGACGTCAGCGTCACAGTAAGCGGAGAAGTCAGTTCAGTGTCGGATCGCGTAATTGTCCCGATGCTTGCGGCAGCTCCATCACCTTCAGCAAAACTGGACGCAGAAACAGTCAGGGTGAGGTTCTCAACGTCCGTGATCTGAGCTTCGTCAGTAGCCAGGCCAAACACATTGCCGAGGTTAGTCGTGCCCACCCCCAGACTCACATCCTGCGTGCCATCAACAATCGTGTCGTCAATGACTGTAAAGTCCAGGAAGATCTGAGCTGCGCCTGCCGGAATTGTAATGGGCCCTCCGGGAACAATTGCTTCCGTGGTATCGGTAGACACAAGAGTGAACTCTGTGGACGACAGACCGATAGTGTCAATGGTGAGTGACCAGCCAAGCAAAGAGCCAGTGTCTGAGACATTGTCGTCAACGACCTCAAGCGTCCAGACTCCCGATGGATTCTCACCGTCGAACGTGGAAAGAAGATCCTGCCCGATGAAGCTGCCGCTGTACGGAGCCACACCGTCGACGATTCGCACGGAGGATTCGTCATCGATTGTCGTGTTGGCCATCGTGGTTTCGTTTGTTCGAAGATCGCTGAACAAACGCACGCGAGTGCCCGATGGGCTGACCAGAGTCACATCAAGGTCGGGGATGAAGTCGTGTTCGATCGAAAGGGTGACATTCAGGTCTGTAATCTCTGAAACCTGATCAGTGATCGGAATCTCTGAGAGCGTGACGCCATTGTCGGAGATGAATCGTGTTTCCGGATTCGCTCCGCTCGTTGTCGACGGAACAGTGAATGGCCCGGCAACGTCCGTCCGGAAAATTCGAATTCCCTGAGACTGCAGACCTTCAGTTTCAGCGATTGGCTTCTCTGCTGTGATTGCAGCCGGGTTACCGATCATCAAATCGACAGTAGCAAAGTACGGAGCCCCTGTGAGGGTCACGACATTGTTTAAGACCGATGTTCCCACGCCGGTCGTGAAGTTACCGATCGAAGCTTCAATAATCGCCGCGATCGTGTTCGCAGTAGGAGCAGTGGAGAAGTTGATCGGAATGGCAGCGTGAGACGTCGGGCGAATGCCGTCATTCACACCAGTGTCTTCGACCTCCAGGATTCGAGTGTCGCCGTTGGCACGGACGATCACACGGTCGCCATCCTGAACCAGCGACGCATCGTGAACTGTGATGAATGAGTCACGCCGAATTTCCACGCCGACAGACTCTGCATCCAGCACTTCCACGACCGCTGCAACCGGGTCGTAGTTTGGCGCGTCTCCTGTGACGAGAACCGTCTGTGTGCCGTCAAGCAGATTATCATCGATAATATCAATGGGCACAGACACGCTGGTCTGACCAACAGGGATAACAACCTGACTGATAGTCTGAATTTCCGACGTATCACTGGAACTGATGGAAACGACCAGTGGCCCGGTTGGGAGAGTCAGATGCCGACCAAAACTAACAAACGTCGTGGCATTTGTGTTTGCAACGTCCACGACAAACTGCCCTGGATCATTGTTCTCAATTGCTTCCAGAGGAGCTGAAATAACAGTTCCGTTCAGGTCCGAAATCAGTACTTCCCGACTGATATTGGCATCAATGTCGACCACAGAAGCGAGTCCGATGCCGGAAGTGTCCAGCACAGATATTGTGTGTCCAGCAGGATCAAACATGCGAACGTCTCCGTTCGCACCGCCGGCAACGATGTTGCCGTTTTCAACCACAGCAATCGTGGAGACCTGTGAATCAAGGATGATGTCACGAACGAATCCAAGAGTTTCCGGATGGTAAACGGTGACCTGTGTGCCGTTCTCGACAAGACCGTAGAGAAGCTGATCCCCAACACCGAGCGTAACGTCTCTGAAACTGAGTTCCTGGGCGGCAATACCCGGAACATCTGCTCCCGAGAAAACCGCAATGGCATGAGTGAACTGATCATGAGGAACAGGGTCGATCGGGAACGTATCCGGATCAATGTCGACGGGCGCTCCATCGCGACCGAAGATATTGAAACCGTTCAAATCGTTGATGTAGATGAGTCCGTTCTCAACCTGACCGTTGATCATGACATCATCGATCGTGCCAATTGTGCCGTCCGGGTCAAAGATTACAAAGTTGTCCAGACCTGGATTGAATCGGCCAATGACAGCCCCGGTCTGGGGCGACAACAAGTAGACGACATCGGCGTTCGCACCAAGAGCGTCGGTACCGTAGACAACCAGAGCATCCGGATTAAGAGGGGTACCGTCACCCTGACTGGCTGCGATCGACCAGTTGACGAAGATATTGGCATCTTCTTCAAAGAGAACAGGCGTGCCGATAATCTGTCGGGTCCCTGGGTCATAGGTCACCAACGTTCGGTCCTGGAAGACCACACCTGAACCAGGCAGGTTGAAGTAGATCAGGTCATCCAGAAACGCCATGCCCACACCAAGGTTGAACTCGTTGGCGGCAAACCTCAGCGTATGCGATTCGAGAATCTCCCCGGTATCCGGATTAAGTTTCTGCAGCTCATTGTTGGTCGACCCGCCAAGACCAAGCGTGTCTTCGGTGAACAGCACCCACAGGTTCTCCCCCTCAAACATGACGGCGGAGAGAACACGGTTGACGCCGATCGTTGGCAGCGGGCTCAGAGTATTCAGAGTTGCTCCGGTTACCGGATTAATTTCGTCAACAACAGCTCCGTTGACGAGGAACATCCGAGCTCCGTTCGACTGGTCGGCAAACCGGTCTACCTGTTCGGTAACGGTGTTGACGCGCAAAATCCCTCGTGGATCTCCCTCGAACGATTCCCAGTCTGTCAGGAAGACATAGTCGCCGACGGAAGTAATACCGCCAACAGACTGATCAACCACAGAGGCTGACAGTCCGGGAATCGGAATATGACTCCAGTTTTGAAGTGTGATGTTGTAAATCGAAAGGAAGCCGGTTCCGCTGCTTCCAGTTCCGTTGATCAGTGCGATATTTCCGTTCTGCAGGACCTGAACATCGTGAGCAATCTCGATCACAGGACGTGGACCCGCAGGCCATTCAATCGGAATGGTGCGGAGCAGGTTTCCGTCAGGATCTCGCTCTTCCAGGTCTTCACCGGATGCAATCCAGTGATTGGTTGAATCGATATCCGTGTTGCTTCGGGTGACCGTGAGCGTTGCTCCAGCCGGGCCCGCATTTTCCGGAATCGGATTCGGCGTCACAACGGCATTGATTGTTTCGTGATCAGCCACTTTCAGAACGAAAGTGTCATTCAGCAGTCCGCCGACGAAAGCATGTATCTCGACATTCTGTGTACCGTCCAGCAAATCATCATCAATGGCCGTCACATCGAACGTGATGAAGTCCTGGTTCGGCGGTATTGTGACAGACGCCGGAACTGTAACCTCTCCGGTATCTGTGCTGACAAGGTCAACTGTCAGCGGGGCTGAGATTGGCTGATCGAGTGGACGATCGATTCGCCCAATACCTTGAACAACATCCTCATTCTCACGAATCTGGGGCTGAGTGAAGGAAAGATCAACGGGCGTTCCATCGATGCCATCGAGCGTAATTGTGTACTGGCCGGCTCCGTGAACGGGCGACTCGCTGTCAATCTGCAGAAAGTAAACACCTGCTGGCAGATTCAGTGACACAGAACCGCTGAGCAGGGCGATGTCAGGATCTGTCGTATCAACCGTTTCATTGATGGCGCCAACCTGCACAAGGTTCTCATCATAAATTCGCAGGCGCGGAATCAGATTCGAACCGGGATTTGTGACACCCGCCACGGGATTACCCTGAGGATCGAATCGCAGATCCAGGCCGCGAATACTGATCGTCGCATTGGACTCCAGAGTCCGAAAACGCAGCCAGTCTTCGTCTGTGGACAGGTGAATGAAACCGTCCACCTGTTCCACTCCAGGACCGACCCCAATCAGAGTCGCATTGGCGGAGTTATTGCTGAACTCATCTCCACGAAAGACGATTCCGTTGGCAGCAGACGCCACAGTCGCGGGTGCCGCATTCAGATCACGAGTCGTATCAACGGACGCCGCGCGAGGCAGTTCAGTCAATGCAGCTGACGGTAGCGCGGCAGGTTCCGTCAATCCCATCGCTTCAAAGACTCGAGACGACGTCGCCTGAGCCAGACGCTGCATTCCAGGCTGGTTTTCTCCGAATACGACGGCATTATTGTCGCCTGTACCGGAGCTAAAGGTCTCAAAAGCAGCGAACCCTTCACCAGCTGTCCCGACAGCTCCACGCCATGTTCCGTCACCGCCGATGGAAACCAGAATCGCCTGTCGATTGGCATAGATAAACGGGTCAGATGTAGTGACGTTTACATTGAACGGCGCAAAGTCTTCTGCAACACGTGCCCACAGTTCCTCAATCTGAACAAGCTCTTCAGGCGAGAAGGAAGTTCGGTCACCGTCAGTGTCAAAGGCCGGGACATAGAACGGCTGATCAATGCCGTCCTCGCGTTCGGCGAGGATCTCAGGGTTCTGAACGATGTGCCCGTTGAAGTCCAGATAGACCGTGACAGGGGCCCCCTGCAGACTGTTCATCGGAGGCACAGCGTTGGTGAACCGTGTATTCGTTCCCTCCATCGTCAGGGTGTACTGACCCAGACTTCCGTAAGTCGCAGAGTTGCCAACTGCCAGATAATAGGTGCCTGCTGCCAGCGAGATGTTGTCGATGGATGCATGGTTGGTCAAATTGTCATCCGCTGCAAATGCCGGATTGTCGGACACGATCACGTTCCCGTTCGCATCAAGCAGCGTCAGAGAAGCGTCGAGGTTCGTTCCGCCGTTTGTGATGCCGAGGTCGCTGCTGAAGGATTGACCGGTGGCGGTGGATGTTTCCTGCGTCAGGTCAAGGCCTGCAACTGAAAACGTGGCCGTGGTTCCTGTTGTGGAAAACACGAAATAATCAACATCGTCATTCTGGCCAATGACTCCCGTGACGGTTTCAACGGCTCCACTGATCGAGACTGCTGTTGCAGTTGCCGCCGTGCTCCCGTGATCGTCGGCAGCATCGGTGAATCCGGAAGCTTCAATGAGAGCCAGATCGTCCTGCCCATTGTCCAGCCAGATGTCTCTCAGGCCGGCTGGGAAATCGTTGTCACTCATCAACGGCGACACTTCCGAGTTTCCAGCTGCAGCACGCTCCGCAAGTCCCAGAGTCCGTCCGATGACCTCCGAGATTCCATTAGCGACGTCACGCCCCAGCTGTCCGTCGCGCAATGCGGGCGTTTCATCCGGATGACTGTCATAGTCTCTGGGAAATACAAAAGCGGTCGTTGAGGAGTTGGTACTTGCCGTAAATCCATTCAGGAAGCCATCGTTGTACTCATTGGCAGACCATGAGCCGTCTCCACCAATTGAGATGAACAGTCCCTCTGTTGGATCCAGGGCCTGCCCCGGGTTCACGGTTGTCACATTAACGTTGCCGAATGGCGCAAAGTCCTCTGCGACACGCAAATAGATCTCTTCAATTGTGGTGCGCTCAGCCGCTGAAAAGCTGGCCGTATCCGCATCCAGACTAAACGCCGGGGTGGTAATAGGAGCACCTGCAATGTTCACCCAGTCCTGATCGTTTTCAGCGTGTCCATCGAAATCAAGGTAGACCGTCACAGGAGCGCCAGGGTTGCTGGAGAAAGGATCCGGATTCGTCAGCAGCAAACGCTCTTCCAGTGATTCTGCCGTCCGCGGAGCGAAGTCTCGCCGGATCTTGCGGCCGTGTCGTTTCTTGTTGCGGAGACGGGAGAGCAGGGATTGAAGGGCTGCCATGAATTTTTCCTCGTCGACTCCTCAGCAAACCGGGCGATCCGGGGAAATCAGGATTGCTGAAGAGGAAATTCGTGGATTCTTTGTTGGGAATGAATTGGTGGGGACGGTTCGCCTGAATTACGACGTTGTGTTCCCGTTTAACCCTGTATGACCATGCCCAGGTTGAGCATGGACAGGTCTAATGAACGATAATGAGCGGGTATCATGAACTTGCAGGGAATGCTGATTCCAGAATGTTTTCGGATAGTGACGGTCGAATCACAGAAAACGCCTTGTGATTCCATAAAACGGCGTGATTTTTCCGCGCAGCCCGCACAATCCGACCATCGAGCTGCTGCCGAGGCGATTTGCCCACGTTTAGGCAACGAGAAAACTGTCAGCGCACAACAGACTGGCCATTTCAGGAAATGGACGCCAAGGGGAGACGTCCAGCTGTCGACAACCCAACACAGAGCGTTCCAGCGGCACAAACTACACATTCGTTCAAACCCAATCATCCTGACGCTCGGCTGCTGACCGCGTAGTCGCCGGAACACATTGAGTCGTCCGGCGATGCCAGAACGCTCGGGCTAATAGCGAGCCAGAGTTGTGTCGATTTCCTGAGCCCAGACATCAATTCCGCCCGCCATACTCAGCGATTTTCCGAATCCCTGCTGCTGCAGGAACTGGGCGACCTGTAGGCTGCGGCCCCCATGGTGGCAGTGGATGATGATGTCTTTCTCCTGCCAGCCGTCGAGTTCACCGATTCGTTCGACGATTTGTCCCATGGGAATGAGGGTGGTTCCCTCAATCTTCACGTGGTCGTATTCGTTCTGATTCCGGCAGTCCAGAAAAAGAAACTCGTCACCGGCATCCAGTTTTTGTTTTACAGACTGGCAGTCTATTTCCATGTCATCCTCGCTGATCGATTTGGCCGCAGGTGGTTCCCTGGGCCCGCATTCTGGCGAAACTGACTGTTGCTGTGAATCAGATCAACTGATGGACGCAAAGACTTCGACAACTTTTCGAGCAGCACGGAGGCCATCAACGGCAGCCGTCACGATTCCGCCGGCGAATCCAGCACCTTCGCCAACCGGATACAGCCCCTCAATGCCGGCGACCTGCATGGATTCCCGATCACGTGGAATCCGTACGGGAGAACTGCCACGCATTTCCGGGCCGACAAGCACAGCCTCTGGGAGGTATTTGCCCTTCCATTTCTGATCCATCACAGGGAGGCCTGCTCGAATCGCCCTGCAGATGACCGGAGGCAGTACTTCCGAAAGATCCGCCGGCATAGTCCCTCTCTGATACGACGACTCAATGACGGCCCCTCGATCGGGGGCCCGTCCCTTCAGAAAATCGTTCGCCCGCTGGATTGGGGCGTAGTACTGCGAATTCGATAGCGCAAATGCTGCGGCTTCGTATTTGCGCTGAATCTCGACACCGGCAAGCGGATGGTTGCTGCCAAACTGCTCTGCCGGAAGAGTCACCACCAGACCGCTGTTGGCATACGGCGTATCGTGTCGGGAATTGCTCATGCCGTTGGAACAGAACATGTGTCCTTCGGAAATACTGGGAATCACTATTCCGCCAGCGCACATGCAGAACGTGAACAGATCATTGGTTCCTTTGGCCACCAGCGAATAATCGGCGGCCCCCAGCTGCTCAAGATATTCGGGCTTCCCGTATTTATGCCTGTTAATCACATCCTGAGGGTGCTCAATCCTGAGTCCCATCTGAAATGACTTCGCCTGCATCGGAATGCCGCTGTCGTGCAGCATCTGATAGGTATCCCGTGCGCTGTGCCCGATCGCAAGGATACAGACGGAAGTTGCGATTCGTCCGGAGGACGTCAGGACTCCCGTGACTCGACCATCAGATATCTCAAGTCCTTCCATGCGGCAGCCAAACTGGTACTCGCCTCCGAGAGCCTCAATCCGCCGGCGATAGTTGCGACAGATCATGGGCAGCTTGTTGCTGCCCAAATGCGGCCGATGCTCATACACCAGTGATTCACGGCCCCCACAATCGACAAAACTTCGCAGCACCCAGTCAACATCCGGTCCCGTCACTCGACAGGTCAACTTGCCGTCACTGAAGCATCCGGCGCCACCTTCACCAAACAGGTAGTTGTTTTCTTCGTCGTGTTCCCCGCCGCGATCAAATGCTCGTATTGCCGGAACCCGATCCTTAACGGGCTGCCCACGTTCAAGAATGAGCGGTCGATATCCCTTTAATGCGAGGTAGTATCCAGCGAGCAGACCGGCGGGGCCGGATCCAACGACGACCGGACGTTCCCCCGGTGGAATCGCTCCGGGCCCCGGATCATGAAACTCTGCAGGCTGATAAGACTGAACCTGTATGGAGTTCCCCGACGCCAGATGAGTGTCGTCCGACACTTCAACAGCAAGTGAGTAAACGAACTTCAGGGAGTGCCTCTGACGAGCGTCCAGACTCTTGCGCAGAATCTGCCACGAAACGATTTCCTCGTGAGGAATCCCAAGTTTCGCAGTCACACGCTGCGGCAGTTCCGTCTCCGGCAGTTCCACCGGAGCTGTCAGGTTTGTAATGCGGTACTTCATATCGAAACAGCTGATCGTATTCGCGACATCACTCCTGTTTCGACCAATCCGCAAAGATTGATTGAACCAATACCCATCATTTCAGACTTCACACGTGCCATGTTTCAGATTAACGGACAGAGACTGTCATGAAATCCTTTTCCAGATTCTGCCCGCGCTTTGCCGGGTTCCTCGCTCTTACGTATGCGGCAATCGTGTTGGCAGAGCTTACGCCGTGCAATAAAGACTTCGAAGAAGCCATCGAGGGCATCGAGATCTTTATCAGTTCCAACGCTGTCCATGCTGAGTTCCTGCTGCCTGTGGACACTGACACAATCGACTGGCGGAATGTCTTCCCGGCACAATATTTCCTTACCGACACCACTCAAGCTCGCCACATTGAGACCGGCAGGAAAGAACAGAACCTCTTCCCTGTGACTCCGACATGGTCGGATCACAGGATTTCTACTGTCAGCCATACGCTGTTGACACCTTCTGACACGTGTATCCACGCAACAATGAAGACACAGCTTTCCGAAACTCCGAATCGCAGGAGTGTTCGGATTTAAAAGAGCAGTATGGAAACAATGTGCAGTACATCTGCAGTCAACTGGAACGAGACTTAACTGCAAATCTGACTCAAAGGCACTTCATATTCCCAGGCAGTCGTATGGGAGTCGCGATGCATTCGTCGAAACCCATGGAACCTGTCACTGCCGCAATACCTGTAACACGCGGGTGGGACAGGGCATGGCAGTCGCAGGCGTTCAAGTCGCACGGCTGACCCCCATGGCTCGCAGCGTCTTGCTGTATCTTCCGGTCCAACAGGAGCCTTCTTAGAGCGGCCGCATGAGCTCCCTTATTGAGTGCCGTTTCAGTTTTGCTTACTGGAACCCTCTGCAGGGAAGTGCTGAGTGAAATAGTTGGGCCGGCACGAGGGGCTCGGTGACACTCATGGTAAATCCTGCAGTGCCGAGGCATTACCAAAACCGGGGTCATGGCTTCGGCCTGCATAGTGCCGCCTGTGCTGCTGGCGAAATGGGTGGCGAAGTGCATATCGACAGCGAAGGCGCAGGGATGGGTGCGACGTTTTCCCTGGATCTGCCGACGATCCATGGGGAGGTCGCCATTGAATCTGACGCAGAGACTCCGGGACAGGGCACCCTCGCAGAGTAGGCCGGACTCCACGAAAGTGAGTCAGCATCTGGCGGAATTTCCGCCACGCAAAGCCCCAATTGCCGATTCTGCCATCGGTACAGTGGCGTTTGCTCTTTGACTGAGAGAAAACCTGACGATATCATCGGTGGGTTATTCAACTGTCGATCTGGCGGTTTGCTCTGATTCCCAATCTGCCGCAATCTGCGGTTCGGAGCCTCTTCAATGCGAAGTTTCAAGTTTGCCATTTGCGTGGCACTGGCCCTGTGCGTCCCGGCCACCGCTCAGTTTCCAAAATCCACCAAGGTCGCTCGTTTCGACCGGATCGTTTCGAAAGCAGTGGGTTACCTGACTGGCTCAAAGCCGAGCGAGCGAGAAAAGACGCTTGTCGCGTACGCTCTGCTGAAAGCAGGGGCACCGACCAACCATGAGATGGTCGCTGAAGGCATCAACATCGCATTGGGTCGTGCTCGAGGGAACGGATACGGACGTGCCGGTTACGACCACATCTACCTTGCCGGAGTCGATGCGATGTTGCTCGCGGACTCTGATGGAGGATTCACGGCCGAGCTCCAGAACATCGCGAACTACGTTTCGTCGGTCCAGAAGCCGGACGGTTCATGGAGTGATGCTGCCAATCGGGCGGGCGACGTCAGTATGTCACAATACGGCGTGCTTGCTCTGTGGTCGGCTCAGCGGGCAGGGTGCACCGTCTCTGCTGCATCTGTCGATCGAGCTGCCAGCTTCTTCATTTCGAAACGCAACGGCGACGGCGGCTGGGGATATCGCCCTGGAACAAAAGAGGGCCCCGGCAAAGGGAATTCGACACACAACATGGTGGTCGCAGGCGCGGGTAGTGTGGCCGTTGGGCGGACAATGTTTTATGGGCCACGCAATCAGGAAAAGAAAGAGAAGCAGAACACTTCTAAAGGACCTCTGAAGCGAGTGGTTTCTGAAGAAGAGAAAGCAGCTGAAAAAGGGTCAGCGTTTCCAAATCACAAGCCACAGTTCAGCCAAAGTGCCATGGACGACACGATTAATCGTGCTCTGGCATGGAACCAGACCCGGTTTCAGCCCGTCAGCCGCGCAGAACACAAGATCTATTACTACTACGCACTCGAACGAACGGCCGCGCTGGCAGACCTGCAGGAAGGCTGGTTTGAAACCTATGGCGATGGATTGGCAACTCTGCAGGGTGAAAAAGGGGAATTCCACACTCACTCCGGCCCATCAGTCGGTACTTCGTTTGCAATTCTTTACTACATGAGATCAACGAAGCAGATTCTGGACAAGCAGTATGGAAGCGGTTCACTGACGGGAGACCGAGGCCTGGACAATCTGTTCGGTAAGAAGAAAGTTCGCCGGGATCGTCAGGGACTGGACGTGTTACTCGACGGGATCGAAGGGTCCCTCGAACAGCTGGATGCTCTGGACGAGAATCTCGATACAGAAGAGATCGTTGAATCTGTGCAGTTCGGAGACATTGAAGAACTGGTCGGCCAGGCAGATAAACTCAAGCTGCTGATGAAGAGCAAAGACGCGGGGCATCGAGGACTGGCCTATTATGCTCTTGGACGCACAGGCGACTTCTCTCTCGTACCTGAAATGATGCAGGGGCTGCGAGACCCTAACATCGATGTCAACGTAAATGCCCTCCAGGCGCTGCGGTACATTTCGCGCAAGCCCAACGGGTTCGGCATGACGCTTGATCCGGCACGAGGACTTCGCAGCGTTCCCGAGCAGGAACGAGTTCAGAAGGTCAACTACTGGCGGACTCAGGCGTATGAGAAGTGGATGACCTGGTACAGAACCGTGCGTCCATACGAAGACACGGGCGGCCTCGACGAACTCGAGTTCTATATCGTCCTCGTGCCGCCGACCGAGGACAACATCCCCGAGCTCACACCCCGCCTCGCGCTGAAACGCCCTGGCGACCGGATCTATCTCGGCCCCAAGGTGGCAGGCCGCTACACGCTCGACTCGATCA
>CAJWGB010000191.1 GCA_913031625.1 uncultured Planctomycetaceae bacterium | reverse complement strand
ATCTGTCACGGCACCGTATGGTGTCAGAGAGGTCGGTGTCTGCGATTCTTCCGTGCCCGTAAAGAGAACAGAGACTTAAGTGCGTTTCGCATGATTATCAACCCAGTACGCAAGTAATAATTTCAAGTGTGAATAACGATACGGATGAGGAGAACTTAGATCGAGTCAATCCAGCCTCGAACTTCGTCCCAGACCGGACTGTCAGCCGACTGTGCGGTTTCGTCCGATTCCTCGGAAACTGTAGACGTGTTGCCTTCCTCCCCTGAAAACAGATCGTCATCCTGACTGGATCCATCAGACTGGCTGCTGGCGGCTGAACCACCACCTGACTGACCACCGTCATCAGACGAGTCCGATTGAACCTGAGACTGGGCACCGTCGCCGGAAGAAACCACAACCGGGTCTCCCAGTGCATCCACGTTGGCTCGAATCTGTGCTGGTGTCAGCTGACTGCTACCCTTTGAGCCATTGATCTGAGCATCAGTTGCACTGAAATGGTACAGAAGGATCAAATATGCATCATTAGCGTCAAAGTCAGAGTCCCCATCCACATCGCCTGCAAGGCCGATCGCATCCGCATTGGTGCGAATCTCATTGGCGGTTTGATTACTTGACCCTTTGGAGCTGTCAAACTGTGCATCTGTTGCATCGAACTGTTGCAACAAAATCAAAAATGCGTCATTAGAGTCAAAGTCATCATCTTTATCGACGTCTCCTGGTGTCACCAGTTCGCCGTCATTGTCTTCAATGGTCCCTGTACCGCGGGCCCGATCGATGGAAGCACCCATGGCATCGGACAGGGTGACAAAGAACTCTTCAACGAGCTCTTCCACAACATCATCAGTCGTGGAAATGTTGATCGTCTTTTCTGTTTGACCGGCCTCGAACGTCAGGGTTCGATTGGACTGTCCGACGTAGTCAACTCCGTCAGTCGCTCCGGTTGGCCCGTGTCCACTGCTGGTGGAGTAGCTGACAGTGACATCCGAATCTGCAGCTTCGTTGAGGGTCACGACGAATGAGGCATTGGCTCCTTCGGTCACCGCTGAAGCATCGGCAATTCGCAACAGCGGCAGGCCCGAGTCATTGTCGTTGATCTGACCTTCGCCCTGCTCACGGAAGATCGTCGCACCGCTGGCGTCAGTGAGAACAACCACAAACTGTTCCTGCCCTTCAGCAATCATGTCATCGGTGGTTGAGACGCTGATGGTCTTGTTGGTTTCACCTGGCAGGAAGAGCAACGTGTTAACCTGAGAAGCAAAGTCAACTCCGTCGGTGGCGGCCGTCGGGCCGGTGCCGCTTCGAGTTTCGAAGTCGACTGTGACATTGTTGAGCGACGCGACGCTCAGGGTCACGGTGAATTCAGAAGTCCCTCCTTCACCGACCTCAGGAGCATTTGAGATTGAAACTCGGGGCAATGTTTCATCGTTGTCAATGATCCCGGCAGTCGCTCGACGTGGCCCCAGAATCCCTCCCGAGGGATTGGAGAGCGTGACGTCGTAGGTCTCATTGGGGTCAATAATGGAGTCGTCAATCGTGTCCACGGTGAACGTGGCCTGAGTTTCACCAGGCTGAAATGTCACAGTTCCGCTGGCGGCCGTGTAGTCTTCGCCGGCCAGTGCTCCGGTGGGTCCGTTGCCGTTTTCGGTCGTCCAGTCGATTGTCACAACTTCAGTGGCGGCGGGTGTCAGGGAAACTGTGAAGGTGTGGCTCTGGCCTTCGTTGACACTATCCGGATTGGCAATGGAAATTGTTGGATCGCTGGGAGGCAGAACTTCCAGCTCGGTGGAATCGAATGTGAATTCGTCGTTGGTGCCCTCAATCGTGCCAACTTCGTTGGCGGAGAATCGGATGTGAGTGCCGTTGAATTCAGGCTTGGCTCGGAATCGAGCGACAAATAGCGTCTGACCCGCAGCTGTCAGGTCATTTGGCCATCCTGCAGTCGCGTCAGTGTCCTCATACGAGGCGACGATTGCCATATTTGTGTTGTTGTCGTTGTCGTCACCTACGACGGACGTGTGTGATTCAGAAACGGATGTGAAGCTGGTGGTCTGCAGGCCTTCCTGAAAGACACTGGTGACGTCCACAAAGTCCAGCTGATTGCTGTTGTAGTGAATGTTGAAATTCAGCTTGTCTGCCAGGAATGCTTCCGCCCCACCATTCGTATTTCGTGTTTGATACACGATAGGAACTTCGAAGGTCTGGCCGGTGCTGACTTCGAGCCGGGGTGCGTTTGAGGCAATCGACTGGACAGAAAGCAGTGTACGGGCTTCCAGTCGTTCTGGCTGTGTGACAGCTGAAATGTGCTGCCGGAACGCCCATTTGGAGCGGCGACTTCGCTGTGAGCGGGCAATTCGAGAAAACAAATCCCACATGGGGGAGGCTCCAGGTTTCGTGGCAGGAACGAGATGAAAAACAATCCGGGCAGAACGTTGATCACGCGGAAGACGCTCAGAATAGGCAGAACCAACACCCGTTATAAACAAAATTTGTCGCATTTTGGGCCAGCCTGACCACCGTTGCCCGCATTACCGGAACCCCTCTCCCTTCCCTGTCTGCAGGCTCTGCTTGAACAGCAAAAACGCAGGCCGTGCGGTCATTCAGCTCTTCTGCACAACTGGGAATGGGCGAAGATGAGTGATTGTGAGATGACATTCAGCGTCACCAACCTGTAGATCTGCGGGATTTTCAGCCGCCCTTAGAATTATTGGATTGCATTCAGTGCCCTGATACGATGGCCGACGTGTTGTCTCCGGCTATTCGAGCTCAGGGTCATATGTTACGCACTGCCTACATCCATTCCGGCCGGCAGGACCTCTTCTGGTTTATCGCCTTGCCATTCCTGGCCATTGCTGCCGGACTGGCCACCCAACAATGGCTGGACAGCGCGGCAACTGCCATCGTGGCAGTGTGGATTACCATCCCGCACCACTTTGCATCGTGGCTCAGAACATACGGAATTGCAGAAGAACGACGTGAATACCGGGACCGCCTGATTATCGGACCGATCTTTCTGTTTACCGCCTGCCTGCTGGGGCTCTCATGGGCTCCCATTACGACAGCCGCGCTTGTCATGCTGTGGGACCATCAACACAGCATCATGCAGCAGCACGGGTTTGCCCGCATTTATGACTTTCGCGGCAGGACAGGAGCACCCTCGACCGGGCGATTTGATCTCATCCTGGGATGGGTTCTTTTCAGCAACATGCTGCTGACTTCTTCCATGTTTGTTGTGCCACTGGTCCACGAACTCCACAAGTTGAATCTTCCCGTCACCGCGGAAGGTATTCGGTTTGTTCAGACCTGCAGCTGGTCACTGGTGGTGGGATACATGGCTGTCTACCTCGGCCACATTGTCTGGTCATGGAAGAAGGGTTGCGCCGTTAATCCAATGAAGTATGTGTTTATTGCCGCAAGCTATTTCCTCTGGTACTTCTGTGCGTGGCATGTTTCCAACGTTCTGGTCTGGCTCGTGGCCCATCGCATCATGCACGGCCTTCAGTACATCGTGATGGTGTATTGGTACATGCAGCGCCAGACGTCGAAGAGTGAATCGACAGGGCGACTTGTCTCGGCACTTGTTCGGCCGGGGAACATTCTGATGTTTGTCGTTGCCGGGGTGATGTATTCGCTGCTCTTCCACTTCCTGACGGGCGGCGAGATGGGTGCCTTCCTGTTCAACTGGGCTCAGTTTCCGACCATGTATGATGCGATTCCGAGACTGGGGTTTCCTCCAATGGTCGCCAACGAGGCTTATCCGTTCGTGGCAGTTGGACTTCTCAATGCGTTCGGCCTGACGCATTACTACTTTGACTCGTTCATCTGGAAAGTCAGCAGCAAGCGAACTCAGGGAGGATTGTCATGAGCGATCTCTCTCCTCGAGCTCGCGTTATTTCTCGCGCGGGGGCAGCTCTGGCAGCTGCCGGGACCGCGTTTGCCTACATCAACGGCTGGGACCTGTGGCAGGTGCTGACTCTGTGTGCACTGATTCCAGGGATCCCGCTCTATGTTCGTTTTTATAACGGGCGATTCGGCCGTTACCGATTTCTGGTCGGAATTTACGTTGTGGCTGGTGCTGTATCGCTTTTCGAATTCTGGCAGTTTGGTCACTTCCCTGAGAGTGTCGCGAAGACGATTGATCTCCCGCCTGGGGCAGGCGATATGCAGGGGCTCCGCCAGTTTCAGCTGTCGCACGTACTGAACGAACTGTATCCGGACAATCCGGAAACGCTGGTGAGGAATGCCAAGTACGGCCCTATCTGCGTTGGTGATGACACTCAGCTGGGTGAATCAGTCAAGGTGCTCCGCGAGCAGCATCCGTACTGTCAGAGTCTGCGGGAGCTGGGTAATCGTTCAGCTCGTCAGTGGTATGAGCGGTCGCTGGAAAGGGAGCCGAAGAAGCACGAGGACACGTACTACCATTACGTTCGGATCCTGCTTGAGGCGGGGGCTGAACGAAGAGAAGTCGACGCAGCCGCAGACAGATGGAAAGTCATGTTTCCGCATTCTCGACGACCAGATCCGCGCGAAGCATTCACGGGGGGCGCGTGGTTCAGGGATGCACCGTCCCGGTAATCGCAGCTGGCGGACCGAAGTGCAGATTCGCATTGCGCAGTTCTACTCAACCGTGACACTCTTGGCCAGGTTTCGAGGCCGGTCCACGTTGCATCCGCGTAGCAGGGCAACGTGGTAACTCAGGAGCTGAAGGGGAATGGCACACACGAGAGGCTGCAGATACTCGGCAACTTCCGGTACGTAGATGACGTCGTCTGCTATTCGTTCCACTTCCCGGTCACCTTCGCAGGCGATTGCGATGACTGGTCCTTTTCGGGCCTTCACTTCTTCCATGTTACTGATGACTTTGGGCTGAATGCCGCATCGTGGCACGACAAATACGCTTGGCGTTCGTTCGTCGACCAGTGCGATGGGGCCATGCTTCATTTCAGCGGCCGGATATCCTTCGGCATGAATGTAGCTGATTTCCTTGAGTTTCAGCGCGCCTTCCAGAGCGACCGGGAAGTTGTAGAGTCGGCCAAGGTACAGATAGTTGTCGAAGCCGGCGTACTTCTCCGCGATTTCCTTGACGCTGTCATGGCACTTCAACGCTTCTTCGATCTTTTCCGGCATCTGTCTGAGTTCACGGCAGATCCTTTTGCCGGCTGGATAGGAGAGGTGTCGCATACGGCCCAGATAGAGCGCCAGCAGGGTGAGCACCGTTACCTGTGACGTGAATGCCTTGGTGGACGCGACTCCAATTTCCGGGCCTGCATGCAGATAGATTCCTCCGTCAGCTTCACGGGCGATTGTCGATCCGACCACATTACAGATCGCCAGTGTCGGGTGTCCCTTTCGGCGGCACTCGCGCATTGCGGCCAGTGTGTCGGCGGTTTCCCCACTCTGAGTAATCGCAAAGACGAGTGTTCGCTCTGTGATGGGAGGGTTTCGATATCGCAGTTCACTCGCGTATTCGACTTCTGTGGGGAGTCTCGCGAACTCTTCCAGCAGGTATTCGCCGACAAGTCCCGCGTGCCAGCTGGTGCCACAGGCAGTGAGCACAACTCGATCGATCGATCGCAGCTGTTGAGGCGTCAGATTCAGTCCGCCGATAACGGCAGTTCCTTCCTCATCATCGAGACGCCCTCGCAGCGCGTTCTCAATCGTCTTTGGCTGCTCATAAATTTCCTTCAGCATGTAGTGAGGGAAGTCGCCGAGCTCGATGTCAGAAGAAACCTGTTCCAGCGTCTGGATGGACGGCTGAACCGACCCGCTTGTTCGGTGAGTGATGCTCATGTTGTCGCGACGGAGAACGGCGATCTCGCTATCCGCGAGGTACACCACTTCCTGTGTGTATCCGACCAGAGGGCTGGCATCACTTGCCACGAAATACTCATCACGCCCAACACCGATCACGAGTGGACTGCCGGATCGCGCGGCGATGATCGTATCCGTTGCGTCACGAAACAGAGCGCAGATTCCGTAGGTGCCCTTGAGTCGTGTGAGAGTTGCTTCAACAGCTTTGAGAGCTGCTGCATGTGTATCGGAGTTCTCGACCAGTTTTAACTGTTCGATGTAGCTGTGCGCCAACAGGTGAGCGACTACTTCTGTATCCGTCTGAGAATGAAAGACGTAGCCCAGCGCGGTGAGTTGCTCACGAAGAGAGTCATAGTTTTCAATCACGCCGTTGTGAACAATGACGACTTCGCCATTGCCGCCAACATGGGGATGAGAATTCTCGTCCGTGGTCCCACCGTGAGTGGCCCAGCGGGTATGCCCGATGCCAATCGTGCCTTCCACAGGCTGAGTCTGGACGAGCGCAGCAAGTTCGCTGACGCGGCCGGCGCGTTTTCGCACCACGATTGATTCATCTGCGAGTACTGCAATTCCGGCGCTGTCGTAACCGCGGTATTCGAGACGGTGCAGACCTTCCAGGAGAAGGTCGGAAACAGACCGAAATCCGATGTAGCCGACGATTCCACACATTCTGCAATGCCCTCCTGTTCCCGGGCCCGGAGATACAGTTAAGATGGATTGATTGAAACCGTTGGAATCTGAAATTCCCTTCCGGTGTCCCACGAGGCAGAAACGTTACCTGTGTTGCACATCAATAACCTGCCGGAGGGTACGGCACCCCATTTTCCGGGGTCAATCCGGTCCTTCCACAGTCTTCTGCATACAGTCGATGACAGAACAATCATTTCATCAAGGAGCCTGTGACTTCGGCGATTCCTGCCGAAACCGGACCTCTTTCTGCCGGACCAGGGTGGTAATTGATCGAGGTGGAGAAACACGGTGTGAATCAGAATCAGGCTCGGTCGCAAACTCAAAACTGCAACCGAAGGGTGTCGAGACATGCGGTATGCGTGACAAATTCCATCAGCCCTGCCTGCGATTCGTTCTCCACCTGTGCGTCCTGACTGTCCCGGCATCATTTGCAGGTGGCCAGGATCCTGACGAAATCATTCCGGGAACCGTCGAACTGAAGAATGGAATGGTCTTCAGTGGTCTTTGCAGTGATGGACAGTCACTCTATTCGCTCAACCAGCCAGATTCTCGCATTGACCTTAAGAAAATCGATCAGGGTTACCGTCGGATTTTTGTGGCAGCTCGCCAGGCAGGGCTTGTCATTCCGGATAACTCTGCGGTCCCGTCACAAACCTATAAGATCAGGCAGAAGGTGACGCGTCAGGCGCCACTGAATTACACGGTTGGCCTGCATGAGAACAAGCCATTCGGACCCGACGGCCGATCAGAAGTTGTGCTGAACATCGGGGGCGGCAACGAGTTGACGATCGACATTGGAATCGTGACTCTCGATTCTCGGTTCGCCAAAATCCAGGGACTCACTCACCGCTGGTCCTACGGGATCTCAACCACCTCCATTCCTGACGACGCTCTGTATCCAGGTGGTGGGCAGCCGGGGATCGTCAATCAGATTGAGGGATTCGAAGACGGCGATACGCGGCTGAACCTTGTGCAGATGTTACTTGCAGGCGGAAGGTTTACCGCCGCCCAACGGCTGCTGAATGACACTCGAACAGAGTTTCCTGAACTGGAGCAGCGCTGTGAACGTCTGTCCGCCGTGTGGTCTGATGCCGTGGCCGAGCGATTGCTGGTGGAACTCGCGAGACTTCAGGACACGGGACGCGTTGAGACCGCGCGTGCATACGCCAGCAAGTGGCCGGATCAGGGACTCGAAGCAGTCGTCAGAGTAAGAGCTCGCCAGTTTGTTAATGAGATTGAAGATCGTCGACGACGTGTGTCGTCTATCCTGAACTCTCTGGACCTGATTCTGGGGCAGATTGAAGACTCGGAAACTCATCGCCAGGCAGCTCGCCTGTGTGCTCGCATGAAGCAGGTCGTCAGCGTAAATACGCTGCCCCGATTCGAAGCGTTCGAACTGCTGTCACAGGACAGCGACGTTCCCCCTGAATCCAGAATTGCATTGGCAGTGACCGGCTGGATTCTGGGGGGCGAAAATGCCATCGATGAATTTTCCTCCGCGATTGGACTGTTTGACGCGCGTTTTCTTGTTCAGGACTTCCTGAGATCTGAGCAGGGGGAGTCTGAAGAACGTTTTGCAATTCTTGAGCAGCTTCGCGGGCTGGAAGGCTACTCCGCAGAAAATGTGTCTCAGCTGATTCGAAATCTGCCAGCTGAAAACCTGTTTCGCATTCAGGGGCCGCCAAATGTGCCTTTGCAGTTTGAAATCAGCGCACTTCATGCGGGGACTCGCTGTGTGGCTCAGGTGCCGCAGGAGTATTCCCCGAATCGTCGTTATCCCCTGCTGATCGCGTTTCCTCGCGGGGGGGCCACGGCCGAGGTGACATTGCGATGGTGGAGTCGAATGGCAGCCGCTGCCGGCTACATTCTTGTGGTCCCGGATCTGCTGGGTCCAGGCACACTGACTTATGACGCTTCTGCTCTTCAGCATCAACAACTGCTGGACCTGATTCCGGTACTGAAACGAGGGCTGTCAGTTGACGATGACCGGGTCTTTGTGGCCGGTCACGGACTGGGAGCCGAGATCGCCATGGACATTGGCGCCTCGCATCCCGATCTGTTTGCCGGAGTCGTATCGATCGCTGGTCTTGGTCGGAAGCATTTGTTGTGGACGGTCGACAACAGTCCTGAACTGGGATGGTATGTCGTTGCCGGAACACGACAGGCTCACTATTCGACTCGATTACTGCCGTTTCTGCGCAAGATGTTTATGGCGAAACGGTCAGTCGGTCGGATCGACTACTGCAATGCGATGCTGTCGCAGTTTCCTGAACGTGGATTCGAATCGTACGCCTCGGAACTGACAGACATCTTCAAATGGATGGATCTGCAGAATCGGGGCCAAATGCCAGAACACATTGATGTCACAACCCTCCGCAGTACAGACGTTAGCTGGTGGTGGCTTCAGATGAGTTCGATCGATGACCGATTTGCCACCATGGACGGGATCAATGAGGTCGACGATGTTCCGGAAACTCGAGGACGCATCGAAGTCGATGCCGGCCCCAACAATTACATTCGCATCGATAAGCTTCCCGGTAAAGCTGTCGTACGCCTCTCACCAGAGATCCCCGGAATGGACCTGGAAAAGGAAATCCGGATCCGCCGCGGCAGCCGCAGCCAGCGGGTGACGTATGAACCATCGGTCCGCGACATGCTTGAGGACTTCCGGGAACGCCGCGACAGGAAGCATCTCTGTTTCATGAAGGTGGTTGTTGAACGTTAGAGCAGGCTTCGGCAAATCGTGGTGCCATACGAGCTCGCAGCGCAACGGGGTATTCCATCTGTCGACGTAAGTAGTTTGGCAGCATGGTTATTCGGTACCGAGCCCGCAGGCGTCCGGGCAAAATGCACTGTCTGGCTGCTCGTTGACACCTGAGGCCTTCGGCGAATATGTACTTCATGCAGCAAAGCTGATCCTGGCCATCAGTTACAACGATGGATGCAGTTTCCCGTCATGCTTCGAGTTTCCATTGAACTGGACGCCGAGTCCAAACCTAATGTGTTTGAGAGCCCGGTTCCGGTTACTCAGTGGCTGCCAGCACCAGCGCTCCCGTCAACAGGACAGCGCCCCCCAGTCGTTGCAGCATCACAGAGCGGGACAGCTTTGCCTCAGCATTGTTCAGCCAACTGGCAAGTGCCCATGCCAGCAGGACTCCCCAGAGTCCACGCAGTGAATAAACGATGTTGATTCTGGCAGCATCGCCGAATCGGCTAAGAGAATAAACCATGCTCATCGCCTGAATTGCCATCAAGCCGGTGCCGCCCAACAATTGTCGCGACGCCTTGAGTTCCCGAATGCGGCGAGGCGAATCGACTTTTGGCAGAAATCCGAGTGACAGCAACATGGCAACTGCAAAGACGGCGGCCAGATGATTCCATGCGGCCCACGAATCGTCATGTGGCCCCCATCGCTCAAGGAACAGATCGAACAGAGAAAGGCAAAAGGCGGCGCCGAGAGTCAGGCCAATTGTCAGCCAGACCTGTCGTCGGCTCAGCGTCTCGCTGCGTTGTCCGGAACGCTGAATCAGAATGACGCCGATTGTTGCCAGCACACCAGCCACCCAGACTCGGGCGGAAAGGTGTTTGCCGCTGACCAGTGGTTGAAGTGCTGCGACCATCAGCACTTTGGTTCCGAAGATCGGTGTCGCCAGTGACACATCCCCGAACTGAAACGCGAGATATGTCAGAAGCTGACCGGCGACAAACAGCGCGCCGGTTGCCGCCGCAGGTCCCCACAGTTCCACAGGACTGAACTCCTGTCGGACACCGCATACCGTAAGCGCAATCAGTCCGAGCCAGACATTTGCCCAGAAAGTGCCGGTCCAGGGACTGGCTCCTTTCTCAATCGCCTGTTTGGCCAGCATCATCCCAAGGACAAAAACGACACTTGAGAACAGTGGGAATATCAAATGGGACGGCAAGGCATCACGCGAAAGCAGGATTGAAAGCGAGGACTCTAGCAAGCCCGGAGGCGCACACCAGTATTTGAGATATCAGGTCTTTAAGAATGGTTGAGTCCGCATTCCGGAGTTTGCACGGTCGCTACAGTTTGATGTTGTGCCTGGTAGAATGGGAAGATTGCTGTTCTTAAAAATGGATTCCTTCATGAGCGTAAGAAAACTCTGTGTGCTGGCTCTGTTCGCCGGCACGGCGTCTGCAGCCGATCGACCCAACGTTGTCTGGCTGGTTTCTGAAGACAATTCCACTCATTACCTCAAGCTGTTTGACCAGCACGGAGCGGAAACACCGGCGATTGCAAAGCTGGCCAGACACGGCCTGATCTTTGACCATGCGTTTTCGAATGCTCCGGTGTGCAGTGTAGCCCGCACAACTCTGGCTACCGGGTGCCTCGCGCCACGAATTGGAACTCAGTACCACCGCAAGCATGTCATTGTTCCTCTGCCTGATGGCCTGCGGATGTTTCCGGAACTGTTACGACGTGCCGGCTACTACACGGCGAATAATCGTAAGACTGATTTCAATGCGACACCAGGCAAAGAAGTCTGGGATGCGAACTCGAACAAAGCCAGCTGGCGGGGGCGAAAGAAGGGACAGCCATTCTTCTACATGCAGAGTTTTGCCGTTTGCCACGAAAGCTGCCTGCACTTCTCTCAGCAGGTCATGGAGAATGAGAAGACCAAAACCGATCCTGATTCGGTCTTCGTTGCCCCCTACCACCCAAACACCCCCACGTTTCGATACACCAACGCACGGTATCGCGATCGCATCATGCAGGTCGATCAGCAGATCGGTGGAGTGGTTAATAAACTTCAACAGGACGGCCTGCTTGAGGACACGTTCATATTCTATTTCGGTGATCATGGCGGGGTGCTGCCTCGGGGGAAGGGATACGCCTACGAAAGCGGGCTCCACGTGCCACTGGTGGTAAGAGTACCGGACAGGTGGAAACACCTTGTGGATGCTGAGAACGGGACGCGGCAGAAAGGCTTTGTGAGTTTTATCGACTTTGGACCGACCGTTTTGAATCTCGCCGGAGCTGACGTTCCGGAGGGCATGGATGGAGTTCCGTTTCTCGGCGAAGGAGTCACTCAGAAGGATCGCGATTCCCGAGGCGAGGCATTTGGATACGCCGACAGATTTGACGAAAAGTACGACCTGGTTCGAACACTCCGAAAAGGACGTTTCGAGTACATTCGTAACTTTCAGCCGTTCAATTTTGATGGCCTGCAAAACAACTATCGCTACCGCATGCTGGCATTTGAAGAATGGCGACAGCTGTACCACGCCGGGAAACTCAACGACGTTCAGAAGCAGTTCTTTGAGACTCGTCCGGCCGAGCAGTTGTTCGACATTGAGGCTGATCCTCACGAGACAAAGAATCTTGCGGACGACCCCGAGTTCGCAGAACTGCTGAAGCAGATGCGTGAGCGAATGAATGAGCGTCTGACCGCGATGCCCGATCTCAGCCTGTATCCGGAGAGTGTGCTGGCCGAACGTGCGTTTTCTAATCCGGTTCGGTTTGGGCTCAGGAACAAAGCCAATATCGCTCAGTTACTGGCCACCGCTGACCTTCAGCTCGGCTCTTTCGCTGATGCAAAACAGCGAATCACTGAGTCGCTGGATTCGGATGATGCCAACATTCGCTATTGGGCGTTGATCGCCTGTTCGACTCATGGTCGAGCGGCAGCTGAGTTGACGGACAGGATCAGTGCGATGGCGGCTAATGATCCCAGCGGGCTGGTCCGCGTCCGAGCGGCCGAGTTTCTTGGGCTAACGGCTTCAGGAGACCCAGTCCCCACAATTACCGACGCACTCAAAAAGTCGTCCTCCGGTATCGAAGCCGGACTTATGTTGAATACCGTCACGCTTTTGCGGGATGGAAAACCCGGTTACGATTTTGAATTAGCGTCAGACCTTTTCTCTCCTGAGCACCTGAAGAATGACACTGTTCAGCGTCGGCTGGAGTATCTGGCACCTTAGAACCTCCGAGTCGTGCGATGACTCTTCCTGTTACGAAATGAATTCCATGATCAAGACTCTCACCTGTCTTTTGACACTGATGTTTGCGTCATCAGCATTGGCCGGCGATACGCTGGTTTTCGAACCCGTTGATTCTCAGGGGACTCCCAAACACATCGTGCTTGTCGCGGGTGACGAGGAGTATCGCACGGAAGAATCAATGCCGATGCTCGGTAAGATTCTCAGCCAGCGCCACGGCTTCAAATGTACCGTTGTTTTTTCTCTCGGAGCTGACGGTGGCTACATCGATGCGAATAACCAGCAGGGCCTGAAAGGACTGGAGGCACTCGATTCTGCTGACCTGATGCTGATCGGGACACGATTCCGTCAGCCCGATGAGAGCGGAGCAAAACACATCACTGATTTCCTCAATGCCGGCAAGCCTGTTGTCGGAATCCGCACATCAACTCACGCATTCCGTGGGGGTGGCAAGTTTGGCAACATCAGCTTTGACCAGTTTGGGCGCAAGGTCCTTGGTGAGCAGTGGGTAAGTCATCACGGCCGTCACAAAGGTGAGGGAGCTCGTGGTGTGATCGAAGAGGCGAATGCCAAACACCCGATTCTCAATAACGTCAAAGATGTCTTTGCGCCCAGTGACGTGTATGGAGTGACCCATCTGACGGATGCCGACAGGATTCTGCTTCGAGGAGCCGTTACAGAGTCTCTGGATCCTTCTTCGAAACCAGTCGAAGGCAAAAAGAACGGTCCAATGCAGCCACTG
>CAJWGB010000190.1 GCA_913031625.1 uncultured Planctomycetaceae bacterium | reverse complement strand
AATCGATTTTCATCGTACTGCAGTCCTCGATCGATTAAATCTCCAGGACCGCCGATGCCAACAAATGGGAGATCTGGAAGTCGGTACACGAGAAGCTCGTGTGTCCCCGAGGCAGATGCAACGAGTGTCTGCTCGTCAGGTGTGATAATCAGACCATGAGGGTCTGCCACTGCTCGACGGGGAACGTCGAGTGAAATGGCTTCCCGATATTCTGAACCATCCGTCCGAACACGGCCGATTCGACTCGCCAGCAGCCAGCCACGACGCAGGTTGCCAACCGTGATGGGATTGGTTCGGTAAACCATGTATGTCACGTAGGCATACTTCCCGTCTGCTGAAGGTGTCATATGGCCGAAGTTAATGCTGTTAACCAGAGGCTCATCGTAGAGGACCTCACCAGACTCGGCATTGATCACGTACACACTGGAATCGCCCGCACATCCAACAGAAAGTCGCTTATCATCTGCCGCCAGAGTCAGGTGCTGAGGCCACGGACCGACACTGATGCGGCGGAAAACTTTCATGCCGGCCAGGTCCAGCTGCACAACTTCGCCAGAGGCAGCCAGTGCAGCGAAGGCTGTGTTCCCATCCTGAGACACCGTCAGGCCCGTCGGTTCGAAGCCCGTGTGAACTCTGCCTTTCAGGACCAGTTTGTTACTCCGAACGGCAAAAACACTTACGCTGCCATCCCATGCTTCAGTAACCGCAACACTGTTTCCACCATGGCAAAGCTGAAGGTGACAGGGATGTGTGCCGCAAACAACCTCATCGATGACTGAGCCCGCCTGCAGGTCGATCAATGACAGCGTGTTTGTCGTTTCGTTCGCTGTCACACAGAGCTGCTGGTTCTTCAAGAGCACCAGATCTACAGGCGACCGCCATTCGCTCTGGCCGGGAACCCCAGCCACGTCGCCAGCAAAAGCCGGCATCAGCAACAGAAAAACAGCGGCAGGAATGTAATGTCGAAAGCACACCAGAGACTTACTCACGATCAATTTCCCTGTGGGACCACGCATTGCAGGTACAGCAGATACTCAGTCTACCGAGTGCTGAAGACTGAGTCACGGACCGGCAACAGCAGTCTGAGCATCTTTCGGCCGATCTGCCGATTCGTCTTATCTGTGCCCCCGGTCACTTTACCGTGTATCGGATCCGGGTAGGATTATCGGAGCCGTGGACGTGGTCCGCGGTGCGCAGGAAGCGCAGTCTGGTGCGTTCGCCTTCCTGCAGCCTGCACGAACTCACGTGGAAACATCCATATTTTGTGTCTCCAGAAACAAGGGAGCAGTAATGAAGAATCTGATTGTGACAGGACTGGCACTCGTTGTGAGTGCATCAGTCGCCCTCGCCGAAGACGTTAAGAGTGGTCCTCAGACCGGCGACAGACTGGGTGCGTTCTACGTCACCAAATGCGCGGGTGCAGAAACCGACGGAGTTAAGGAAGGCAAAGAGCTTTGCTATCGCTGCCGTAACTCTCGGAAGCCTCAGGTTGTGATCTTCACTCGATCCACCGATCCTAAAGTTGTTGATCTGATCAAGAAGATCGATAAGGCAATTGCCAGCCACAAAGCTGAGAAGCTGACTTCGTTCGTCAACGTACTCGGCGACGATCAGGATGAGTTGCAGGCAACTGCCAGGAAACTGGCAAAGACCAGTGGTGCAAAAGCAATTCCGTTCGTTGTTCCTAACGAGTTCGAAAACGGACCAGCCAACTACGGCATTAATCCTAAAGCTGCTGTGACAGTCATTCTGGCCAACCAGGTCGACGTCAAGGCCAACGTGTCTGTAAAGGACGTGAAAGAGCTGAAGGCGGAAGAAGTAATCGCGAACATCAAGAAGATTCTCTAAGTCCGATCAGCTGATCGAACGAGAACAGATCAGGGCGGTGCCGGCAGGCACCGCCCTTTTTCATGCGCTGATGTTTCATCGAGCCTCAGCTGAGGGCCACTGGTCCCGCGAGTGGAAGCGTGACCGCCATCACACAGGCAATCCGCAACACAGCCGTAGCAACGGCTCCAGGACTGGTTCTACTCGGTGGGCAACTCATAGCAGGCAGCTTCGAGGTTGCTGCGAACAATAACCCGGTTGCCGGTCAGGCACAGTGTGTTCCAACAGATCCCCTCCACAGTGGAAATCTTCCCATGACTCCGGAAGCCCGACGGTGCTGCATCCACGAGGTACAGCTCCCCAAACTCGCTATGGGCCAGCAGTTGGCTGCCCGCCAAAAGGATCTGACCATGTCCAAA
The DNA here is from genome assembly GCA_913031625.1 of uncultured Planctomycetaceae bacterium. GTDB lineage: Bacteria > Planctomycetota > Planctomycetia > Planctomycetales > Planctomycetaceae > Fuerstiella. The sequence continues at coordinate 10,962 of CAJWGB010000190.1, read as the reverse complement.
CTTGCCTCGCGCCTTCCAGATGCGTTTGCCATCTGACAATCGTGCACATTCCAGAAAGCCATTCGAGAAAGAGTAGGCGTGGCCCTGATAAAGAACGGGGCTCGTGAGCTTGGTCTTAATGGCTCGTTCGTTCCTCCAGACTGAACTGGGCACGATTGAGTCACCTTTTGCTTCAAGCCGAATCAGCTCACCGCCTCCGTCATTGTATCCCTTGGACGTCATCACTGTGTCGTCACCAACGACGCTGATCTGAGAAGCATTTGCATCCTGACCGGTGTGCCCCGGTCGATCAAATGTCCAGAGGACTGTTCCGTCTGTCGGGTCAAACCCCATCGCCTTTGATTCTGCTGTCAACAGAATCTGCTGTCGCCCGGCGACGGTTGCCACGACTGGTGATGCGTACGAGATCATCTCCTTCCCGCCCTTCCATTTGAGGTCGCCCGTTGTGGGATCAAAGGCGAGCAACGTGTGGATGGCACCGCCGATTGAGCCACCGCCTGGAATGAACAGAGTGTCGTTCACGATCAGGGGAGACCCCGACCGCCCCCATACGAGCCGTGACTGTGCTTCTTTACGGACCGCAACGCCGTCCCCATCAACGTTGTCGGCCAGTTTAATCTTCAGGAGTTCATTGAGGTCTTTCTGCCATGCAACCGAACCGTCGGATCCATTCAGGCACACCAGATTCCCATTTGCTCCCATCGCATAGACCAAGCCGTTGGCGATCAGTGGTGTGGACCTGGGTCCGGTCTTGCCGAGGTAGTCGTAATGCCGTTCCTCATGTTCGTAGACCCACTGCAGTTTGCCTGTTTCGATCTCATAACAGGTCACACACTCAAATTGTTCCCGTTGCTCCATCGTCACTGCGAATCCATTGCGGGCGACAAATCCCGACCATCCGTGACCAACCGGCTGCTTCCAGAGTTCCCGGGCGTTCTCAAAGTTCTCTTCCGAAAACGGACCACTTTTGGACACGACTCCATTCTGATTCGAACCGAGGAACCGAGGAAAATCGGTTTCGGACTCAGTGGTCAGATCAACGCCGGTTGGTGGTGGTGTCACCGATTCGCGTTTTACTTCCGGAGCATCCATCCAGAAGGGACGCCAGCCAACGATCGTCGCATCCCCCCCCAGGACGGGTTCAAAAAGCTGCAGGAAGACCCACGGGGTGGCCCCAATCATGAAGAGCGTCAGAAACCGGGACCGCCACTTCCAACCGCTCAGGAACAGGACCCAGAGGATCCACAGGAGCATCAACGGCATTGCCGTCAGCACAGCGTTCATCAGGATCATGTCTGCCCCAAAGCTGGTGAGATCTTCGGCCGCACTTGGAAATGCGAACGCAGCACCAAAGACGACCGCGAAAACGGTTGAAAGTCCAGCAAGGATCTTCAGCGTCACAGGCCAGCGTTTTGGCGTTGCCTCAATGGGGCTTTCCGGTGCCTCTGCAGATGGAGGACTGGAAGGATCAGATTGGGGAGGTTCGTACGGTTCGTTCATGCGAGAGATTTCTCCGATGGCTGTGTTCGGAAGCGACGACGCCGGAGGAAATCTCCACCTTTCACGTTTCCTGCAACTCAGTCTGAGCTTAACAGCATTCGCGGGGAGAACTAATCCGGCCGGCGGGAAACCTGCCTCCTACACCATGCCGTCAGCTGCTTCTTCTGATTCCGCCTGCATTGTTTGAAGGGCTTCGCTCACGGTCACCACGTGAAGGTCTTCGAAGGATGGTGATGCAGGCAGCTTTGTCAGTTGGTGACTGCGGGTCTGAGCATTCTTTCGGTCACTGGTCCAGAAGACCGTAATCAGCACAGAAACTCCGATGCACACGACAACGGCCAGCCATGCCAGATACGGATTCAGGCGTTCCGACCGAGTAGAACCGGCCGCGGCCGGAATATGTTGATGCAGCGTGCTGGCAATCAGCAATGGGGCTTTGGAAATCTGATTCGTTCCCTGACTCGCATAAGCCTCGCGCTTAAAGAAATATCCGGTGAACTCAACCTGGGGGGGATTGCTGCCAAATCGCACTGATCCTTCCTGAGAGGCCTTAACCTGTGCAACAAGAGCTTCGCTCGCTGTACGGCAAACGACATGTACCAGACGGTCTCCGGAATCCGGTGTCGAAATCCAGGCGTCGTAAAGCGTGCCGATGTTCATGCGATTTTCGGTCTTACGAGTCAGCTGCCTCAGCAGACCCTTCATACGCCATGGAATCCCTCGGGTCGACTGTGGGGAATCGATAAACAGAGCAAACGCTCCCCGCCCCACTCGCTTATCTTTCGCCTGCTCGAGCTTGTTGGCCAGCTGCAGCGATGTCTGGTACGCCACAATTTCCTGGCGACCAATCCCAAACATGTCGTCGCGAATCGTCTTCCTGAGATCATTGGGCAGCGTTAGTACCGCGTTTTCTTCCTGAACGGTGTTCTCATCGAGAGCTGGCTTGAGCGCCGCATGGTCGTTGACAACAAACTCATCGTGCTGCAGCAGAGGAATCTGTTCGGCGGTTGCCGTATCTGCATCCGCTTCGGCAAGTTCCTGATCTTCTTCGGGAAACATCCATGACCAGAACGCCGGTCGACGAACCAGCGTAAACCCGATCAGCACGAGCCCAATGCATCCAATCACCAGCGAAAGTCGACGCTGGTCTGAAAAGCTGAGTATGCCCCTGGGTTTTTGCGTAGTGCGAAAACGCATGCCGAAGCCGTCAATCAATCTCTGAAAATGCCCGTTTTCGTCAGTTTATCCTGCTTACAGGTCGGCAGACAAGACCGTGATGTGACAGATTCGCTTGGTTTTTCAGCGGAATCGCACAGATCAAAGGGTTCAACTGGCACCCGGCCCCCCAGAAGAAGTTTGATACAATTGCCGACTCCCGACGACAACTACTTGACGCGGTCGTGCGGTCTGAAAACAATCCCGCCCCAATCTGACTGAGTTAAATACCTGAAGAAGTGAACCTGCCATGAGTGGTCCGATCGTCCGTACAGGAACCAATCCGGATTTCTGGGAAAACTGGGACAGCGCATTCGGCGACGATGACGCCAAGGGCGGCAAGAAAAAGAAAAAGAGCTCCGCCAAAGCCGGTGCCAAAAAGAAGGCTGCAAAGAAAAAGGCCGGCAGGAAGAAAGCCGCCAAAAAGAAGAAGTCAAAGTAGTCGCCTGACGTGACTACTTCTGCAGCAGCAGCGCAACCCGGTCCCGGTGTGCTGCGCAGACTGGGACCGGCGCTCTGCGTCAGCCTGGTTCTGATTGGCTGGTCGCTGATCGACACCATGGTTCCCGGAGTCAATGAACCTCACTACCTGTGCAAAGCCAGGCACTGGTTTAACCCGGAATGGTGCAGCGGTGACTTCTTTCTGGAATCATCCAATGCGCACTTCGTATTTTATGTTGTCACCGGGCCACTGACCGAACTGCTGCCGTTTGCCATTGTTGCGGTTCTCGGACGAGTGGCCAGTCTTTCACTCGTGGCGACGGGCTGGTGGCTACTGAGTCGACGACTCGGACTGTCGGCCATTTCTGCTGTGGCAGCTGCGGCCGCATTTGGATGTATTGCCACGGCGGGCAATTTTTCGGGTGAATGGGTCGTTGGTGGATTTGAAGGCAAAGTACCGGCATACGGCTTCTGCCTGCTTGGCTCAGCGCTCTGGATTTACGCTCACGGAACAGTAATCGGAAGAAAGTGGGTTGCGGCCGGAGCTGCACTCGGTGCAGGCGTTGCATTTCATCCCGTCGTCGGGCTCTGGTACTGCATTGGTATCGGTCTCACCGAGGCGATTCTCATCGCAGGAGCAACGTTTCGCGGGCTGCGAGGGGCAGATGAACAATCTATTTCACTGGCTCGTCAGTGGAAGACATTCGGCAAACAGCAGCTCTGCCTGATTGCTGCGGCCGTCGTTGCCTCACTGCCCGGTTTAATCCCAGCCATATCATTAATTCTTAATTCGCCGGCAGCTGCGCGGGACCAGCGACGTGCCCTCTACTTTCAGGTCTTTCGACGACTCGCACACCATCTGGATCCTTCGCGGTTTCCTCTGCGCAACTGGATCCATACAGGACTTGTGGTGGGACTGATCGGAGTTGGACTCTGGTACGTTCGGAAACGCTGTCTCGCTGATGAGTCAATCGACAGGCAACTCACGAAACGAACTTCTTCATGGCAGTTATCGTGGAGACTCATGGGAACCCTGCTGCTCGTCGCCGCAGGGATTGGGCTCGCGGGCGTACTCGTCGGATGGCACGAAGGGCGAGCCAGTCGTCTGTCAGACTGGCACCAGCGTGCCGCGTTCCTGAGGTACTATCCTTTTCGATTTGTGGATGGCCTGTTGCCAATGGTCGGCGGAATGACGGCAGGTCTGCTGCTGACAATCGTTTCAGGTGGGCGAGCACGTCGAGAACTGGTGATCACCATGGTCCTCTGCACAGTGCTTATGGGAACCGCATGGTCCTCACGTCGGACTGCTCCTACGGGCTACACGGACGCTCGTTTTGATGAGTGGAAGAACGCCTGTGCGTGGATTCAGAAGAACACGCTGCAGGATGCAGTCATTCTCGGCCCTCGAGAAGGATTCGGTCTGAAGTGGTACGCCGAGCGTGCAGAGTATGTCTGCTACAAAGACTGCCCTCAGGATGCGCGCGGAATTGTTGAATGGGATCGCCGACTGCGTCTGACGGGTAAGTGGAAATGGACACGCCGCATTGATTCAAGATATGGCGACGGCGGCCCGGTCCTGCGGAAAGATGTTCTGGAGTTGCACCGAAAAACAGGAGCCACCCACATACTGACACGTCGTCTGCGAGAGTTTGAACAGGACCCCGTCTATCGGAACAGGTACTGGCGGGTCTACGACATCCGAGAGACCAACGAAGAACGCGAGGCGCTGGAAGTGCGTGAAGCGGCAGAATCTGCCAGCTGATTCAGGCTTCGGTGAATTCTGCAGTGGCGAATTCTGCCGGTGGGGTGAAATCCAGCAGAACCGCTATCCGGGTGTATTCATCGAAACACTGTGATCATCCCCAGGTTACGATGCGGCCTGACTGTCCCCCGTAAAAGCACGCTTTCGCTGACGCAATCCACCATGGCCGCCTATCGCGAACATATTACGGTGAGCGGATTTCTCGGGGTGGCCTACGGTGCAGGCGCCGTCTTTGTGTTCGACTTCAGCGTGACTCAGGCGATGGTTGCCGGCATCCTCACCTGGGTGTCCGGCATGTTGCCCGACATGGACTCGGAAAGCGGAAAACCGGTTCGGGAACTGTTTGGAGTAACAGCCGCGCTGGCGCCACTCCTGCTGTTACAGCACACATCACGTTTGGGGATCAGCGGCGATCGCGCCATGCTGTTCAGCTTGTTGTTATATGGTGCGGTCCGCTATGGCGGTGCGACCATATTGGGGCGACTCACAGTTCACCGAGGCATGTTCCACAGTATCCCCGCACTGATTATTGCCACAGAGGTGACATTCCTCGGTTACAGCAGTCCGGACACCATGGTTCGAGCACTCATGGCGGGCGGGGTGGCGCTTGGGTTTCTGTCTCATCTGATTCTGGACGAAGTTTACAGCGTGCAGTGGAATGGGGTGACAATCAAGCTGAAGAAGTCTGCAGGAAGCGCGCTCAAGTTCTTCGGCAAACAGCAGATTCCAAATGCGATCGCAATGGGGCTGATGATGTTCCTCGGTTACTCCTGCCTGATGTCTCTGCACATGCTGCCGGAACCGGAAATGGAACAGGCGCCAGAAGTGCTGGACATCACTCTGGATCTTGATGACGCACCCGAATACCGAATGGCCGACGAACCTCCCGGAACCATCCTCAGATAGCTGACTGAAGATACTCGTCATCCGCCGTAGCTGGGAATTTCGAACGGGATTGCTATGTTGTAAGCTTGGGTGTCCGTCCGCTGACCAGGGCAGGACTGATACAAACAGGCAGGATAACTCCCGCTATTCAGGCATTTCCCACTTCCCCCGGAGTTCGCTATGTCCCACCGCAATCTGAGCCGACGTCGGTTTCTTTCCACCTCCGCAGCTGTCACCAGTTCAGTGATGATCCTGGGGACGCGTGTATCGGGGAATGTCATTGGAGCGAACGATCGTGTTCGCATGGGTGTAGCCGGACTCAACGGCCGGGGCCAGAGCCACATTGGTGGCTGGATGGGCCAGAAGAATGTGGAAGTTGCCTACGTTGCGGATCCGGACGCAAATGTGCTCAAACGCGCTCTGAAGTCTGTCACCGATCGATCCGGTGGAAAATACGAGACCAAAGGTGTCCCCGACATTCGTCACGCACTGGATGACAAGAGTGTCGACGGAATCTCAGTCGCAACGCCCAATCACTGGCACTCACTGCTGACGATCTGGGGTGCTCAGGCGGGCAAGCACGTCTACGTCGAAAAGCCGATGAGTCACGACGTTGGCGAAGGCCGGATCGTCGTTGAAGCGCAGAAGAAGTACGGCGTCGTGATTCAGCACGGAACACAGCGACGTTCGGATGCCAACATCGCGGGACTGCATGAAGCCATTCAGGCCGGCAAATTCGGCCGTCTGAAGATCTCGTATGGCTACTGCTGCAAGCCACGCGGCAGCATTGGATTTAAGCCCGTTGGTTCACCTCCGGATAACCTGAACTGGGACACATGGCGTGGTCCCGCCATGATCGACGAGTTCCACGGTAACTATGTGCACTACAACTGGCACTGGTTCTGGAAGACCGGAAACGGTGACCTGAACAATCAGGGAACGCATCAACTCGACGTCGCTCGCTGGGCACTCGATACTGATCAGACTCATCCGGTTCGAGCGATCGGTCTGGGGGGACGCTTCCAGTGGAATGATCAGGGAGAAACACCCAACACGATGTTCGGAGCAGCCGAGTATCCCAACGGACAATGGGTGTTCTTCAACGTTCGCAACGTCAACTACAAGGGTTACGAACGACAGGTTGAAAATGAGTACTACTTTGAAGACGGCGGGCGAATCGTTCGCGGCAAGTACTATGCGAAAGGCAGCACTGAAGGACAGCCGGTCAAAGTCGAGCCCGGCAAAGTCACACCTGGTGGAAACTGGGGAGCTTTCATCGCGGCTGTCCGAGCCAACGACCCCTCAATGGCAAACGGCAACGTTTATGATGCTCACTACGGGTGCGTGCTTGGACACCTGATGAACAACTCATATCGCATGGGTTCAAAGGTTCCGTTCAATGCGAAAGCCGGAACCTTTGAAGACAACCCGGACGCAACGGAGCATTTCATGCGACTGCACAACATCATGGCTGATGGAGTCGGCCTGCCCGAAGACGGAAACCAATACGTTGTAGGACCATGGCTGACGTTTGATCCGAAGTCGGAATCTCACACAGGTGAGAATGCCGCAGCAGCCAACAAACTCCTCAAGGACGAGAACCGAAAGAATTACCAGGTTCCAACTGCCAGCGAAGTCTGATTGGCCATCAGCATTTCTCTTCACATTCACACGTTTACCGCGCGCGTAAGGTCCTTCCCAATGAAGTCACTCATCACTGCTCTGACCTGCCTGGTCATGCTCTCCACTGCTTCCGCTTCAGAACCGGAAGAAGGGAAGTGGGTTTCAATCTTTAACGGGAAGGATCTGACCGGCTGGACCCCCAAGATTCGCTACTCAAAGCTGGGCGAAAACTACCGTGACACGTTCCGTGTGGAAGATGGCCTGCTGAAAGTCCGCTACGACCAGTACGACGACTTCGGTAAGAGATTCGGACATCTGTTCTACAGGAACGAGTACTCCCACTATCGCATTCGTGTGGAGTATCGGTTCGTCGGCGAACAGTGCAAAGGTGGTGAAGGCTGGGCAGTCCGTAACAGCGGAATCATGGTGCATGGCCAAAAGCCTGAATCAATGCCTGTCGACCAGGACTTTCCAGTGTCCATTGAAGTTCAGTTGCTGGCTGGAAACGGCAAGGCCCCCAGGACGACATCCAACCTCTGCACACCAGGGACGAACGTGGTAATGGGCGGACAGCTCAAGAAGCAGCACTGCATCAGTTCAAAGTCAGAAACCTATCACCTCGACAAATGGGTGACCGCGGAAGTGGAGGTGCGAGGAAACGAAGTGATCCGTCACATCCTGAATGGAGAAGTCGTCCTTGAGTACACAGACCCACAACTCGATGAGCGAGACGAAAAAGCGCGTCGCCTGATCAAGGACGGCAAACTGGCGCTCTCAGGTGGAACGATTTCTCTGCAGTCGGAGAGCCATCCCTGTGATTTCCGCAAAGTGGAAATCATGGTCCTCAGCAAATAATAAGCCCCATGACTGAACTGCAGACAGTCCCCCGGCAACCACTGCCGGACGGTTGGGAAGCACTGGTGGAACAGTCTCGCGCAGTGCGACAGCACGCTTACGCTCCGTTTTCGAACTTCCAGGTGGGTGCTGCGCTGCAGGTTGAGGGTGGCGAAGTCTTCTCCGGCTGCAACGTCGAAAACTCTTCTTATGGACTGACCATCTGTGCTGAGCGATCCGCGGCGGTTGCCGCCGTGTCAGCTGGATTCCGTGACTTTAGGGCAATCAGTATTTCTCTCTCTGGCAGTCCGGTGCCGTGCGGAGCCTGTCGACAGTTTCTCTACGAGTTCAACCCGAACCTGCTTTGCCTGCTGGACCGAATTGGCGACTCTGAGCCACCTGTGTGTGCGCGACTGAATGATCTGTTGCCGGGCGGTTTTCACCTGTCGAACTGACAGTTGGGAGACTTGGAAACTGGGAAGCATGACGGCACCTGCGTCTCAACCTCATTCACCCGAGTTTAGAACGACTCGCTGACGAAGAACTGCGGCGCGGCGACAGATCCGGATCGAGGCCGCTTTCGAGCCTTCCTGTGGACGTCGTTCAGAAACATTCTGTGAAAGCAGTGAGAACCTGATCGGTCCCTACAACGCAGCGGAGGCAGGCAAAAGATACCACTAATGCAGAGTTTGCAGGCAATTGGGCACCAATGTAATCGCTGCAAATGAGAATGCTCTTCAGCGGAAATCAACTGTCTTTTGTCACATTCAGAAGAACGAGCCACTGGAGATTTGAAGTGTTACGTCTGTATGGGAGCAGCGTGCTCAAATTAAGCACTTTGCAGACAAATGCCGTTGGTAAGAGTGTCTGCCAAGCAGACAGCACGCCGCATTTCTCAAGCCCAAAATGAGGTGTAAATCCATGCATTTTTAAAAGTAAGGGATTTACCCCGAATTTTCCCAACTTTGGTTGGCATTGTTTCTTACGAGCGGTAGCCTGTGATCATCCTGTTTGAACAAACATGTCTCCTTTGTTATCAAAAAACGTATTCTTTTCTCTTTTCTCTTTTCTCTTTGCTCTTCTGGAGGAACATCGGCGCTATGAAGAAAAAGCGAGGTTTCACTCTTATCGAATTGCTGGTGGTGATTGCCATCATCGCAATTTTGGTCGCCCTATTGCTACCTGCTGTTCAGCAGGCGAGAGAGGCCGCTCGGCGGACTCAATGTAAGAACAATCTGAAGCAGATTGGTCTTGCGCTTCACAACTACCACGACGTCTACAAATGTTTCCCTGCAAACATGATGGCGATCCATGGTCCTGGCCCGACATGGTCAGCGTCCAGTCGTGGTTCGTACCTTGTCCAGATGCTGCCGTTCATCGATCAGGCACCTCTGTTCAAGCAGCTCAACTTCAGCCTCGCAGGTCAGCCGTGGACTCCGGCTAACTTTGAAGGCCAGGTTGATGAAAACGGCAAGCTGTACCGACAGTACATTATTCCTGCGTTGCAGTGTCCATCTGGCACAAGCCCGGAGCTCGACGGCCACAGTGGTCGTAGCAACTATGCGCTGAGTATGGGAAACCAGCGCATGAGTGCGCAGGGGAGGTGGGGAGGCACCTGCACCGACTACCCTGGTAACAACTTTGGGACTGGTGAGGCAAATCACGGGAACGAGGCAAACCCAACTAAAATCTCTGGTTTCGTAAGCCGCTTTAACTGGTGCTCACGATTCCGTGACATGTCTGACGGTCCTTCCAACGTAATTGCTGCTGGCGAAATTCGCCCTCAGTGTGGTGACCACCAACGTAATGGCTGGTTTCACTTCAACTCACTGTGGACAGCGACAACAGCTCCGATCAACTTCCCGATCAAGTGTCATCGTGAAGATCCCGGCTGGAATGCAGGTGCAGATCCGGCTCAGGGTCGTGGACCATGTAACCAGTTTCAGAACTGGCAGACCAGCCAGGGATTCAAGTCTCGCCACACTGGCGGTGCTCAGTTCCTGCTTGGTGACGGCGCAGTTATCTTCCTGAGCGAGAGCATTGATTACCTGACTTATCAGAGACTGGGTGACCGTCGTGATGGTCAACAAGTCGGAGAGTTCTAATCGACAATCACATCAGTGATTCGACACAACGCACTCAATGGAGTATCTAATAACTTTATGAGTGCGTTTTTTTTCTTCATCCAGCTCAAAGGACTGCTATGAAATCTGGAATCCTCCTGACCACAGCATTTGCAACGATGCTGCTTGTTGGTTGCGGCGAGTCCGTAGACCGTCCTCCCACGTTTCAAGTCACGGGGGCAGTAATCTATAAAGACAAACCTGTAGAAGGTGCAACTGTCAGTTTTTGGACTGACGGTGCCGCCCGAGCCGCCCAGGGAATCACCAATGCGGAAGGTAAGTTTAAGCTAACGACTTTCGACTTCAATGACGGAGCCGTAACAGGCACTCACACAGTCACTGTCAAGAAAGTCGAAGCAGGTAAAAATCAGTCCAGCGTTGACGAAGCAATGCTCAACGACCCAGCAGCAATGGCGGATATGGCCGCCAATATGGGCAATGGCGACAACGGACCCAAGTCTCTGATTCCTGCAAAATACGGCGACCGCAATCAGACTGACCTCACGGCCGAGGTAACTGAAAACGAAGCCGACAACTCCTTCAACTTCCTGCTTGCAGACTGAAGGTGTGAGTCGTTGC
>CAJWGB010000189.1 GCA_913031625.1 uncultured Planctomycetaceae bacterium | reverse complement strand
CGACGTAACCCTGTCACAGCCCTCACAGCGATTCATGTGGACCCTCGCCATGTTTCAGATGGCCGTGGTCCCTCGTGAAGCCGTTGAGGAGTACGGTGACAAGTTTGGACGCCACCCGGTCGGTACCGGTCCATTCGTGATGAAGGAAGAGGACTGGGAATCAGGCGTACGAATCACATTCCGGAGAAACCCAAAGTATCACGAATGCTACTATCCGGAAGAGTGCATGGAGGAAGACCGGCAGGCCTACCTCCACATCGCTGCCGGTAAACGCCTTCCGCTGCTGGATGAAGTCGAAGTTCGCTTCATGCAACAGGACGAGCCCATGTGGCTCGAGTTCAAGAGCGACAACCTTGACTACTGTCAGGTTCCTTCGGAGTACTACGAGCAGATCTTCAACAAACGAACCGGCCGCATGCTCAAGGAACCGCGTTCCGAAGGACTCCGCGGTGTCCCTGTCCCTCTGCTCGACTTCATCTTCCGTGGTTTCAACATGGAGGACGAACTCCTCGGCGGCTACACAGAGGAAAAGCGAGCTCTTCGTCAGGCCATCTGCATCGCACTGGACTGGGACGAGCAGAACGAAACGTTCTACAACGGGCTGAACATCGTCTACGACGGCCCTGTGCCGCCTGCACTGCCGGGTCACCCGGAAGGACACAAACATCCAAAGTCTTTTCGGGGGCCAGATCTTGACCGCGCAAAGGAACTGCTGGCAAAGGCAGGCTATCCCGGTGGAAAGGGGCTCCCCAAACTGGAGTACTACAGCTCCCGCGGCCGCAACAATACCGAGCAGTCTGAGATGCTCAGTCGGCAGCTCGGAGAAATCGGGATTGAAGTTGATGTCAACCTTGTCGACTTCTCCACGCTGATTCAGAAGGTGGACAACAAGAACGCCCCATTCTTCAGCTTTGCCTGGGGTTCCGACTATCCGGATGCGGAGAACAACCTGCAGTTGTTCTATGGCCCCAATGAAGCGCCTGGGTCCAATCACTTCAACTATAAGAACGAAGAATATGACAAGCTGTACGAGCAGATTCTGATCATGCCACCGTCGGACGAACGGACGAAGATCGTCGAGCGAATGGTTGAGATCCTGCTTGAAGACTGCCCCTATGCAGGCTCAATGGCTCGCACCCGTCACTATCTCATTAAGCCGCGTATGAAGTTCTTCAAGCCAGTGGAGACCTTCGAAAACTGGTTCAAGTACGTCTACGTAGCCCCTCGCTAAACTAAGACAACTCTCGGTCTCCTCCGTCTCTCCCGAACAGTACGATGTGGGCATACGTCACGCGACGAATTCTCTATAACGTTCCCGTCTTCCTGGGAATCGTTCTGTTCGTGATGCTTGCGCTGCGGGTTCGGGATCCGGTCAACAGTCACCTTGGCAAGGTGAAGTCCGAGCAGGAGATCAAACAGCTCAGGAAAGAGATGGGCCTGGACAGGCCCTTTCACATCCAGTACTTCAGCTTCCTGGGCGATGTCTGCACGCTGAACTTTGACGACGAGTGCTGGGACCATCCCGGTCGATCAGTCGGTGAGGTGATGGGGGAGTCCATCGGTCCAAGTCTGGCACTCACACTGCCAGCGTTGGTTCTGACCACATTGATTTCGGTGTCCATTTCCCTTGTCTCCGCCTGGTTCCGCGGAAGATGGATGGACAAGGCGCTGGTCATTACGGCTGTCCTCGGCATGAGTGTCAGCTTTCTTGTCTACATTGTCGTCGGCCAGTACATGGGCACGACATGGCTGAAAGAGCACACCGGGTTCGCACCATTTGCGGTGTCCTTTGGCGGCTACGACGGCGAACCGACGGCCATGGAGATGCTGTTGGAAGTCTGGCCCCACTACTACCTGCTGCCGGTCCTGATCAGTGTGATTGTGGCCATGGGGTATGACACACGCTTTTACCGCGCCGTGATGGTTGAAGAGTCCGCTCGGGATTACATCACCACCGCCAGGGCAAAAGGAGCATCGCGTGTGAAAGTCCTGTTTGTGCACATGTTGAAGAATGCGATGATCCCCATCATCACTCGTGTCGTGATCACGATTCCTTTCCTGATTACCGGATCGTTCCTGCTCGAGTCGTACTTTGGGATTCCAGGCATGGGCAGGGAGTTGCTGACTGCTGTCAACCATGGTGACTTTCCCGTGGTGCAGGCGTTCACCGCTGTTTTTGCTCTGGTCTACATCCTGTCCAATCTGCTGACGGATGTGCTCTACGCTGTGTTTGACCCGCGGGTGAGACTGTCATGATGCAGCGGTTACTCAACTCACGCAGCTTTCGAAAATACTGGAAGCATAAGCCGGCCGTCGTAAGCTCCATCATTATCGCTGGCTACGTCATTGTCTCCCTCGCCATCGTCTTTGGCGACCTGGTGACAATTGAGAATTGCGAACAGCGAGTGGCGCCTAAGGAGCTACCCGGCTTTGGCCTCCTTCCAGTCGTCTCGGAAGAACTCAACGCTCAGGAAGAGTACGTCAACGAAATTGACCGTCTGCTGCAAAAGCAACGAAAGAACCCTGACACCGAAGAGAAGTGTCGATACATGGGACTTGAGGTCGTTGACAGGCCTCCCGAACAGCTGGAAAAGGAGATCGAGGAATACTTCGCAGTCGCGGACCAGCTCTACCAGATCGATGATATTGACGACATCGTGGCAGAGGGCGGTTCTGAAGCGCAGGACATCCTGTCGAAACTTACCAAAGCCCGTGAGATTCAACGCGGTTTCTACACCGCAGAAAGTCAGGACGCATTGGCTCGAAAGCTGCAGCTTAGTCTGGGAACTGACCGTCAGGGGCGTTCCATTTTCCTCCGGGCCGTTTACTCCATCAAGGTGGCCATTACTGTCGGATTCGTAACAGGCATCCTTGCAGTCGGTATTGGAACCATTCTGGGACTGATTGCGGGCTACTCAGGCGGCTGGGCGGACGCTCTGGTCACATGGCTTTACTCCACCTTCGCGTCGATTCCAAACATCGTGCTCCTGATGGTGCTTGCGTGGGTGTTTCAGGGAGGGGAAGTGGATAAGTGGCTCAACGATCTCACCAACAATTATTTCGAGAAGCTCATTGGCGGTGCGCTAGAGGAAACTCTCATCCCGGTCATTATCGCGTTTTCCGCAACCTACTGGATTGGCCCCTGTCGAATCATTCGAGGCGAGACTCTCAAACTCCGCGAATCCGAGTACGTTCAGGCAGCGAGAGTGATGGGCTTCAGCAGATTCCGAGTTCTGTTCCGACACATCCTGCCAAATCTCTCGCACCTGATGCTGATCAACTTCTCTCTCCTCTTCATCGGAGCGATCAAATCCGAAGTGATCCTTAGCTTTCTTGGCCTCGGTGTGCAGCGAGGTGCAAGCTGGGGCAAGATGATTGACGCATCCAAGTCCGACGTCGCCAACGGAATGTTCTGGCAGATTGGTGCGGCCACCGCGTTCATGTTTGGCCTGGTCCTGGCGTTCAACATCCTTTCCGATGCCCTGCAGGACATCCTTGACCCCAAGCACGTTTGATTCAGATCGTTCTCATGTCCGATGATAAAACAACTCAGAATTCTCCCCAGACAGTACTGTCGGTGCAGGATCTGTGTACGTCATTCCGGACAGACGACGGCTTGATCAATGCTGTCAAGAACGTCTCCTTTGAACTTGCTGCTGGTGAATTTGTCGGACTTGTCGGTGAGTCGGGATGCGGGAAATCGGTCACCAGCAAGTCCATCATGCGGCTGCTGCCTGATCACATCACGGAGTACAGCGGTGCCATTGAATTCGGCGGCACGAACCTGCTGGAGCTCCCTGAAAAGGGAATGCAGGAGATTCGCGGTAATCGGATTGCGATGATCTTCCAGGAGCCGATGACCGCACTCAATCCTGTGTTTACCATTGGATGGCAGCTCAACGAGGCGCTTCTGTATCACACAAAGCTTGGCAAGGCCGAACGCCGAGATCGTGCCATCGAACTTCTGAAAATGGTTGAGATCCCTCTCCCCGAACAGCGCTACGACGAATACCCCCACCAGCTCTCCGGCGGTATGAGACAGCGTGTGCTGATCGCAATCGCACTGGCCTGCGAGCCGGAACTGCTGATTGCCGACGAGCCCACCACCGCACTGGATGTCACGATTCAGGCCCAGATCCTGAAACTGATGCGAGACCTTCAGGAGAAGACAAACACCGCTATTCTGTTAATCACTCACGATCTCGGTGTCGTCGCACAAACCTGCAGCCGAGTGGTCGTGATGTATGCCGGTCAGGTAGTGGAGCAGGCCTCTTCGTCAGATCTCTTCCACCGCCCCAGACACCCCTATTCAAAAGCGCTGCTCGAATCGATTCCGCGATCGGGAAAGAAGAAGAAAGGACAGCGTCTGGCAACGATTCCAGGGCTGGTGCCGACGTTGCAAATGATGCCGTCCGGATGTCGATTTGCAGACCGCTGCGACTACAAACAGGATCGGTGTGTGGACGAACAACCTGAAATTGGGCTTACCGAAGAACGTTTGGTTCGATGTCATTTTCCGGTCGGTAGCGCGGAGGCATCAGAAGCATGAGTTTCGTCAAAGCCGAAGATCTTGTGAAGCACTTTCCGATTCGTGGTGGAGTTTTCAGCCGCATTGTGGGAGCAGTCCACGCCGTCAATGGCGTGAGCCTTCAGATTGAGAAGGGGGAAACGCTTGGTGTCATCGGAGAGTCAGGGTGCGGCAAGAGCACTCTCGGGAAGACAATAATCAGGCTGCTTCAACCGACCGCCGGATCAGTCTGGTTTGACGGCACGATGACTTCAGCACTCTCCCATAATGACCTGATGCCCTTCCGTCGCCGAATGCAGTTCATCTTTCAGGACCCGTATTCGTCACTGAACCCGCGCATGACAGCCAGCCAGATGCTGACTGAAGTCATCCGGTTTCACGACATTGTTCCTGTCGGGGAACGCAAAAAATATGTGGACGAGTTGCTGGAGACTGTGCAGCTGCGTCCTGAGTACCGCAACCGATATCCTCACGAATTCTCCGGCGGACAGCGACAACGCCTGAACATCGCCCGCGCCCTGGCCGTGAAACCGGAATTCATTATCGCAGACGAACCCGTTTCCGCACTGGACGTCTCCGTCCAGGCACAGATCCTCAACCTCCTGATGGATCTGCGGGAACAGTTCGGGCTCACGATGATGTTTATCTCTCACGACCTGAAGGTTGTGGAGCATTTCTGTGACCGGATGATCGTGATGTATCTCGGCTCTGTCATGGAACGAGTCTCCTGTGACAACATCTACGAAGACGTCCGCCATCCCTATACGAAGGCGCTTCTGCGGTCGAACCCAATTAATGACCCGGACGAACAGACGGAACTCTTTATTCTGGAGGGTGAGGTTCCGAGCCCGCGGGACCCACCTCCCGGCTGCCCATTTGCCTCACGCTGCGAATTGGTCGAAGATGCGTGCCGCAGTACCCAACCAGAACTTGTAACCCTCGGCGAAGGTCAGCAGATCGCCTGTGACCCGGTGGTCCGGAAACTGCGAGAGGGTTAAACCAACATTCGCAGGCCTGAAAGAGTCCTGTCACTGGTCCCAAAGAGCAGAGGAATTCCATGGTCATCGTCATCGCCACCGTTCAGTGCCAGCCAGGGCATCGAAAAGACTTTCTCCGTGAGTTCCGTCAGATTGTCCCGGCCGTTCTCGCCGAAGAAGGCTGCATCGAGTACGGCCCGACGGTCGACGCTTCGACAGACCTCGAGAATCAGAACCTTGACGACAACCGCGTAACGATTGTCGAGAAATGGGAGTCACTGGAAACCCTGAAGGCGCATCTTGTTGCGCCCCATATGCTGGAGTACCGCCCGAAGGTAAAAGACTTTGTCGCTGTTGCTGAACTGCGAGTCCTGGAATGTGCCGGAGGTTGATACCCGATGAGAGTACTTCAGCTCACTGATCTGCATATTTTCTGCGAACCCGGGAAGACTCTTCACAACATCCCAACCAGAGAGTCAATGCTCGATGTCGTAGAGCATCTCAGAGGGCAACAGTTTGATCACGTGATTGTGACCGGCGACCACACTCATGATGAGATGCCGGCAAGCTATCGGGCTGTCCGAGACGCACTGGCCCCGTGGATGAGCTGTCTGGCTCAGGTGCCAGGGAATCACGACGATCGGGCCATTCTCCGTGAGGTATTCGCTGATCGTGTCAGCGGGACTGCCCATGAACCCGTGCGTTTTTCAATCGATCACGACGGCTGGCTGTTGGTCGGACTGGACACACACCTCCCTGGTGAGGTCTCCGGTGTATTCGACGAAGAGCAGGGCAACTGGCTCGAGGAAGTGCTTTCACAGAGTCAGTGCCACTCGATCGCTGTGTTCCTGCATCATCCCCCCTGCGACGTTGGAAGCCCGTGGATGGATGCCATCGGACTGTCAGGGCGTGATGAACTTCAGTCAGTTCTGACAGAAGACGGTCGGGCGAAATTGATCTGCTGCGGACATGTGCATCATGAGTTCCAGTTGCAACTGGCCGGCATTCCGGTCTACACGACGCCATCGACCGGCATCCAGTTCCATCCGGACAGCGATTCACCGCGTTTTGATGAAGTGGCTCCTGGGTACCGCATCATTGAACTACACGACGACGGGTTTCAGACTGAAGTCGTCCGCCTTCCCGAAGTCAAATACGTCCCCGTGAGAGACTCACTTTAGTGAGGCCCTCCTCGTCAGGGATGACACACACAACGGCCGGGACTACTGAGCTACAGGTTGTTAACGTGCGCAATAAAAGGGGCCCGGCATTTGCCGGGCCCCTTTGTCACTCATCTTTCCAGACTGATGCTACCGCGTCACAGCCTGACCAATTGCACGTCCCAGAGCCTTCACAAAGCCCATTTCAAAGCGGACTCGCATCCGAGCACCGTTATCGACAGGACGAGCTTCGATGACGAGTCGATCGCCACCTTCTGCCAGCGTCTCAAGGAATTCCTGATTACGTTTCTGACGAGCTTCACGACGTTCCTGAAAACGTTGAAGCTGAGCAGACGCATCGCCGCCGCGAGGATTCTGCGCTTCTTCCCCGTCCAGATTTCGCTGTTCTGCGCGTTCCTTACGGCTGGCCTGTTCCGCGTTCTGAACCATTTCGACCAGGTCCGTTGTGTGGATGACCAGACGCATAGACGCCGGAATCTCTCTCGGTTTCGGGTTTTCATAGGCTTCAACAAGCTCGTCCATAACTCCGGTCAGTGTGGAGAACGACTCTTCGCCACCGACTGACATCCAAATGGAGCGATCACCAATTCCGAAGTTTACCTGAGGCTTGTTGCCGAACATCTCTTTGACGCCCGCATTTGGCTCCTTGAACTCCATTCGGTGAAAAGAAATACTCTGGTGCTCAGCGGCGCCAAGCGTCATTTCACCGATATCAGCCTTATCCTGAATTCGCATCAGCATGTCACGCAGTCCAACGGCCAGTGTCTCGCCTTCCACAACACGCATGGCGGTGACCAGGGCCAGTTTCTCGTCGGAGTCTCGATACAGCTGAGCAAAAGTATCGAGGTGACCTTCCTGAACTGTCGCCTGCATGGCATTCAGTGCGTTCATTAGCGGCCCACCCTCTGCGGGAGCCACACCAAGATCCTCCTCTTCCACAATCCGCCCAATCTCTCCCTTAAATCCTTCCAGCACGCCAAAGTACCGCTCGATGTCCCACTCAGCCATCACGCCGGAATACGACAGAGAAACAGGGCTTTCTTCACTCAGCAGCGGAGTGAAGTAGCTGGCTTTGGTGGAGGATGCCATCATCGCTTCGAGGAGTTTGGTACCCTCTCGAACCTGCATGACCATATCGATGTGCGCTCCAGGTGTTTCGCCTTCGTTATCCATCCTCACGCCAAGCGAAACTCGCTGCATTTCATTCAGCATCAGCTTGATGGCGTCGATGTCGGCCTGCATCCACGACTTACGCATCTGGTAAGTGCCGTCGGATTCTCCATCTCGTTGCTGAATCTGAGTTGACATCGTAGCTGTCAAAAAATTCAGCAGCAGGTCGCGGGTCACCTTTGGCACCGCTTCAACATCCAAAGTCACGCCAACGTCAAACTGGGTCGTCAGTTGGGCCGTCAGCGTTGCTGGTGCAGGAAGTTCACGTTCAAATGCTGTATCCGGCTCCATAATCGGAAGCTGGATAAATGCGTATCCGTTCTCCGTTCGGATAGAAATATCCCGGTTGGGGCCTACCAGCGTGAAACGGCCGTCTCCATCTTCCCGCATAATGACCGGGCCCAGTTCCATCATGCTCTGGAACTGTTCTTTGCTCGACATGGGAGCAAACACCACAAACTCGAGGCTGGGCGGAACGATCGCATCAAGAAAGATCATCATCCCGATCGGGCGATCCCAGTTGAGGCCACTCAATCCGTTGACAGTGTTGTCAAGTTGATTCAGGACCATGTCCACTGCATCTGGATATCCAGCCGCCTCGAACATGAACGATGCCTTTTCTTTCAGCTGATTGGCACTTGATGCTGTGACAACAACAAATGGCTTCTTGCCGCCAGCAAAAATCGGCTGAATCGGGTTGGCGTCTTCGTCATCCTGTGCCACTGCGGGCACGGACATTGCCGCGGTCAGCATCACAAGAGTCAAAAGGAATGTCAGTGTACGTCTGACTCTCCCTTGAGCCTTGAGAGGCAATACAGGGGGAGTGAGCGTGGCGGGCAGCATAGGAATGCTCCAAAATGAGTCGAGGTTGGTATGGCGAGGACCCGACCGTTGGCTGGGCCCGGTGCCGTGGCTTATTATTGTCGATCGAAGGAGTTCACGATGATTGTTTCAGTGTCAAACTGTAACAGACATCACAAGACCCGCGTACCGGATTACGATGGGGACTCAAAGTCCGTAGCTCATTAACGGCGCCGCGGTAATTTGCAATTTTGAGTAACTCTCAGAGTTTTCTCAGCTAAATTGCGTCTCTGGGCACGTTCGTCGGTCGCCCCCGTTTCTTAGCCAGTGTCCAGACAATTCCATGCGATTAAACCCAGTCAAGTCCACACTGTCCGAAGGGAAGGCTTCGATCGGCACCTGGCTGTCCCTGGGAAATTCGACGTCGGCAAGACTGATGGCCCGCGCTGGATTTCCGTGGCTGACCGTCGACCTCGAACACAATCCAATCGACTGGAGTACGGCAGCCACCATGTTTGCTGCCATCGCAGATGCTGGCTGCGTGCCCCTCGCCCGAGTCCCGCGAGGCGACCACGACCTGATTAAACGGGCACTCGATGGCGGTGCAATGGGTATTGTTGTGCCCATGGTCAACACTGTCGAGGAGGCCCGGATCGCCATCGCTGCTGCAAAATACCCTCCCGAGGGAAATCGATCGATTGGCGGCAGTCTGGCACCAATCAACTTTGACACCTCACCTGCCGAGTACTTTCAGAAGGCAAACGACAACATCCTGGTGGTGCTCCAGACAGAGTCACCTGAGGGCGTCGCAAACGCTGACCGGATTTACAGTCTCCCCGGTGTCGATGCCATCTTTGTCGGCCCCAACGATCTCCGCTGGCAAATGAAAACCGCAGATCATCCTGAGCCCACTGATTCAGAGTTTGAAGCGATCCTGCAAGAGATACTCGCGGCGGGCCAGCGAACGGGAACCCCCGTTGGCCTGCACGTGCAGTCAACAGAAGATGCTCTTCAGCGAGCGGCCGAAGGCTGGCAGTTCATTGCGCTGCAAAGTGAGATGCGAATGATGATCCAGCAGGCCCAGACGCATTTGAAAGCGCTGGGCAGCAATGGCACCGACGACGTCGTCCGATACTAAGGACGAATCACAACGGGACGGCAGCGCAGAACGCCACATTCCCCAGCATGGTGTTGCCAGATGCAGCGCCGCCTGCTCCTGCGTGTATTCCGATTCCGACAAAGTCTGTTCGTTGTTAACGACAGTCATCATTAACACATACATGGCAAACCCAGTCATACGCCAAACAGCAACCGAATGTTGACACCTTGAACCGGTCAGGAGCATTCAGCTGTTCAGTGACACTCATGTGCGTCGTCTTGCAGTTTGGCGTTTGCAATTGAATCCGTATCGCGTACAGACGGACCGTAGGTAACCTGTGGCGCTCTGTCAGGAGAGAATGTCATTCATGACACCGGTGCTGTCCGCGAATTCATTGACCTTCAGGCCCATGAGCTGAGCCTGCGTCAGCCACAGATTCGCCAGTGGTGTTCCTTCGGCCATGTGAATGTGCTGCCCGGTCTTCACCCGGCCGCCACCTCCAGCCATCACAATGGGCAGGTCGTTGTATTGATGGGTAGAGCCATCTCCAAGTCCCGACCCATAGGTGAACAGTGTGTTATCCAGCAGGGTTGAACCGTCCGACTCTTCGATTTTTGACATCCGTTGCACCATCCATGCAAACTGCTCCATGTGGAATCGATCCACCTTCAGGAGGTCATCGATCATTTTTGTCTGATTGTGAGACATCTGATGATGACTGCGAGGCTTGTCAAACAGACCATCGAACATATACGGGGTATCCCAGCGTTCCGGACCCACCATAAACGTGGCCACGTTTGTGAGCCCCGTCTGCAAAGCAGTAATCATCAAATCGCCCATCAGTCGGATGTAATCTCCACGAGGCAGGTACGCTTCCGGTGGCTCTTCAAAAGAGACTTTCGCAAGATCTGATCGCATCGCCTCAAGGCGATTCATCTGAGTCTCAATTTCCCGGATGGACTGAAAATACTCGTCAAACTTCTCTCGATCGGACTTGCCGAGTTCACGTTGAAGATCACGAGCATCTTCCAGCACCAGGCTGGTGACGTCTCGATAGCGTCCGATTTCTTTGCTGGAGAACAACCGTCGGTACATCTTTCGAGGATCGCGTACTGACGGGGCAAGGTGACCCGTCCCGTACCATGAAATATTGTCGAAGTAGATTGACTCTTTGTTGTCGCGGTGACTGTTACAGCTGAATTCCAGAGTACGAAATGGAGTGCTCTTTCCGACCTGATCCGCCACAACGTGATCGAGAGTTCTGTCAAGTGGCCATGCAGACCCTTCGACCGTATACGCTTTAGCGCTGCTCAGGTAACAACTGGCACACTGAGCGTGAACGTCCGTCCCATGTTGAAACGTTCGGTCCATGCCTGTGATAAGGTTCAGCTGTCCTGTCAGATCTCTCAGCGGCTGCAACGTAGGTGTGAGCTCTTCAAGTGGCTCCACGCGGTGCGTCGGATCCTGTTTCCCCAGCGACTTCATGACGTTTCCAAGGTTGCCCTTCGGTATCACGTCATCCGCTTCCCCGGGGAAGAAACCACGACGCACCACACCTATCGGCACATAAAAGTGTGCCATCCGCAGCGTTGGAGGCGGCGCCGTAGCGGCTGCACCTGTCAGGCTCTCCATCAGGGGCAGGGCGAGGATGGTGCCACCCACCCCTCGAAGGAAGTTTCGTCTCGAACTGCGCATTATTCTTCTCGAAAAGATTTGCTAAAAATGACCTGCTGAATGAGCGACTGCATTTTGTATTCGTCTGCCGCGACCGCTTCCACAATCCCGTCCAGTGCCAGTTCATCTGCCGGCCCGAGTTCTCGCGCCAGCGAATATGAGAGCATGTGGCCCGCGAGGGCTCTACAGAATCTGTCTTTCTCAGCGAGAATGGCATCTTTGAATTCCACGACGTCTGAGAACGTATGCCTGCCGAGGATCTCACCGCTGCTATCTACCGAGCGACCGTTCTCGTACGTGTCTCTCCATTGCCCAACGGGATTGAAATTCTCAAGTGCAAATCCAAGGGGATCGATTTGCTCATGGCACCCACGGCAGTCGGAACGCTCGCGATGCATTGCGAGTCGTTCGCGAAGAGTCAGATCCTTCTCACTGAAGGACGGCTTTTCGGCAAGCGGCGGTACATCTGCCGGAGGAGGTTCTGGCGGATCATTAAAGATCACCCCGGCAACCCATGCACCGCGCGTAATCGGCTGAGTCCGCTCTGGACCGGATGTCATCGTCATCACGGCTGCGTTTGTGATAACCCCGCCCACGCGCCGATCAGTCACCGGAACACGATGAAAGTTCAGCACTCCAACAGCGCCTCCCCGAGACGGCGCGACTTCCCCTGCCAGTTGACCATAAGCCGCGGTCAATTTGGCTGATCGGTACGTAAAGTCTGAATCGATCAACTGTGTGATCGGCATGTCCTCAACAAGCACCGTTTCAAAGATCAGCAACGGCTCCATCATCATGTGCATGCTGACGCGATATTTAGAATAATAGAACTGCGGGAATTGTGTGCGATTCGGGACGGACGACACGATCCGATCAAGCTGCAGCCACTGCGCCGGAAAACTGTCACAGAACCGCTTCAGCTTTCTGTCGCGCAACATCCTGCCAACCTGATCTTTCAGAACCTCTGGCTTCGAAAGATCACCATCGCCGGCAAGTGAGAGCAGCCTCTCATCCGGCAGGCTGCCCCAAAGAAAGAACGCCAGTTTCGATGCAAGATTGAAATGTCGGGCAGACTCAGACTGTGTCCTGTCGTAAAGGTAAATGAATCGCGGAGATGAGATCGTGGCGGCGGCGATGGATTTCATTGCATCGGAAAACTCGACGCCTGCTGCCACCTCCCGAAGTACAAACTGCACGTAGCGGTTCAGCAACTTTTTGTCCGGAGACCCCCGAAACGCCTTCGTCAAAAAAGGAATGAGTCTCCTGCTGATCTCCTGCTCATCAGCGGCGCCCTCCGAAGGCGCGGCAAAAAATGTCTTCCAGATTCCGACCTGCTTCGAATTAAAATCCGGACTCTGCGTGATCGACTGGCCCAGTTTCAGGAGTTCTTCCATCAGTAACGGAGACAGTGACAGATGATCGGCCTGGTTGTCGTAACCATGCTCAGCACGCAGATCCTGAGGAAACGCTGCCACACCTGCGAGTCGCGGTTCGATCATTTGAGATTTCCCCAGCGGGCGATTCCCTACGGCAACCGACTCGGCCATCTTTCCGGCTTCAGGCTTGAAGTAGTCGCGATGAACCCGCATCGCTCGTTCTGGCAGCGTAAACACGTTGCACTTCAGGTCAAACAGATCCATCACTGCATTGTTGTATTGAAACCGGTTCATGCGACGAATCGGCGTCCGCGTTTCGTCGTTCGCCACGGCCTGACGCTGCGCCGAAAGAAGCGCGCCACCCGAATAAAGCGTCTGGTTCAGCTCGATCCCGGCGGATTGCGTCTGCACGCCCTGCTCTTGCTTTTACAATTAATGATAAGTCTGGAGGATAA